>JAIRSD010000048.1 GCA_031255615.1 Treponema sp. | reverse complement strand
TTCGGACTCGTTCAAGAACCCGGTTGGTTATTGAACAACACTATTTTTGTTATCCGGCGACGGAGCGCAAACAGAGTCGCAGTACCGCGTCCGTTTTCAGGTGGGGAATCGGTCTCCTGGCGCAGGCCAGGAACGGCAGGGAACAGCGAAGGCGCAAGCCGTGGCACGGCTTGCGCGCCCGCGCAAGGGATAGGAGCGGAATAAAAACCCGCAGGGTTTTTGTTAGAGCGGATAGCCCGGTCCCCGCCGCAGGCGGGGATGCGCCCAAAAGAAACTCACCATGCGGTACGTTCTCAACCGGGCATTGCCTGATCGCGGCGCGGATCTAGCGGTTTTTTCGCTTTTATTTTAGGCTATGCCTTTGGCGGGCGGCGGGAATATGGACCGCGGCATATTTTGGAGAGCTTGGCGGACGGCGTCGAACGGGGCCGCCGCTCTTGAATTGAGGATGGGGTTATGAATCCGGCGATTGAGAATTTGCGGGCCCGCGGTTTTTTGCGGCAGTGCACCGATGTGGAGGGGCTTTCCCGGCTGATGGACGAGGGGCCGGTTGCTTTTTACGAGGGGTCCGATCCTACGGGCGGCAGTCTGCATATTGGGCACATGGTTCCGTATTTTGCCTTTCGCCATCTGCGGGCGGCGGGGCACCGGGGGATCGCTCTTTTGGGGGGCGGTACGGCCCGTATCGGGGATCCTTCCGGCAAGACGGAGATGCGGAAGATGTTGAGTTACGAGCAGGTGGACCGCAATACCGAGGCTATCCGGGCCCAGCTTGACCGGTTTGTGGGTTTCGACGGGCAGAGCGCCCTGCCGGTGAACAACAAGGACTGGCTGGCGGACCTGAACTACCTTGATTTCCTGCGGGAGATTGGGAGTCACTTTTCGGTGAACCGGATGCTGAGTTTTGAGGCCTATAAGGCGCGGCTGGAGACGGGGCTTTCGTTTATCGAATTTAACTACCAGCTTTTGCAGAGCTACGATTTTTTGGAACTGTACCGCCGCCACGGCTGCCGCCTTCAGATCGGCGGGGACGATCAGTGGGGCAACATCGTCGCCGGGGTGGAGCTGATCCGCCGGATCGAGGGGGCGGAGGTTTTCGGACTCACCTTTCCCCTGGTGACCACCGCGGACGGCAAGAAGATGGGGAAGACCGAGAAGGGGGCCCTGTTTCTGGACCCGGCCCTTACCAGTCCCTACGAATTTTTCCAGTACTGGCGGAACGTGCAGGATGTCGACGTCCGCCGTTTCCTGTTGATGTTTACCTTCCTCCCGGTGGAGGAATGCGAGGCCCTTTCCGCGCCGGGGGGGAATCCCAACGGGGCCAAGGAGCGGCTCGCCTGGGAGCTGACCGCCCTGATTCACGGGAAGGAGGAGGCGGACCGGGCCATGGCCGGGGCCAGGGCCGCCTTTGGGGGGGCGGGGGGCGACTTGTCCGCCATGCCCCAGGCCCGGCTTTCCCGGAGCGCCTTCGAGGGGGGCTACAACGTGGTGGACCTGTTCACCGACGCGGCCCTGGTTCCCAGCAAAAGCGAGGGCCGCCGGCTGGTGCAGCAGGGCGGGGCCTTTGTGGGGCGGCCTTCCTCCGGCGCGGTCCTGGAGGCGGTTGCCGACGTGGGGGCCCTTATCGGCGCGGACAGGCTGAACGCCGAAGGGGAGCTGGTGCTGCGGGCGGGAAAGAAGCGTTACTGCCGGGTAACGGCGGTGTAGCCGGACCCCGGCGGGTTCCCGCTTCCAGCCTGGGGCGGCGGCGCGTCGCCTCTGCGGGGCGCGCGGCCCCGCAGTGCAGCGCGGGCGGGGAGGAAGGCGGGGCCGGCGGCCTTGCCGGGGCGGGGCCCGCGGCGGCGGCAATGTGTTTGCTGTCCCCGGCGCTTGCGGCGGGGAGGTTCATTGAACAGATCCAATACCTGCCGGGATTATTCGAGCTTAATCCGGCCCCCGCAACAGATTTTGTGTGAGCTGCCGGGCTCTCAAAAACACTCGCAGGCAAAATCAGATGGGGATATATTAACGGTGCAAATATTCTGTCCCTGGGGGGGTATACCATGGGTAAAATCAAAGAAAATGGATTACGGGAAGATAGAATAATGAATGAGATTATCGTGGACGCTTATGACAGCGAAGAACGTATGACGGGATGGCGGACATACCTGGATGACGCGCTAACATTTCCATTTAAAGCAAAATGTGTTAAAGAAATCATCATATCGCCGTTAACAAAAAATGAAAAGATAACAGCGTTAAGAATGATAGACGAGAATCCCTATGAAAATAGTATGTTTGTTATTATCGAATGGCAAAACAGGCAATTAGGGGTTCCCCTGGAACAGATAATGCCAATTTCTTCGGATGAAGAAACATTGGAAGCCGTTGAAGACTGGCGTTATTGGGTTGAAAGGGGATATAAGTTTTAAAGATAAAAACACCGGTTGGACTCGTTCGCCGGCCCGGTTGGTTGTTGAATATGTCTTGCGAAAAACGCGGGTTTCCCACGGGGACCCGCGTTTTCGTCGTTTTTAAGCGGTTGTTGTTCGGCGGCTGAAATTTTCGGATAACTCTATCACAGCCTTTCATTCGGACGGCCCGGTTGACCAATTTTAATTGTTAT
>JAIRSD010000047.1 GCA_031255615.1 Treponema sp. | reverse complement strand
GCGGCCCTGATCGTATTTTTTTCGTTCCGGGTATACGCCCCCGGCGAAGGGGCGGCGCGGCTGGTGGTGGAAGGGGAAGGCCGCCGCTGGGACTTTCCCCTGGATGCCGCGGAAATCCTCCGCGTTGCCGGACCCCTGGGCGACACGGTGGTGGAACTGGGAGGCAGGGAGGCTAAAATCCTCTCCTCCCCCTGTCCCAACCAAAGCTGCATCGCCGCCGGGGAAATCCGCCGCCCCGGCCAGTGGATAGCCTGCCTTCCCAACCGGGTAATGGTCCGGGTGGAGGCGGCAGCCCCGGAGGAACAGGACCTTGACGCCGCTTCCTGGTGAGGCCCCGCCGGCGGGAGCCGATCCCGTTGGCCGGGAAGGGTCCGGGCAGACCCCGGACCCCGTGGATCGGGACAGCCAAATTGTGGCATCCCTGGGGGCCCTCTGCATCTTTCTTTCCACCCTGGAGTACCTCATTCCCAAGCCCCTGCCCTTCATCCGCATAGGGCTTGCCAACCTTCCCCTGCTGCTGGCCCTGGATCTGCTTTCCCCCCGCCGTTTCGCCCTGTTGACCCTGATTAAAATTGCCGGGGCGGGGATCGTGGGGGGGACTGTTTTTTCCTACGTATTCCTCTTTTCCCTGGGGGGCGGCGTGGCTTCCGCCTTGGTCATGTACGGCCTCGGCCTTGTCCGCAGGGCCGGCCCCCGGATCCTGCGGCCCGGCCTTGCGGGCATCGGCGCGGCGGGGGCCCTGTGTTCCGCCGCCGTTCAACTTCTTTTGGCCCGGTTCCTGGTCTTTGGCGGGGGGGTCCGTTACCTTATCCCCCCCTTCCTCGGCGCCGCCCTGGCCACCGGTTTTGCCCTGGGGCTTTTCTGCGAATATTTCCGCTCCCCTCCCTGGGGCCCCGCCGGGCCTCGGGGCGCCGAAGCTCCCCCGCTTCCCCCCCCGGCGGAGGACCGGCGGGGATCGCGCCGCGATTTGCAGCGCAAGCTGCGCCGCATACTGCGCCGCGACCGCTGGGATCGATGCTTCCGCAATTCAGATCTGATCGTCGCGGGGCTCGCCGCCCTGCTGTTGTTCCTTTTTAACCCCTCCACCATGGGCCGGACAGCCCAATTTTTGTTTTTCTGGTTCTGCGCCTGGGCTTCGGGAAAGAAAAACCGGCCCGGCCTTACCCTTTCCGTCATCGCCGGGGTGGTTGCGGTGAACCTCCTTGTTCCTTACGGCAGGGTATTGGCGGAGATCGGCCCCTTCTCCATCACCGCGGGAAGCCTCGACGGGGGACTGCGGAAAGGAGTAACCCTGGAGGGGCTTCTCATGCTCTCCGCCGCCGTTATCCGGGGGAAAGCCGCCGGTCCGCCGGGCAGGGAGACCCATACCACGGCTGCCGAATCCCGGCTGGGACGGCTCTGCCGGGGAATCGCCGGCAGGATTGCCGGTTTTTGCCGCCTCCTGGCAAGGTCCCTGGCGATCTTCGGCGTCCTAAACGAAGGCGGGCGGCGGATCCGTCCCGGACAATTCATCGAGGACCTGGACAGACTTATTCGGGAAACATTGGAAAATCCGCCGCAGGAGGAGATTCCCGGACCTCCGGACCAGGAAGAAGCTCCCCGGCGGGCAAGGGGGCGATTCTTGCTTGCCCTGGGACTTTTGGCAACCGCCGCCTTTACGGCGCTGCCGGTATTTTACGGTTAAGCACCGCTAGGCGGATCCCGGTGTGCCGCCGGGTTTCCAGGCCTCTGTCCCGCCGGGGGCGGGGTCATAAGCAGCCCGGCCTTTCGGTTCCGGCGGCGGCGCTGAAAAAGTAAAGGCATGGATTCCCCTGGGAAACCCATGCCCTTCTTCAAGCCTCACAAACCGATGAGACCAGCCGATGCATCACCGTAGATATATAGTACCTTGATTGGAAGACGCGGTCCGTACCCCGGAGCTTGCTCCTGGGTTCTTCGTTACACTAAACCGCCGGATAAGCGAAAAAACCGGGAACAGGAATGTTACCACGAAGGGGCGCCAAGGCGCACTACGGCTCGCCAAGAACACGAAGGAATGAAAAAACACCTTCAATCCCCGCCCTTCGTGCGCCTTCTTCGCCCTGGTGGTAAATTTCTTCCTACATATCTGATTTTTTAGGCTAAGCAAGCTAATAGTTCTTAGTTTGGCCCCGGCCTTGACCGGAACCGGCCAACTGCGATAGGCGGTCCTCCGAACAGAGAACCGCCGTATGATATTACTCCACCTTGAAGCGGCTTATCTCTTTGACCAGCACGTCAATATTTTCCTTGTTGGTGCCGCTGATCTCGTTCACCCGGGTCACCGCAACGTTAATCTGATCCGCGCCGGTGGCCATCTCGTTCATCCCGTTGGTAATCTCCTGGGTCGCCATTTCAAGGTTCTTCCCTTCGGTGATCACCTCCCTGCTGCCCTCAAGCATCTCATCGGAACCGCCCTTTACCATCCGGGTAATCTCGTTAAGCTGACCCATGACTTCCAGGATCTGCCGGCTCCCCACGCTCTGCTCCTCCATGGCGTTCCGGATGTTCTCCGTCTGTTCGGAAACCGTCTTGACTCCGCCGTCGATGGCCTCAAACTTGTTCAATACATTGTCCGTGGACTTGGTGATCTTGTCGATGGAATCCTTGATCTTCTTCAGCACCGAGCTGATGGTCTTTGACTGCTCCCCGCTGGATTCCGCCAGCTTGCGGATCTCGTCAGCCACCACGGCGAAACCCTTCCCCGCCTCCCCCGCGTGGGCCGCTTCTATGGCGGCGTTCATCGAAAGCAGGTTGGTCTGGCTGGCGATATTTTCCATCACCGCGTTGATCTCCAAAAGCCCCTCGGATTCCCGGGCGATTTCCTGAATATCGGTGGCCACCTCTTGAAGCCCCGTGCGGCCCACCTCCGAGGATTCAAGCAGATCCCGCACACCCTCGGTATTCTTGTTCAACGTATTCGTTACGGACTGAATATTGGCGATCATCTCCTCGATGGCGCTGGAAGCCTTGGATACGCTGGCGCTCTGGTTTTCCACATTCCTGTTCAGCTTGTCGATATTGACGGTGATCTGTTCCATAGTAGCGTTGGTCTCGGTTACGGAGGCGCTTTGATTGATCACCCGGCCCTTGATGCTTTGGATATTACTGGTGATCTCGTTGATCGCCGCGGCGGTCTCCGTCATATTACTGGCAAGTTCGTTGCCGATGTCGAAAAGGGACACGGTCTGCTGTTTGATGGTAACGATCAGGGCCTTAATTTTTTCCAGAGTCAAATTGAAATAATGGGCCAGATCGCCAATCTCGTCTTTCGTGTGCACATCGATTCTTTTGGTTAAATCCCCCTCCCCCTCGGAAATATCTCTAAGGGTAAGGGACACGTTGACGATGGGTTTGGCAATAGTCCCGGCGACAAAGAAGGTAACGCCCCCCGCGACGACGATGGCGACAACAATAATGATCATGGCAATCCGGGTAAGCCGGTTCACCGCATCCAGCACGTCTTTTTCCGGCACCGAGGTAAGAATCGTCCAGGCGTTCTTTACCCCCCCCACATAGAAGGGATAGCTTTCAAAGATCCGCTTGTTGTTCTGCCCCGAATTCGGCTGGCCGGTCCGCAGGGTTTCCAGAGTATCGTTCACCGCCTGCTGGCCCAGTACGGAAACCGATTCGGGATCGCCAATTTTTTTCCCCACCATGCTTTGGTTATAGTGGCCCGTGATAGTTCCGTCGGTGGCGTACATCACCGCCCGGCCGGTCCCGTAGGGCTGCACCTGGGACAGAATATCGGAAGATGAGGTAAGATCCACCATAATCCCCACCCTTCCCACAATGCCGTGGGGGGAGACGATAGGATAGCAGAGCCGCATGGCGAAGATCCGATTCCCGCCGGCGGTTGACCAATAGGGGGCGCTTAACACCGGATCGACCATTTCTATATTGGCGGCCACATCACCGTACTGCTCGTACTCCGACAGGGATCGCATCTCAAGGGTCCCCGTCCGCCGGGAGTACCAGGGCATGTACCTGCCCGTCGAATCAGTGCCGGGGGTATTCACATAGGCCGCGTCGTTTTCGTCAATGGCGTTGGGCTTCCAGATAGAAAACATCCCCATAAAGGTGGGATTGGCTTCCATAATGGACTCAATCGTGTCATTGTAGCGGATCCGCCGATCCTCCCTGGGAACATCGTCGTAGAAACGCATAATATCCGCCAGAGTCTTCGCCGCGGATAGGTAATTTTCATAGCGGTTCTGCATCATCACAGAATACCGGCCGGTTAATTCTTTCAAATTTGACAAGGCCGCGCTCGTTTGCATGGACCGCGCCCTTTCAAGCAAAATAATTGAGACCCCCGCCACAGTCGCCACCAGCAAAACAGATGTAATCAAGGTGAGCCGAAATTTCAGCTTCATAATATACCCCCACGAATCGAAAAAAAACTGTATTTAGTATAATCCAGAACAACGGCGAATACAACAAAGCATAGGCCGAATCGGTACTCCCAGTATAGAATATACCGCATATCCAAGGTAGGTTGGGCGCATTTTTTTTGCTTCGCAAAAAAAACCGGGCTATCCGCTCCAATTCCCCGCCCCTCCGGGGCCGGGGAATTCCGCTCCTATCCCTTGCGCGGGGGCGGTCAACCAAAACGCTGCGCGTTTTGGTTCGGCATCCCTGCCGTCTGCGCCCCCCCGGGATGCCGCGCTCCGCGCGGCATCTCAAAGATGCTGCCCGCGTCGTGGAGTTTCGCGATCCGCCGCGAAACTCAGAACGCCGCAGGCCGCGGCGCGGCCTCTTTACCGGACAAAGGCCGCTTTCAGCAGCGGCAGATCCAGCTCCGGGTACACCGGAAACCGGTCCAGAATCTTTTTGACTCGCTCCAGGGCTTCTTTTTTGGCGGATTCCGCGATGATATACCGGGCCTTGCTCTTTTTGGCGGGATTCTTGGCATCCGGGGCGGGACTGGTGTTCTGAAGCACCAGGCTGATAACGGCCCCCAGTTCTTCCATCTCCGGGCCGCCCATCCCCAGGGTGGTGGCCGCGGCGGCCCCAATCCGCAGCCCCGAGGTGTACCAGGGGCCGTTGGGGTCAAAGGGAAGGCTGTTCCGGTTCAAGGTAATATGACATTCGTGGAGGGCGCTTTCCGCCTGCCGCCCGGTAAGGGCCTTTTCCCCCTGGTGGAGGCTGCGGACGTTCACCAGGAACAGGTGGTTGTCGGTGCCGCCGGTGAGCACCTCCAGCCCCCCCTTGACGCAGGCGGCGGCCAGGGTCCGGGAGTTGTCAACAATCCGCCGGGCGTAATCGCGGAATTCCTCCGTCCCCGCTTCCCGCAGGGCCACCGCCTTGGCGGCGATCACATGGGGCAGGGGGCCGCCCATGGTCAGGGGGCAGCCCTTGTCCAGGGCGTCGGCGAATTCCCTGGTGGAAAGCACCAGCCCCGCCCGGGGGCCCCGGAGGGTCTTATGGGTGGTGCTGGTGACCACCTGGGCCCAGGGCACGGGATCCCATTCCCCGGTAAAGACCTTTCCCGCCACCAGACCCGCAAAATGGGCCATGTCCACCATGAGGACCGCCCCTACCGAATCGGCGATCTCCCGCATCCGCTTAAAGTTGATCTTCCGGGGGTAGGCGGAGTAGCCGGCCAGAAGAATCAGGGGCTTTAGCTCTTTCGCCTGCCCTTCAATCCTGTCGTAATCCAGGAGCCCCGTCTCCGGGGACACGGTGTAGCCGTGGACATCGAAGATCCGGGCGGAAATATTGTAGCGGTACCCGTGGGTCAGGTGGCCCCCGGAGTAGTAGTCCAGCCCCAAAAGCCGCTGGTTCCCCAGTTCCGTCTTAAGATCCTTCCACTGGGAATCGCTTAACTTGTAAAGATTCGTTTCCCCCAGCTTTTCCAAACGGGGGGCCTCCACCCTGGTAGTCAGGATGGCCCAATACGCCAAAAGATTGGCGTCGGCCCCGCAATGGGGCTGCACATTGGCGTATTCCGCGCCGAAGACCCTGCGGGCCTCCTCCTGGGCCAGGGATTCCACGGCATCCACATTCTCGTTTCCCGCGTAGAAACGGTGGGCCGGCACGCCTTCCGCGTATTTATCGGTGAGGAGGTTCCCCATACTCAGTTGGACCGCCAGGGAACAGTAATTCTCGCTGGCAATGAGTTTGACCCGGCTTCGCTGGTTTTCCAGTTCCTTTACGATGGACCGGGCTATTTCCGGGGCCGAACGGGCGGTTTCTTCCAGGCTGCACAGGTACGCCAAGAGACCGACATCCACCTTGTTCGGGCTGGTGGAGGCTAAATAGGAAGCAACGGCGCTGTTATTCATGGGCGCAGAATAGCCCGGCAGGGAAGGACTTTTCAAGGGCCCGATTCCCGGTTCCGCGGGCCGGCGGCTTTAGTCCCAGGGGAGGGGCCTTCCCCCCTTGAGGCAGTCCACGAACTGGGAGGCCGTGCGGGGGGAACGGCCGTTGAACCACTGCTCCCAGCGCAGGGCCTTTTCCCGAAAGCCCCCGTCCGGTGCAAGGCCCCGCCGTTCCGCGATAAAACAGGCGATTTCGAGGTACTCCTCCCGGCTGGGGGCGGTAAAGAACAGGGTAAGGCCGAAACGGTCCGCCAGGGAAAGCTGCTCCTGCACGGTATCGAAGGGCCGGAGATCCCCCTTTTCTGGAGCGGCGGACCGGTCCGCCGGGGACTCCCGCAGCAGATGGCGGCGGTTGCTGGTGGCGTAGATGAGGGCGTTCCGGGGCAGGACCTCCACCCCTCCCTCCAACAGGGCCTTTAGGCCGGTAAAGGAATCGTCAAGGCTCTCGAAGGAAAGGTCGTCGATAAAGATGATGAACCGGAGGCCCCGGGAGGCGATAAATTCCAGGACGGCGGGGAATTCCGCCGCGTCTTCCTTGCGGAGTTCCAGGAGCCGCAGGCCCCGGCCGCCGTATTCCCGGCACACCGCCTTGACGGTGGCGGACTTCCCCGTACCCCGGTCCCCGTAGAGGAGCAGGTTGTTGGCGGACCCTTCCAGGAAAGAGAGGGTGTTGTTAATCACCGCCGCCCGTTGGTCCCGGTAGCCCGCCAGGTCCGCCAGGGAGACGGGGTCGGGGCTGCGTACAGGCCGGGGAAAGCCCGGAGTCCCCGTTTCTCCGGAGGGAATCCAGCGGAAAAAGCTATGGCAGCCCAGGAAACCCGCGCCCCGGCGCCGGATATGGGCGGCAAAGGCTTCCAGGGAATCGCCCCAGGGCCGGTCCGGGGGAAACAGCCCGGAACCGGGGGGCGGCGGCGGGCCGGAAGCCTCCCCGGGACCCCTTTCCCGGCCTTCCTCCCGCCAGAGGGTCCGGGCCGCCGCCTCCAGCGCGGCGGCGGCCTCCTCCAGGCCCCGGGAACGGAGGAAGCGGGCGATGGAAAAGCCCAGAACGGGGACATCGAAGGCCGCAAGCCGGCCCAGGCGGTTCAGATCGTCCTCCGCCAGCCGGGCCAGGAGGGCGGACCGGCCTTCTTCCCCCCGTTCCGCCGCCAGGGTATAGGGGTTGCCGCTGTTCAGGGCCAGTTCCCGCAGGCAGGGGAAGAAGGCCGGGGGGCGGGCCTCCCCCAACGCCCGGATAAAGGCCGCCCAACGGCGCAGCAGGGCCAGGGCCGGGTCTTTCCGGGGGGAATCTTCCCGGAAAGCCTTCCCCGCCCCCCTTCCGGGGGGCGGGGGGTCCGGGGAGAGGGCCGCCCATTCCTCCAGGAGCAGACGGAAGCTCCGCAGGAGGGGGTGGGCCTTGCAGTCCCTGAACAGGGTAAGCCCCGCCAGATCCGCCAGGGCGGGGGACAGGGGCTGGGAAAAATCGCCGGGATCCGGGGGGGCGGGGGGTTCTGTGTGTTCCATTCCGGGGAATCATTATAGGGCGAAAGCCCCCGGGAAAGAAGGACCGCAGGAGCCCCGCCTGCACTGCCCGGAAAGACGGGGCCCCGGAAAGGCGGAAGAAAGGGGCCCCCCGCCGCAGATGCGGGGCCTTTCGAGCCGCCGTGAAAGATGCGGCGCACGGGGAAGCGCAAGGGATAGGAGCGGTATCCTTTTGCCCGGTCCGCCGGGCAAAAGGATTTAAGCGGATAGCCCGGTCCCGGTCCCCGGCGGGGACCGGGATGCGCCCGGAATTCCGATATGATACTGTCCTTTATCGTTTATCGCTCAAAGGGGGCTTATACCGCGGCCAGGTCCCGTTCAAAGAGTTTGAATACCTTGGTGGGGCACTTTTCGGTGCAGGTCCCGCAGCTTGTGCATTTGGCGTAGTCAACGAGGGGGACGCCGCCGGAGAGGTCGATGCACTGCTGGGGGCAGTTTCGGACGCAGAGGCCGCATTTGATGCAGGCGATTTTGCAGGACCGGGAGACTTGCTGCCGGTTGGGGCTGCGGTTGGAGCAGAGGACCAGGGCCCCTTTTTGATCGCGGGGGACGCCTTTAAGGATCTGCTGGGGACATTCGGCGACGCAGAGGCGGCAGCCGGTGCATTTGGCGTAATCTATCCGGGGGAGGCCGTTGTCCCCCAGGACCAGGGCGTCGAATTTGCATTTTTTGACGCAGTCCCCGTAGCCGAGGCAGCCCCAGGCGCAGAGTTTGGTCCCTCCCGCGAGTTTCGCGCCCCGGCAGGTCGCCAGTCCGGTGTAGGTTCCCCGTTTCACCGTGTGGAGGCGGGAACCCTGGCAGGCCAGGACCGTGACGGTGGGGATGACCTGGGCGCTGACTCCCATGACGGCGGAAAGTTTCTCCGCCGTTTCCCGCCCCCCCACGGAACAGGCGCCGGGGCCGGCGTTTCCCCCGGCCAGCGCCGCGGCGTAGCCGTCGCAGCCGGGATAGCCGCAGGCTCCGCAGTTGGCGCCGGGCAGGGCTTCCCGTATCCGGCCAAGGAGGGGATCCTCCTGGACCGCGAAGACTTTTTTGAAGAAGCCCAGGGCCGATCCCAAAACAAAGGCGAGGAGGGCGGAAAAGACCGCGGTTACAAGTACGACCGTCACGGAAAACTCCTTATTTTACCAGGCCCTTAAAGCCCATGAAGGCGATGGAAAGCAGCGCCGCCGCCGTAAAAAGGATCGGCGTACCCTTGAGGAAGGCCGGGATGGGGCTGGTCTTGATCCGGCGGCGGATCCCCGCCAAAAGGAGCAAGGACAGGAGGAAACCCAGGGCCACCCCCAGGGCGTAGACCAGGGATTCGATGAAGGTATAGGGCTTGCCGGTAAAGGAGCAGGTGTTGTTGATCACGTCCAGAGTCACCGCCAGGATGGCGCAGTTGGTGGTGATCAGGGCCAGGTAGATCCCCATGGAACTGTAGAGGGCGGGGGCGGATTTTTTGAGGTAAAATTCCACCAACTGCACCAGGGAAGCGATGACCAGGATGAAAACCAGGAGCTGGAGGAACACCAGGCCCAGGGGTTCCAGGATGAAGCGGTAGATGGGCCAGGTGACGACGGTCGCCAGGACCGTCACGAAGGCCACCGCCAGGCCCATGCCGACGGCTTTATCCTCGTCAGCGCTCATCCCGATAAAGGGGCAGAGGGCGAGGAAGCGCATGAGGATCACGTTGTCGATAAGGAAGGCGGAAATGAAGATCTTAAACAGGGTCATGCTGTTCCTCCGTGGCGGCGGCCCCCGCGCCGCCCTCCTCCGCCGGGGCGCCGCGCAGCCGGGACTTTAAAAACAGATTCAGGGAGATAAAGAGGGCGAACACCAGGAAGCCGCCGGGGGGCAGTATAAAAAAGATGATGGGCTGGTATGAGGGCGGCAGCACCGGGAATCCCAGGAGGGCGCCGCTGCCCAGAAGCTCCCGCACCACGGCAATCCCTACCAGGACCCAGGTATAGCCCAAGCCCATGCCGAGGGCGTCGGGGATCACGCTGGAAAGGGGCTGTTTGGAGGCGAAGCCCTCCACCCGGCCCATGATGATGCAGTTTACCACGATAAGGGGGATAAAGACCCCCATGGCCCTGGACAGGTCAGGGAAAAAGGCCTTAAGCACATAATCGATCACCGTGGTAAAGGCGGCGATGATGATGATGAAAATGGGGATCCGGACCGATTCGGGAATAACCTTGCGGAACAGGCTGATGACTACCTCGGACATAAGGAGTACGAAGGTCATGGAAAGGCCCATGCCGATGCCGTTGGCCACCGCGGTAGTTACCGCCAGGGAGGAGCAGAGGCCGATCATCAGACCCAGTAAGGGATTTTCCCGGACCAGGCCGTTGCTAAACAGGCGGAAAAACCGCCCCCTTGCCTTACTCACGGCCGCCTCCTAGATAGGGGGCGGCGGCCCGCCCCGCGGCTTTTACCGCGGCGGCCACCGCCGCGCTGGTAATCGTAGAGGCGGTGACGGCCTCCACATCGGCATATACCGCAAAGGGGTCCTCCACGTCCTTGCCGGCGAACTGGCCGGTAAAGGTGAGGCCCCGGCTCCGGTCCACAAAGTAGGAGGGAGAGGCGGCGTTGGCCCCCAGGCCCGGCGTATCCTGGTGTTCCAGGATACGCACCCCCGCAATGGTCCCCCCGGCGTTTACCCCCACCAGGGCCTTGAGGGGGCCGCCGTAACTGCCCCGGGAAACCCGCAGGGCCGCGCCGATCAGGGTTTGGCCCTGCCGGGCCTCGTAGATTCCCTCGAAACTTACCGAGGGATCCGGGCTTTGCAGCTTTCCGGTGATGTCGGAGAACTGATCCGCCCCGGGAAAGAGATCCAGAAGGGCCGCTTCCAGGTCCGCCTGCTGGCGGAGGTCGATGATCTCCCTGGTTCCCTGGTAGACGAAGGCCAGGACCACGCAGGCGGCGGCGGCGAAGATCGCCAGGGTAAGGCCCAGCGTAAGGATTCCCGGTTCCCGCTTGCTCATAGGGCCCCCTTTCGCCCGGGAGAAACCGCCGCGGACGGGGCGGGCTCCGGCTTTTTCCGGGGGACATAGCCGTATTTCCGGGGCAGAAGCCGGTTCAAGAAGGGAGTAAGGGCGTTCATAATAAGGATTCCGTAGGTAACCCCCTCGGGATAGCTTCCCCATTTGCGGATAAGCACCGTGATAAGCCCCGCCCCAAAGCCGAAGATCAGTTTCCCCCGGGGGGTAAGGGGGGCGGTCACATAGTCGGAGGCCATAAAAACCGCGCCGTAAAGGAGCCCCCCGGAGAGGATTCCGAAGAGGGGATCGTAGCCGAGGGCCCAGGAACCCAGGAACCCCGCCAGGATCATGGCGAGGGGGGCCCGCCAGTCGATGGTTTTGGTGATTAAAAGGAATATACAGGCCGCCAGAATCAGAAGGATCGAAGACTCCCCCAGGGACCCGGCGTGATTTCCAATGAACAGGGTTTTTATGGTGGACCAGTACCCGGCGCTTCCCGAAGCGCCGGAGGCGAAAAGGTCCCGCCCCAGCCCCTCCAGGGAACCCCCCAGTTTGACGATGTTAAGGGGCGTCACCCCGCTTACCCCGTCCACGATGGAGGAGAGCCCCAGATCCTGATCCAGGACGGCGGCGAAGCGTCCCGGCGGCCGATGCCAGGTAGTCATGGCGGCGGGAAAACTCATCAGCATGAAGGCCCGGCCTGAGAGGGCGGGGTTGAACACGTTGGCCCCCAGGCCGCCGAAAAATTCCTTGGCCACGACGACGGCGAAAACCGCCCCCAGGGCGGTCATCCAGAGCGGCGTGGAGGGGGGCAGGGTGAGGGCCAGCAAAAGGCCGGTGACGGCGGCGGAGAGGTCCCGGGCCCGGGGTTCCTGCCGGACGGCAAGCCGGAACAGGGTTTCCCCCAGGACGGCGGAGGCGACCGATACCAGCACCGTAAACAGGGCGGGAAGCCCAAAGAGGACGATGCCGAAGACGGCGGCCGGGGCCAGGGCGGCAAGCACCTGCGCCATAAGCCGGGCCGACCGCACCGGAGAACCGATATGGGGGCTGGAGGCAAGAAGCAGCATGCCCTCCGAAGACCGGGGGGGCTGTTTTGCGGACGCGGCGGTTTTAGCCGCCTCCCCCCCCGCGTTGTGTACCGTTTTTTCGTTTTCAGCCATGAAAAAATACTCCTGCGCCCGGCGGGCTCCTCCTTAAGGGGCCCAAAGCCCCGGACTCTGCCTGGAAACCGTAGAAACTGCGCCCTAAGGGGCGGCGCGCGCGGCGGCTTGAGCGGCCGCGGCCTTTTCCAGGGCCGCCCTGGCCCGCAGACGCTGTTTCCCTACCCGGAAACGCTGGACCAGTTTGATCCTTGCGGGGCACATATAGGTGCAACTCCCACATTCGATGCAATCCAAAAGCCCCGCCGCCGCCGCGTAGTCCAGTTCTTCCGCCTCCAGGCTGTTGTTCATGATCACCGGGGAAAGCCGGCAGGGACAGTTGCGGATGCAGCGGCCGCAGCGGATACAGGGGCCCTCCGCGTCGGCCAGGGTTTCCCCGGCGGCCATCAGGATAATCCCGCTGGTATTCTTCTGAATAGGTATATCCAGGTGGGGGACGGCGCTTCCCATCATGGGGCCGCCAAAGAGAATCTTCGCCAGGGATTCCCGGTCGATGTCCATAAACTCCACCGGCAGTTCCGAAAGCAGGGCGCCGATGGGGGCCCGGATGTTCTTGGGGGTCCGGCAGGCCCCGCCGGATACCGTCAGGTCCCGATCTATCAGGGGTTTCCCCAGGTCAAAGGCCTCCGCGATGGCGATGAGGGTCCCCACATTTTGAACGATGCAGCCCGCGTCCATGGGGAGGCCGCCGGAGGGCACCTCCCGGCCCGTGAGGGCGGTGATCAGCATCTTTTCCCCCCCCTGGGGGTAGAGGGTCCGGCACAGCCCGATGCCGATGTCCAGCCCCCCCCTCTGGACCTCCTCGTTCAGCCGGATCTCCCGCTCCATCAGGGGGATAAGGGCCTTCTTGTTGTCCTCCATGCCGATAAGCGCCCTTTTAACCCCCGTGATATTCATCACGATGGTAAGGCCCCGGATCAGCAGGTGGGGCTTTTCGGTCATTACCGCCTCGTCGGTGGTCAGGTAGGGCTCGCACTCCGCGCCGTCCGCAATGACAAGGTCGATGGGCTTCCCCGGAGGGGGGGAAAGTTTTACGTGGGAGGGAAAGCCCGCGCCCCCCATGCCCTGAATCCCCGCCTCCCGGATCCGGGCCAGGGCGTCTTCCTTTGAACAGGAAAAGGGATCCAGGGAGGGCATATAGGCGGCTTCCCCGCCGTCCGCGGCCCCCGCCGCAGCCTCGATAACCACGCAAAGCCCTTCGGTATTGTTGGGCTGGGTCCGCATTTCGATCTTTTTGACCACCCCGGAGATGGAAGCGTGGACCGGCACCGTCATGGGGCCGGGGCTTGCCCCTTCGGCGATCTTCTGGCCCCGCCTTACCGCGTCCCCTACCTTTACCAGGCAGGCGTTCGGGGCCCCGAAATGCTGATTCACCGGGATCACCACCTGGCCGGGACTGGGAACCAGTTCCACCGGCTTCCCTTCGGTGGCGTGTTTCCGGGTTGGAAGTTTAAGACCCCGCTTAAAGGTGTTTACCATGTCAACGAATTTTAGACCCCTTTACCTGCCAGGTCAACGGGGCTATGGTTCGTTTTTTACGCGGCGCAGCACAGGGGGAAGCAGGGCGAAAGGGCATCGTTCAGTGTAAAAAAAGCCGGGTGTCGAGTCTCTTTTGGGCGCATCCCCGCCTGCGGCGGGGACCGGGCTATCCGCTCTAACAAAAACCCTGCGGGTTTTT
>JAIRSD010000002.1 GCA_031255615.1 Treponema sp. | reverse complement strand
CATTTCTCTAGTATATAACCCATAAACCGGGGCCGTCAAGAAATTTTTTTTCACAATGGGCAAACAAGGGACGGCAACGCGGTTCTGGTTCCCCCGAAAGCGCCGGATGTTACGTTCGTAGCGGACATAGCAGGCCTACGCAGGGCTGTGCTGTAAGGAAATGGTTATACATCATCGCGTAGCGATGGGCGCATCCCCGGCCCTGCGGGCCGGGGACCGGGCTATCAAGGCAACCTCCGGTTGCCAGGGCTCCGCCTTCGCTCCGGCCCCGGCGCTTCGCGCCGGGGCTGCTCCGCACCCCTCCTATCCCTTGCACGGGCGAAAAAACGGCCTCCATGCCGTTTTTTCGCCTTTCGGAGTTTGCGCTTCGCGCAAACTCCAAGGAATGGAAACAGCCGGCATCCGGTCGGCCATCCATGCCGTTTCTCACCTTTCGGAGTTGGTGTGCGGAGCGCACCAACTCCAATGATGGGAAACAGCCGACATCCTGCCGCTCTGGTTTATAGGCACTGACGCCACAACATATATTGGCATAATTATAAAGCATTTTGGAGAATAAAAGCGTGAACGAAAACGACTTTATAGAAAAGTACAATATCATATTTGAACGGGCATTAATATTCTCTATAATATCACATTCCCTGGGACTTGTATCACTGAATGATTTATTGGATAAAGAGAAACATAATCAAAGGGATATATTTGAATACGGCATGCGCTTGGTTATGGACGGAAGAACATCTGAACTGACAGACAAAATATTAACTAATCCCATAAGTCTTGAAACAGACAGAGAGATAAAAATATTAAAAAATATACAGAAAGATGCCGTTTTTTTCTTTCTTTAAGCAGTTGTTGTTCAGAAACTGAAGTTTCTGAACAACCCTAATGAATTCGTATGTAAATATTGAAAGCGCTTTTTTATTCCTTCGTGTTCCTGGCGAGCCGTTGCTCGCCTTGGTGGCTAAAATTCCCATTCCCGGTTTTTTCGCTTACCCGGTGATGTAGTGTAATCAGGGAGTAGGAACATATTCGCCGTTCCCGGCATTTGTCCAGCAGTTCCCCTCCGGCTGCGGGCAGCGTTGGACTTTACTTTGCCACGCAAGCTCGTCCCCCCGGCGCTGCCTTATATGCGGTTTCCGTTCGCCGGTCCGGGGCTTTGCCTCATAGACGCTCTCGCGTCCACTCCTTCAGATTCCACCTCGCGATGGACGCCCTTGCCTTCGGCTAGCACTTCCTGCTGCCAGCCTGCGGCGGACTTCCTCCGCCGAGCTGCTCCCCATGCCGGAAAAACGGGGGGCCGCTAAACCAGGTCCTTGAACAGGGCCTCGATCTGCTGCTTGGGGGCGGCCCCGACCTGTTTCTGCACGACGGCGCCTTCCTTGTAGACGACGAGGGTGGGGATGGACACAACACCATGGCGGCCCGCCAAATCCCCCTGTTCGTCCACGTTTACCTTGCCTACCTTAAGCCGGCCTTCGTATTCCCCGGCGAGCTGGTCGATGAGGGGGCCGATCATCCTACAGGGGCCGCACCATTCGGCCCAAAAATCTATCAGCACCGGCACAGGGGAGGCGAGGACCTCGGACTCGAAATTTTCGCTGGTAATATTTATTCCCTTACTCATAATTCCTCCTGTAATCAAGGGCAGATATTAAGTATAATAAAGGTATCTGGTCGATAAAAGTATAGGAGGCGGGGTATTATGGCGGAAAAATTTAGGAAAATCCAAAAAGACGGCTATGTTCTGTACCTCAACGAGGGGGGGCCCGTCCTGGGGGCGGAGACGGAAAAAAATATTCTGACGGCGGACGGTTTTGCCTTTAAGGATCTAAACCGGAACGGTGTTTTGGACCCCTACGAAGACTGGCGGCTTCCCTGGGAGGAACGGATCGCGGACCTGGCCTCCCGGCTGAGCATCGAGGAAATCGCCGGGCTCATGCTTTACAGTTCCCACCAGGCGATTACCCGGGTGAATCCCTTCGCGGCCCTGGGCTACCTGAAAGGGGAGGAGAAGGATACCAGGGAGCATGTCTGGGACCTTACGGAGGCCCAGAAAAATTTTTTGAAGAACGATCATGTCCGGCATGTGCTGCTGGCCCAGGTTGAAAGCAGCGCCGCCGCGGCCCGGTGGAACAACCGGGCCCAGGCTTTCGCGGAGGGGCTGGGTCTTGGCATTCCCATTAACATAAGTTCCGATCCCCGGCATACCATCGCGGCCACCGCGGAATACGACATGGGCGCCGGGGGGGATATTTCCCGGTGGCCCGACTCCCTGGGACTGGCGGCGGCCTTTGATCCCGCCCTGGTCCGCCGCTTCGGCGAAATAGCCTCCCGGGAGTACCGGGACATGGGTATTACCACCGCCCTTTCCCCCCAGGTGGATCTGGGCTCCGAACCCCGGTGGTCCCGGTTCAACGGCACCTTCGGGGAGGGGATAGGGCTTGCCGTCGATCTTGCCCGGGCCTACTGCGACGGTTTCCAGAGCTCCCCGGCGGACCAGGAAATTGCCGGCGGCTGGGGATTCGGCAGCGTGAACGCCATGGTCAAGCATTGGCCCGGCGGCGGTTCCGGGGAGGGGGGCAGGGACGCCCACTACGGGTACGGGAAGTACGCGGTTTATCCCGGCGGAAGGGAGGAGGATCACCTTAAGCCCTTTACCGAAGGGGCCTTCAAGCTGGAGGGGAAAACCCGCCGGGCCGCCGCGGTAATGCCCTACTACACCATTTCCTGGGACATGGACCGGAAATACGGGGAAAATGTGGGGAACTCCTACAACAAGTATATCATCACGGATCTGCTCCGGGAAAAATACGGTTACGATGGGGTGGTCTGCACCGATTGGGGCATAACCGCGGATCCAGGACCGGTGGACATTTTCTTCAGCGGCAAGTGCTGGGGTGTGGAAAACCTCAGCGTGGCGGACCGGCATTACAAGATCCTCATGGCCGGGGCCGATCAGTTCGGGGGGAATAACGACAAGGGCCCGGTGCTGGAGGCCTACGCCAAGGGGGTCGGGGAGTACGGCGAGGAGTTCATGCGGAACCGTTTCGTCCAGTCCGCGAAAAGGCTGCTGCGGAATTTCTTCCGGACCGGCCTCTTTGAAAACCCCTACACGGACCCGGAGAAGCTCGGGGAGGGGCCGGAGAAAAAAGAATTTTTCCTTGCGGGTTTCCAGGCCCAGCTCCGCAGCATCGTCATGCTGAAAAACACCGGCTCCGCCCTGCCCCTCAAGGGCAGGCCCAAGGTCTATGTACCCAAGCGGCATCTTAATGCGGGGACCAACTTCTTCGGCCTTGCCACCCCGGAACAGGATATCGATCCCCTGAATCCAAAAATCGCCGCCGAGTATGTTGACCTTGCAACAAGCCCGGAAGATGCGGACTGCGCGATCTGCTTTATGGAATCCCCCAAAAGCGTGGGGTCCGGGTATTCGAAGGACCAGGGTTATATTCCCATAAGCCTCCAGTACCGGCCCTATAAGGCCGCCGGCGCCAGGGAGAAAAATATCGCCGGAAACGACGACCGCTCCTTCCGGGGCAAAACCGCCTCGGCCTCCAACGAGGGGGACCTGGATCTCCTGCTGGATACCAAAAAAAAGATGGGCGCCAAGCCGGTAATCGCCGTTATCCAGACTGCCAATCCCTTTACAGCCGCCGAGTTTGAAGCCGGCGCCGACGCCATCCTCCTGACCTTTTCCGTCGAACCGCGGGCCCTGCTGGACATCATCACCGGAAAGGCGGAGCCATCCGCCCTGCTTCCCTTCCAAATGCCGCGGGACATGGAGACCGTGGAAAATCAGGCTGAAGACGGGACCCGCGATATGATCCCCTACACCGATAGCTGCGGCAATGTCTGGGACTTTGCCTTCGGCCTTAACTGGGGCGGGGTTATAAAAGACGGCCGGGTAGAGAAGTACGCCCATGGTTGAACTGCTGGCCCCCGCGGGAAGTCCCGAAGCCCTGGACGCCGCGGCGGCCGAGGGCGCCGACGCGGTATACCTGGGTCTAAGGAATTTTAACGCCCGTATGCGGAGCGCCAATTTCAGCTACTCCCAATTTGAGTCCGCCCTTAAGGCCCTCCACGCCGGGGGCCGGAAACTTTATGTTACGGTAAATACGGTCTTTGAACAGCGGGAATCGGACCGGATGTACCAGCTCCTCAAGTATCTTGCCGCCTTGGGTCCCGACGGCCTTATCGTGCAGGACTTTGGGGTCGCCTCCATGGTCCGGGATTGTTTCCCTTCCCTAAAGCTCCACGCCTCCACCCAGATGAATATAGCCGGATCCCGGGGGGCCAACGCCCTTTCCAAATACGGTTTTTCCCGGGTCGTTCTGGCCCGGGAACTTTCCCTGGAGGAACTGCGGGACTGCCGGGCCAACACCAACATGGAACTGGAGGTCTTTGTCCACGGGGCCCTCTGCGTAAGCGTTTCCGGGCTCTGCCTGTTTTCCAGCTTCCTGGGGGGGAAATCCGCCAACAGGGGCATGTGTACCCAGGCCTGCCGCCGCTACTACCGCCGGGAAGACGACGGGGGCTACTATTTCAGCCCCGGGGATCTGCAACTTATCAGGCGGGTCCCGGATCTGGCGGCGGCGGGGATCAATTCCTTAAAGATCGAGGGGCGGATGAAAAGCGCCGAGTATGTGGGGACCGTTGTCTCCGCCTACCGGCTGGTCCTGGATACCCTGGCGGCGGAGCCGGGGGAGGAGGAACTAAGCAAAAAAATTGAAGAGGCTGCGGCGATACTGCGCAACGACTTTGCCCGGTCCAAGACGGAATTTCACTTTGTCGGATCCCAGAAGGGCGGAGCGGCCCCGGCGGGGGACTGGCTTAACCCCTCCCAGGACGGGGGGACCGGGATTCCCCTGGGGGCCGTCCTCAAGGTCAAGGGTTCCGGGGCGGAGCGGCGGGGCCTTTTGCCCCCCGGATCCTTGAGCCCCCGGCTGGGGGATTCGCTGCGGTTCCATTCGGCGGACGACAGCAGCCGGCAGTCCCACAAGATCGCCGGGATCGAAGATTCCGGGGAAGGCGGATTTTGGATATCGATTCCCGAAAACTTTGGGCCCGGCGATACGGTATACCTTATCCAGACTAAATCCATGTCGAAGCGCTATCCTCCGGTCATCTCCGGTCCGCTTTCCCGCCGCGCCCCCGGCAGGGACGCCGCCCCGGAAAAATCCATCAACGCCCAGGGCAAAAAAAACGCCGGAACGGGGCTTTTCTTTCCCGAGGGACTCTACGTCGCGGTTCCGCATATTGAAGACCTTTATATGCTCCAGAGCTCCCGGCCCATACGGGTAATCTTGAATTTAAACCGGCGGAACGCGGCGCGGCTTCTGGGGAGGGGGAAACAAAAAAAAGAAGCCCTCCCCTTTAACAAGGGGGAAATCATCCTCCGCCTGGATCCCTTCTTTCCCCAGGGGGACGAGGGATTCCTGGAGGAGTCCCTTAAGGCCTTGCAGGAAGAGGGGTACCGCCAATACATGGTCGAAAACCCCGGCCAGTTTTCCTATCTCCGCGGTATCCCGGACAGCAGGGGCCTCGCGCCGGGAACGGGGGGCGGCAAGGGAGAGGGAAGACAGGGCGCAAAATCCCTGGGGATCATAGCGGGGCCCTGCCTCTACGCATTTAACCGCTGGGCCGCTTCCTTCGCCGTTTCCCTGGGCGCCGGTTATCTCGTGTCCCCCCTGGAAAACAACCGGCAGAATTTGGAAAAAACCATCGACCCCTCCTACCGCAACCGGGCCTTTGTTACGGTCTTTGCCTGGCCTCCGCTGTTCCGTATCCGGGCCGACCTAGGCAAACTCTACGATTTCGGCCCCTTTGCCGGCAGCCAAGACGAAGAATTCCGGCTGGCCGCCGGAGGAGAGGGGAGTTTCGTATACCCCCAGCGGCCCTTTTCCATTGTGGACAAGGTCCCCTTTCTGCGGGAAGCCGGTTTCAGCCGCTTTATCCTGGATCTCTGCGGCAGCCCCGGCAATCCCGGTTCCTCCTTTAGAAAAGTCCAGTACCGGGACCTGATGAAGGCGGCCCAAAACGCCCAGCCCCTGGCCGGCGCAAGCCGCTTTAATTGGAAAGACGGTTTTTACAAACAGGAAAATTAGCGGCTCTGAAACGGCTGCGGCCGGCTGATCGCCAGATAGGCCCCCAGGGCCCGCCGGGTCGAATCAAAGGCCAGGTCTTCCATGTTGATCTCCTCCGGCTTCACGAACCGGAACCCCCCGATTTCCCCCGCCTGAAGGCGCAGGTCCCGGTCCGTCAGTTCCGGAGCGTTAAGGGCGAAGAACATATCGCAGGTATGGTAGATCGTACCCCGGTACGGGTAGGTGTTGGGAAAGGAAGCGAAAAGGGTAAAACCCGGAGGAAGGATCCCCAATGTTCCTCCGGCGGGAGATTCTTCCGGGACCCAGCCGATTTCCTCCCGCAATTCCCGGACCAGCCCTTCCAGCGCCCCCTCGCCGGGGTCCACAAAGCCGCCGGGAAGATCCAGCTTACCCCTGGCGGGCTCCTTGCCACGAACCAGGAGCAGGATTCCCTGTTTGCCCCGGATTACGCAGCCGGTAGCGGCGGCGGTATTCTGGTAGAAGACGAAACCGCAGGCCGGGCAGGAGTATCGATGGAGGCCGTCGAACCGGATTTCCGCCCCGGCGCAGGAGGGACAGTATTTCCACATGGCCTCAAGGCTACCACGTTCCCGGGAAAGCCGCCAGCAGAGTCCGGCCCGCCGACGATGCTCAGTTTAGCCCATGACGCATATATGTTGGGCGCATTTTTTTGCTTCGCAAAAAAACCGGGCTATCCGCTCTAACAAAAACCCTGCGGGTTTTTGTTCCGCTTCTATCCCTTGCGCGGGCGCAAGCCGGCACGGCTTGCGCCTTCTGAGTTGCCGCGCGGAGCGCGGCAACTCCAGGGAATCTCCTCGTCGTATGGAGTTTCGCTCCGCGAAACTCCGCAAAACCAGAAAGCGCAGCGTTTTGGTTCGGCCTCCCCGCCGTTTTGCTCAGGGGCGGGGAGGGGCGGTTCTCCGGGCAGGGCCCCGCCGCTCCCCCCTCCGCAGGGGTTCCAGAAAGTCCAGCAGAGGCCGCGCCCAGTCTTCCCCGGCCCCCGCCTGGCGGCAAAGGCGGCGGTAAAGTTCCAGGATATGCTCCCGCACCCGTTCCCCCGCCTCCGGGCCTATCCGGGGCAGGGTCGCCGTCCGGGCGCTGTCCCCGGCGAAAAGCTCCGCCCCGAAGCGTTCCGCCTCCTCCGGGGGAAATGCGGCACCGTCAAAGCGGGTCATGGCGTACATCGCCGCGGCCACGCAGTTCACGCTGTGCTGTTTGACGTAGAGAATCGCCTCGGTAATGTCCAGGGCCCCCCGGCGGAACCCCGCCGCCAGCGGGGAAGCCCCGGAGGAACCGGCGTCCCCCCCCTCAAGCTCCTCCATGATCCGGGCAAAGCGGGTGTAGCTATGGATCGCCACCATCACATGGAGGCTGGGAATACACATCAAATGGGGGTCCGCCAGGTGTATCAAAAGAAAGCGGGGCCGCCGAATGTAAAAGGGCCGCCGGGTGGTGGAAAGATTCCGTTGATACACCTCCCCCGCGAAGGCGTAGAGCCTCCCCATGGAATCCAAAAAATCCGCCGCCGCCCCCCGGCCTTTCCCGCCGAAACGCCCCAACAGAAAGCCCAGCATCCGCACCCAGAACCCCACAAAGTCCAGGTACACACCAACCCAGCCGGGCACAAAGGGAATAAGAGCGTCCAGCTCGTGGTCTACCTGGGAAACCGGAATCCGCCCCCGCATCTTCAGCCTGCCGGCCAGAGCCGCCCGGTACTGGCAAAAGAAAAAATGATAGAAGATCGAAGCGGCGCAGCGCCGGATATGGGGCCGCAGCCGCCGGTTCAACAGCAGCCTGCGGAGCGCCCCCGCCGTCGAAATCCCCAGCCCCCGTTCTCGCATGGCCCATTGTGTCCAAAACCGGGGGCTTGGACAAGCAACGCCCCGATCCCGGCCCGGCGGCGCGGAGGCTTGTGAGGCAAAACGCCGCCCTGTTTCGTTTTTTCTGAGTTGCCGCAGGGAACGCGGCAACTCCGCAGGGAGCGCCGCTGCATGAGTTTTTGCTCCACAAAAACTCCCCGGCACGAAAGCGGCAGGGAAGCCGGCTGTTTACGACGGTTTGGCGGCCCGAATAAGGAAATGCGCAGCATTTTCCAGGGCCGACAAACTGTGGCAGAGTTTTGGCGTTGGAACAGAGCGCAGCGGAATGACCTGGCAAAAATGTAACCCGAGCCGCTTTAGCGGCGAA
>JAIRSD010000238.1 GCA_031255615.1 Treponema sp. | reverse complement strand
ACCCGGAGCGAAAACTTCAAACAGGAGTGGTTTCCCTAAAGTCCGGGGGGTGGGGAAACCGTGGAGTTTGGTTTGAAAAAAATTCCCGGCGCCCCCCGAACGGGGCTTGCTTCCCTTTCTACCCCCCCCCCCCCCCCCCCTAATTCCGATAGTTTTACTAGGAATTGCCGGCGGAACCCCGTCCCGCCGAAAAAGGGGGTTCCCCCTATGAGCGCGGGAAGAAAATCCCTGGGGAAAAAACTCTGGGACTGCAAGACCCTTATCCTGATGTGTATGCCGGCGATTCTGTTCTTCATTGTCTTCAGCTACATCCCCATGCCGGGGGCCTACATCGCCTTTACGGACTTTAAGTACAACTTGGGGATCTTCGGCAGCCGCTTCGTGGGCTTCGAGAATTTCCGTTTCCTCGCCATTTCCGGCAAACTTTGGCAGCTTACCCGGAACACCATCCTCTACAACATGGCCTTCATCTTCCTGGGCAACAGCCTCCAGATCTTCATAGCGGTCCTCCTCAACGAGATCCGGAACCGCTGGTTCAAAAAGATAACTCAGACCATCATGTTCCTGCCCTACTTCATATCCGCGGTCCTGGTGGGTTTCCTGGCCTACAGCGTCCTTAACTTCGATTTCGGCTTCATCCCTAATCTGGTCAAGGCCGCGGGCGGGAATCCGCCCCGGTTCTACGGAAGCCCCGCGGTCTGGCCCTTCATCATCGTGCTGGTCCACCTGTGGCAGAGCACCGGTTACGGTTCTATTGTCTATTTCGCCGCCATCATGGGAATCGACACCACCATTTACGAGGCCGCGGAAATTGACGGGGCCAACGCCGTCCAGCGGATCCGCTACATCATCCTTCCCAGCCTGAAGCCGACGGCGGTCATTCTGATTCTCTTCTCCATCGGGGGGATCCTCAAGGGGAACTTCGGCCTTTTCTACAACCTGGTGGGGACCGCCAATGCGGCCCTCCAGCCCATGACGGACATTATCGAAACCTACGTGTTTCGCAGTCTGATGAGTCAGTTTAACTTTTCCTACTCCGCGGCGGTGGGCCTGTACCAGAGCGCGGTGGGCTTTGTCATCGTTATGACGGCCAACTGGATCATCAAGAAGATCGAAAGCGATTACGCGCTGTTCTAGCGCGGCGCCGTGGAGGAACTATGGCTCTTGTGAAAAGCGGAACAAATCAGCGGAAGGTGCGGAAAGACGCCGTCTCCGGGGCGGTTGCGTGTTTTGCCGTAATTTTTGTGCTGTGCTTCGCCCTTGTCTGCCTTATCCCTTTTGTGATGATGGTGTCCGCCTCCTTTAGCGACGAGAACATCATTATGACCGAGGGAATAGATATCCTGCCCAGGGGTCTTTCCATTGAAGCCTACAAAATAGCCCTCAAGAACCCCAAATTTATTATCGGCTCCTATATCGTAACGATTCTGCTGACCTTTTCCGGCACCCTTATCGGCCTTTTTATCATCTCCATGACCGGCTACGCCCTGTACCGGCCCGACTTCTTTATCCGCAACAAAATCGCCTTTTTCTTTTACTTTACCACCCTGTTTTCCGCGGGCCTGGCCCCTTCCTATATCTGGATGGTCCGGTACCTCAATTTGCGGAACAACTACCTGGCGGTGCTGCTTCCCCTGCTCATGTCCCCCTGGCTCATCATTCTGATGCGGAATTTTATGAAGTCCATCCCCTACGAGATCACCGAATCGGGGAAAATAGACGGGGCCGGGGATTTCAGGATCTTTATCTCCCTGATCTTCCCCATGATGAAACCGGCCCTGGCCACCATCGGCCTGTTCCTGGCCTTGAGCTACTGGAACGAGTGGTACAACTCCATGCTGTACCTCCCCAACCTGGATTATAAACCCTTGCAGTACTACCTCTATAAAATAGTCAACGAGGCGGCGGCCCTGCGCCAATCCCTGGCCGGATCGGTGGTTGTCGTGGGGGCCCTGCCCACCACCACCCTCAAGATGGCCACCGCCGTACTGGCCACCGGCCCCATCATCCTCCTGTACCCCTTTGTGCAGAAGTACTTTATTTCGGGGATTGTGGTGGGTTCGGTAAAGGGTTAGGCGTAGTTTTTCTGTTTTCGGCGTTTGACCGGTGTCCGATATAAAGCCTCCTGGAGGCTTTGAAAATATGCAAGGGGGTTTTTAATGAAGAACACGATGAAGATTATCCTGGCCGTCCTGCTCATTACGGCGGCGGCGGACGGTCTTTTCGCGGGGGGCGGCAGGGACAGGGGGGCGGGGAGGGCCGTTCCCATCACCATGCTGCTCCTGGGCAACAAGCCCACCAACGGTCGGGCGGACGCGGCCGTCGCGGAGATCAACAAACTTGCGGGCCCCCGGATCGGCGTGGAACTGCGGACCGAGTACGTTGAGTGGGCGGACTGGCAGAACCAGTACCAACTGCGGCTGGCCGCCGGGGATCCGAACCTGGACTTGATTGTAACCGCCACGGACTGGCTCTACGCCTGGGAAATCAGCCGCCGGGGGGGCTTTTATCCCATGACGCCGGAGCTGATCCGGGCCAACGCGCCCCAGACCTGGGCGGAGATTCCCCCGTCCCACTGGGATATCTGCACGGAAAACGGCAAAATCTGGTTTATCCCGGAGGATCAGTACAGCCAGTACACCAACCACGGCATGTACTGGCGCAAGGACTGGGCCGCCGAAGGGGGCCTTGCGAATGTCGCCTCCTTTGAGGACCTGGAAAAGTACTGGGACATTGTAAAGGCCCGGCATCCCGAAGCCTATCCCTGGGATATAAACGGGGCGGAATACCGGGACATGGGCCTTATCACCGGCTATCTCCAGGGAAAACTGCCCATCCAGACCATCATCGGGGTGGCCACCGGGAACTACGGGATCTTTCAGTACAACGTAAACGATCCCTACACCGCCGTATCCTACTATATGGACGGCAATGAACTGACGGACGCGGCGGTCATGATGGACCGTTTCGCCAAAAAAGGCTTCTGGCGGGAGGACGTGCTGAACTACCGGGGCGAGACCCGGAACCTGCTCCTGGCCGGCCTTTCCGGTTCGGACCAGCACCACACCCAGACCTACATCGGCCTGCGGGAACAGATGGACAAGGAGCAGCCCGGCTCCGATCTCCAGATGTACTGGTGGGGCATGGAGAACAACAACGTGAACAAGGACCTGTTGACCCACGGCGCCATGGCCGTCAACGGGGCCTCCCGAAATGTGGAAAAGGCCCTCCAGCTTTACGATTTGCTGCGGAACGACAAACAGATCTACCTGCTCTACAACTACGGCATTGAGGGGAAGGATTACCTCGTGCTGCCCGACGGCAGGTTCACCCGGCCTGCGGGATTCAACTCCACCAACGACGCCCTGGACACCAACTTCTGGGCCGGCCGGATGGACGAGTTTGAACCGGTGTGGGACACCTGGTGGACCGGGCGCGTCCCCTTTGTGGAACACCTCAACACCTTCGCCAGGGACTACCCCCTGGAGAAATTCAGCTTTGACAACACCAGGGTGGCCGCGGAAATGGCCGCCATGGGGGATGTCTGCGCCACCTACATTCCCTCCATCCACTTCGGCAAGACCGCCGATCCGGTAAAAGCGGTGGCCGACTTCCGCGCCGCCCTTAGGGCCGCCGGGTACGATAAGGTAAAGGCCGAAATCCAGTCCCAGCTTACGGCCCACAAAAACGCCCGTTAATATGTTGGGCGCATCCCCGCCTCCGGCGGGGACCGGGCTATCCGCTCCAATTCCCCGCCCCCGCCGGGGGCGGGGACTTCCGCTTCTATCCCTTGCGCGGGCTGCGCCCCTGAGTTGCCGCGCTCCGCGCGGCAACTTGATGGATGCCGCTCCCTGTGCGCTGCGGTTCGGCGTCCCTGCCGTCTTCGCGGACTTGTGAGTTTTGGCGCTTCACGCCAAAACATGGAGAACTTATTCCCCCCGCCGGCCTCCCTGCCGGCGGGGCTTCCCTGTTCCCCGCTCAAGAAGGACCGGGCTAAACTTGAGAACCGCCGGCAGCGGCGGCGGCCCTGACACCCTGATTTTTGCGCCGCCGCCTTGATGACACGCAATCACCGGATAAGCGAAATGACCGGAAACAAAAATGTTAACCACGCAGGGGCGCCAAGGCGGGCTGCGGCTCGCCAGGAACACGAAGGAATGAATATACGCCTCCAATCCCCGCCTTTCGTGCGCC
>JAIRSD010000160.1 GCA_031255615.1 Treponema sp. | reverse complement strand
GCCAGGGCGAGGAAGGCGCAGGAAGGGCGGGGATTGAAGGCGTTTTTTCATTCCTTCGTGTTCCTGGCGAGCCGCAGTTCGCCCTGGTGGGTCTTTGCGGTTTAAATTCCTATTGCCGGTTGTTTCTCTTGTCCGGTGATTTTCGGGGGGTTTGCGTTTCGGCGTTCCACGCGAAAAGTCATGGCGCCGAAGACAGCGTATCTGCCGCCGGCAAAGAGGCAAAACCAAAAGGCTGCGCCTTTTGGTTTTGCGGAGTTTCGCTTTGCGAAACTCCCGTCTTGCCGTTGCTTTAGGCCGGCAGGATGCCGGCTGTTTTCATTTCCTGGGGTTTTCGCATAGCGAAAACCCCAAGCTCAGCGATGGCATGGATGCGCCGGCAGGGAGGCCGGCTGTAACCATGCCAGGAGTTGCCGTGCGGAGCGCGGCAACTCCGCAAGGCGAAAAACGGCAGGGATGCGGTTGCTTTAGGCCGACAGGATGTCGGCTGTTTTCATTTCCTGGGGTTTTCGCATAGCGAAAACCCCAAGCTCAGCAATGGCATGGATGCGCCGGCAGGGAGGCCGGCTGTAACCATGCCAGGAGTTGCCGTGCGGAGCGCGGCAACTCCGTAAGGCGAAAAACGGCAGGGATGCCGTTTTTCGCCCGCGCAAGGGATAGGAGGGGTGCGGAGCAGCCACGCCGCAGGCGGGGCCGGAGCGATAGCGGAGCCCCGGATAGCCCGGTCCCCGGCGCGGAGCGCCGGGGATGCGCCCATATATACGATACACAGAATTCCAACGGGAATTGCACAAGACCAATTTATCTGCCTGCCTCCCCGGGCCGCTATTTTTTCCCGGAGTGTAAGGTAAATCCCATCTCGCCCTGGAACTGTTTAATCAGTTTGTACCAAAGATTTTTTTTCGCGGTAATCTCTTTGCTCCGCCGGCCCATGGCCTTTAATTTTTCATACACGGCAATGCCTTTTTTCGCCGCCTGCCACACCCGAAAGTTATTGCCGGGGAAAATTGTCTCGGCCTGTTCATCAATTTGTTTGTCGATGGCGGACTCGTAGGCGCCCAGCAGGATGGCGTATTTATCGACTGTCCCTTTAAGATAATCCAGTATCAGCCGGTCGTATTCGGGGACCTGTTCGGCCAGGCCGGCAAGTTCCTGGAGAATCGTTACGGCGCTGTGGTAGTCCTCGTCCATAATGTAGGCCCGGGAGGCGCTGCGGCAAAGCCCCACCATGGACTCGTTGGTCAGAGTCTGCATGCCCCGCAGCGGCCGGGGAGGAATCACCTGAAACTTCGGCATGACCTGGGCGGTCATAATCAGCAGGTCCACCAGATCCGTAAAGATCCGCTGCTCCCACAGATTATCCCGGATGGACCCGAACAGCTTTTGCAGGGCCGCCGACACCTTTTCCTTGTAGCGATCCCGGGGATTAAAAACCACCTCGCAGGAAGGAAGCATGACCCCCTTAAATTCTATCTGCCCCGTATCAAAAAAGAAAATCCGGCCGCTCTGAAAAAGCGGCGTCCGTTCGCCCTGATTTTCCTTCAGGTAGTTCATCTGCACCTGCCTGGCCGCCATGACCCGGGACTCCCGGGGGGAAAGCTCGTTGGCCCTGGTTTGAAGCCGCGCCCCCGAATTAAGCAGAAACCCGGAAAGCTCCCCCTGTTCGGTTATGATCAGCGGACTGGTAGTATTTCCCCCGGTTATACCCGCGGAAATCTTAAAGGCCGGCAGATTCTTCGCCTCGTCCCCCACCCGCTTGTTCGCGATAGCCGGATCCTCCACCACGCCGGTCTTGGCGAAGTAGTCGATGATACTCAGCGTTACCGTCAGAGCGTCGGAAGCCCCGGCGGAGACAACGACAATCTCATCCCCCCGCTCCCGCCGGCTCACCGATTGGCACTGCCCGGCAATCTGCTGAATCTCGCGGTTGATAATCCGGTCCAGTGTATGCAGCCGGGACAGATTCGTCCGCGACTCCTGGCAAAATTTCGTGTAGCCGTGAATATCCAGCATGGAAATATAGAGGTTGGAAATTTGGAGCGTCCGCTTAAGATCCCCCGCTTCGGGAAAAACCTTATCGGCGATAACCAGCTCCTTCCACAGTTTTTTGTGCGTAACCGGCGAAATATCGGCGAAAAACCCCCAATTTATTTTTTTAATAAGCTCAAAAACCCGCATAACCACCGGATGAATCCGCTGATTCCGCAGAATCGGCTCCACAAAAGCCCGCAGCCCCGAAAAAGTCCGTATCTCCCGGCTTAGAACCCTGTCGTACAGAAACGCGAACACCTCATATTCAGACGTGGCCCCGTTATAGTCCGCTAAATCTTTCACCTTTTGCCAATTTTACCATGAACCGCCGACATAAAGAAGTCCCGCCCGCCTCAACACTCCCCCGGAAAAAGCACGACAAACCGAATGTCCTGTTTCTTTAGGGCGCATCCCCGCCTCCGGCGGGGACCGGGCTATCCGCTCCAATTCCCCGCCCCCGCCGGGGGCGGGGAATTCCGCTTCTATCCCTTGCGCGGGCGGCAGCCGTGCGGCTGCCGCCTCTCGCTTTCGTGCGCCTTTGGCGCAGGCCGTTCCGCGGGGACCGGGGGCAGAGCCCCCGCCAAGCAGCCGCACCGCTGCGCCCCCCCGCCGCAAAGAGCTTGTCCACCTCAAGCTGCTGTTCCCCTGCCGCACCGGGCCGATGCTCAACAACAGGACGCTGAGGGCCAGGACAAAGACCGCATCCCGGCGGCGTCCCCCCGACCATGCCGGGCCCCCCGGACCGGAACAGCGGCATCGCCTTTACCGGGCCAGATTCATGGCGGAGGCCGTTTTTCTGAAAATGCCGGTGTTGTCCCAGCAGCCGCTAAACAGTTCCTGGTGAACCCCCAGGGTAAAGGCGGACACCGGAACCCCCGGGTGGGTCTGGGCAAAACTCACCGCCTCCTTAATGGCGTTGTCAAAGGCCTCCCTGGAATTGACATAGGCCGTGCAAAGAACCGGTAAATACACCGTAAAATTCGCCCTAATATAACGGCCCAAAGGGGATTCGAGATTCGGCCTCCTTTAAACCGGGGGCCGATCTTTGAAACTATCTGGTTGTTTTGGGTTTTTTGGACTATATTGATGTAAGAGGGGAGGGTCTTGATGGAAAATGCTGCGTATCTTAATCATTCGGGTATCGCGTTGACCGAAGCTAACCGTCCAAACGACGCCATACCCCTATTTCAACGGGCCTTGACCCTGGAACCGGAGAATCCCATGCTCTGGTTGAACCTGGGGATAGCCCAGCAGCGAATCGGCAGTTACGACGAAGCCATTGACAGTTTTGGCCGGGCGGTTATTATCGACGACGATTTAGCGGAGGCATGGTTCTCCCTGGGCCTTGTATACTACGACCTGGAACAGTTTGACGAGGCCGAAGAATGTTACCATTCGGCCCTGATTCGGGACGACAACGCCCCTAAAACCTGGAATAACCTGGGAGTCCTCTACTTTACCATGGGAAACCTTGAGGAGGCCCGCCATTGTTTCGAGGAAGCCATAAGTATTACGCCCCTGTATTATGACGCGGTGTACAATCTGCGGGACGCCTGCCGGGAACTGGGGGACTACCGGGCGGCGGCGGAATTTGAACGGGTCCTCGGCGGTTGGGGGCCCCGTTTTTCCGGCGGTTGGGGAAACGGCTTTTAGTATGTTATACTTCCTGAACGGCCGTATGGCTGTACATATAACCGAACAGGAAGTACAGATTGAAGATACTCTATGTGGCCGAGATAGTCGGCAGAACAGGAATCTACGCCTTCAAAAATGGATTACCGGTACTACGGCAGCGGTTGTCCGATGCCGGTCATGGGGCTTTTGATTTTGTTATTGCCTGCGCCGACGGGGCTACCGGAGGGAACGGCCTGGGGCGAAATCACGCGGCCTACCTGCGAAAGCTGGGGGCCAATGTACTTACCACCGGTGAATGTTGTTTTTATAAAAAAGATTTAACCGAAAATGTGGGGCGGCTTCCCTACGTGCTGCGTCCTGAAAACCTGAATATCGAGGCCCCCGGCGTGGGGGCGCGGATCTACAAGGCGGGGAACGAAAAGGTGGCGGTAACGGTGCTCCTGGGCCAAAGCGGTTTTGGCAGAATTCACGGGAACAACCCCTACTCCATGCTTCCCAGCCTTTTGGAACGGCTGCGCCAGGAGACCCCCTATGTGATCGTGGATTTTCACGCGGAGGCCACGGCGGAAAAGAAGACCCTCTTTATCGCGGCGGCGGGCCGCTGTTCAGCGGTCATCGGGTCCCATACCAGGATCCAGACCGCCGATGAAGCCGTACTTCCCGGAGGTACGGCGGTGATATGCGATGCCGGCCGCACGGGCAGCGCCGAATCCGTGGGAGGGACGGAAACAAAGTCCCGGATTCAGGAGTACCTCACCGGGGTCCCCGACTGGACAAAGGAAGCCTTTGTCAAACCGGAGCTTCAGGGGGTGCTGCTGGACCTCGATGCCGCGGGAAAGGCCGTTTCCATCGAAAGGATCCGGCTGGAACTTCCCGAAATGCCCCGGAAAAACGCGGCCCCGGCGGAGGGGGAAAAGCGGGAAAGTCCGGCGGAGGAAGATGAATACCCCGAATCCGAGTAAATCCTCCCCCTGCCCCGGCTGCCTCCGCTTCGCGGAGCCGGGCTGCCCCCTCCGCCCGCCGGAGGAGGGCCGGGGACCGGCGGTTCCCCGGCGGGTCCTTTTGTCCCAGGCGGCGGCGGCCATACTGCCCCCGGCCCTGGGCTTTGCCGCGGGCTTTGGCTTTACGGGCCGCTTTTTCCCCCTTTCCGGGGAAGGACTCCGGGCCGCCGTGGGAACCGCTTCTATGTTCCTCCTGGCCCTGGGCGTTTACCTGTTCCGCCGGGACACCGAACCGAAATAACGGAATCATTGTAATTGAAAAACAATCGGATAACTGATATATTGTACTATAGGGACTGCCCTACGGGGGTCTCGTAACCGGGCTGTACAGCCGGTTGATCACAGGCCCGATATAATCCCCGGCGGGAAAGGGCGCAAAGGAGCCTATCATGAAAGGCAGAGGTTACGTTGATTTAGGGTCGATCTTCGATGAGATCTTCGACGCCGCGCAGAATTTCCAGGACGAACTCCATAACAATTTCCAACGTTATGGACACGGTTTTTCCGGCGGCCGGCCCTTCGGGCCCTTTGACAAGGGTTTCTTTGACGAAAACACCGATTATTATCCAAACTATTCCTATCCCCCCATGAATATTTATATGTCCGGCGATCTAAGCCTGAGCTTTGAGTTCGCCCTTGCCGGTTTTGAAGAAAAGGACATAAACCTTTCTTTTCAGGGGGATTACATGGTTTTTTCCGCCGCCGCGCCGGCCGCCCTGTCCCCGTCGCCGGAAGCCGCCGACCCGGACCATGCTGCCCGGGGGGAATACCAGCAGGAAGGGGGACAGGACAACTTCCGGTACATAAAGCGGCGGCTTAAAATGAAGGATATCGAGAAACAGAAATATTACGTCCCCCTGGACAAATACGCCCAGGAAAAGGTACGGGCGGTATTTAAGAACGGCATCCTTAAGGTTACCATCCCCCCCAAAGACGAACCGGAGCAGAACGAGGGGATCAAGATCGAGATCATCAAGGAAGGGATATAAGGAATCCCGCGGGGAATCCCCGCGGCAGCCCCGATTGAAGGCTGATCGTTGAAGCCGGTTGTTGTTCGGAAACCGGGCTTTCCGAACAGCCCGCGTACCCTGATTCCGCCGTACTACCGGATAAAAGAAACAACCGGCAATAGGAATGTAAATCGTTTAGGCGCACACAAAGAAAGGAACACGAGGGAATGAACCTCCCCGCCCTTCGTGCGCCTTCCCCGCTTTTGCGGTGCGTTTCTTACATCCGCATATCCTGCCCTATGAGAGCCTTATCAAAGTTAATACATTTTTACCGGCGTTTTCCAGTCTTCCGCCTTGAAACCCTTTTCCACCGCGATACGCTTACCCTCCGCGGCCCAAAGGAGCCCCCGCTTCATCAGTTCCCAGGCCCCCGGAATGTTGAACACGTCGTCATGGTGGCCCAATGCGTTGTAAAAAACCCTGCCGTGGCCCCACCTCCGGGTCCATACCTGGGGTACATCCACCTCCCCGTTGGCGGCATGGTACCACCGGACCGTGGGAAACCGGGTGGTAGCCAGCACCTCATTGGCGGGATCCACATGGAGGTAGTATTGCTCGGAACTCACCTCAAAGTCCTCAATACCTTCGGTAAGGGGATTGGACCGGTTGGTGATATTGATCCGGTATTTCACGCCGTCCCCGCCGGGGTGGGACACCCAGTTGGCCCCGGTCATAAACTGATATTCAACACTGTTCCGAAAAGCGTCGCACATGCCGCCGTGGTTCCCCGCCAGGCCGACGCCGCCCCCCACCGCCTCCAGGAGGGGCTCAAAAAACCCGTAGCCCAGGGCTTCCTTGCACATGGTCCACAGGGGAATAAACAAATCCAGACCGGCAAGTCGATCCCTATCCTTCAGGACCTCCAGATCTTCCTCCACGGAAACTTCAAAGCCCTCGCCCTCAAGGAACCCCTTAAAACGTTTGCTGAGCAACACAGGTTCATGTCCGTCCCAGCCGCCGCACAGAATGAGCGCCTTCCCCGCCATAGCTTCCCCCCTCTCTCAAGATTTTTTCCGCCCCCACACTATAGCCCCCTTTTCCCCAAAACGCCAGCGGAGCATAGGACCAGGCGGCGCCTCTCGGTTCGGCAGAGTCCGCCCATCAAAGCTATGACGGGCGCATTTTTGCCGCTGCAAAAATGCACCCGAAAGAAACTCGCCGCCCGGCCTTTGCTCAACTGCGAACCGGGGGCGCGGATATAAAAAAGCCCCTGACAGCCGGGCTGTCAGGGGCGCAGGTCCTTGGGGACGGTTTACTTTACATACAGGGGGAGTTCAACGTACTTGGTGTGGAGCAATTCGTGGGCCCGGTGGCTGTTGGGTTCGCCCAGGAACTCCTGGTACACCTGCTGGATAAAGGGGTTCTTATGGGAGCAGCGGATGCCGGAGTTGAGGTCGTCGGTGTAGATGCCCTTGGCCCGCTCTTTGCGGACCTCGTCGGTGCCGCCGTAGGGCTGGCCGCCGCCGGACACGCAGCCTCCCCGGCAGGCCATGACCTCCACAAAGTGGTAGGGGGGTTCCTGCCCCGCTTCCCGGGCGGCGCGGATCTTGTCCAGCACCGCGGCGATGTTCCCCATCTGGTGGGCCACGGCGATGCGGATCTTAAGACCGTTCTTGAAGTCCACTTCCGCCTCCTTGATCCCTTCGAGGCCCCGGACGGGGGTGAAATTCAGGTCCCCCAGTTCCTGCTTGGTGACCAGGTAGTAGGCGCTCCGCACCGCCGCTTCCATGACTCCCCCGGTAACGCCGAAGATGGTGCCGGCGCCGGTGTAAGGTCCCATGGGGCTGTCCGCTTCCTCATCTTCCAATTTGAGGATTTCAATGCCGGCCTGCTTGATCATCCGGGCCAATTCCCGGGTGGTGATGGCAATGTCCACATCGTAGCCGGTGTCGGCCCCCAGGTACGCGCCGGCGCTTTTCATGTCGTCGTTCCGGTGGGTTTCCCACTTCTTCGCGGTACAGGGCATGACGGAAACCGAATAGACCTTGGCGGGGTCCACCCCGGCTTTTTTGGCCCAGTAGGCTTTGATCATGGCGCCCATCATCTGCTGGGGGCTCTTGGCGGTGGAGAAGTTGGGAATCATGTCGCTGTAATACTTCTCCATGTAGTCCACCCAGGCGGGGCAGCAACTGGTAATCAGGGGGATGTCTCCGCCCGCGGTGAGCCGCTTCACCAGTTCCGTGCCCTCCTCCATAATCGTCAGATCCGCGGAAAAATTGGTGTCAAAGATGGTCTTGAAGCCCAGCCTCCGCAGGGCGGCATAGATCTTCCGGGTGAAGACCGTGCCGGGGGGGAGGCCGAATTCCTCGGCCAGGGCGACCCGGACCGCCGGGGCGATCTGAACGACTCCGTGGATTTCGGGGTTTTGCAGGGCGGCCCAGACCTTGGCGGTATCGTCCCGCTCGTAGATGGCCCCCACAGGGCAGTGGGCGGCGCATTGGCCGCATTTGATGCAGGGGCTTTCCCCCAGGGGGACCTCAGCGGCGCTGGCGATTCTGCCCTTGATGCCCCGGCCCAGGAATTCCAGGGCCCAGACGTTCTGCACTTCCTGGCAGACCTTGACGCAGCGGCCGCAGCGGATGCATTTTTCCGGGTTCAGTACGATGGCGGGGTTGGAATTATCGATGGGCAGGGTGTTCAGCACCTTGCGGAAGGGCATCTCCCGGATGCCGAATTCCTCCGCCAGGGTTTGCAGCTCGCAGCTCCCGTTCCGGGGGCACTGGAGGCAATCGGAGGGGTGGTTGCTCAGAATTAGTTCCAGCACCGTGCGGCGCACGGAAATGAGTTCCGGGTCGTGGGTCACGATGTCCATGTTCTCCGCCACGGTGGTGGTGCAGGCCCGGGCCGTCCGGGGGGAACCGGGGCCCGCGGTGCGGACGATGCAGAGTCCGCAGGAAGCCCAGGCGGGAAGATCCGGGTTGTAACAGAGGGTGGGAATTTTCACCTTCACCAGCTTCGCCGCCTCCAGAATCGTGGTTCCTTCTTCCACCTGAAAGGCCGCGCCGTTTATCTTTATATTTACCATATCTTGCTCCTGATAAGGGGGCCCTAGGCCCTTGAGATAGCCCCGAACTTGCAGTTCTTGAAACATTCCCCGCACTTGACGCACTTGGACTGATCGATCCGGTAGGGAGGCCGCTTCTTTTCGGAACCCGTAACCTGGCTGATGCAGCCCGCGGGACAACGTTTGGCGCAGATACCGCAGCCCATACACTTTTCTTCGTTAATGACAAAACGAAGCAGATTCTTGCACTTGCCGGCCCGGCATTTCTTGTCCCGAATATGCTCCAGGTATTCCTCCCGGAAATTCTTCAGGGTGGACATGGTGGGGTTGGGGGCGGTCTGGCCCAGGGCGCAGAGGCTGGCCTTCGCCATAGCCTTGCCGATGGTGTCCAGCTTGATCAGGTCCTCCTCCTCCCCGTTGCCGTTGGCTATTTTCTGCAAAATGTTGAGGATCTGGGTGGTGCCGATCCGGCAGGGCGAACACTTGCCGCAGGACTCGTCCACGCAGAAGTCCATGTAGAACCGGGCCACGTCCACTACGCAGTCGTCCTCGTCCATGACGATCATGCCGCCGGAGCCCATCATGGAGCCCATGGCGGTAAGGCTTTCGTAGTCAATGGGAGTGTCCAGGGCGGATTCCGTAAGGATCCCCCCGGAGGGGCCGCCGGTCTGGACTCCCTTGAACTTCTTGCCGTCCTTAATGCCCCCGCCGATCTCAAAGATGATCTCCCGCAGGGTGGTGCCCATGGGCACTTCCACCAGACCGGAGTTCTTTATCTTGCCGGTAAGGGCGAACACCTTGGTTCCCTTGGATTTTTCCGTGCCGATCTTGGCAAGCCAGGCGCCGCCCCGGGCGGTAACAACGGGGATGTTGGCCAGGGTTTCTACGTTGTTGATAATGGTGGGCCGCTGCCAGAGCCCCTTGTTCGCCGGGAACGGAGGTTTGGGGACCGGCATGCCCCGGTTCCCCTCCACGGACTTAATCAGGGCGGTTTCCTCGCCGCAGACAAAGGCCCCGGCCCCCAACCGTATCTCTATGTCAAAATCAAAATCCGAACCCAGGATGTTGTTCCCGATAAGGCCGTATTCCCTGGCCTGATCCAGGGCCCGGCGGAGCCGTTCAATGGCCAGGGGATATTCCGCCCGGATATACACAAAGCCCTGGTGGGCCCCGATAGCCTTGCCGGCGGTGATCATCCCCTCGATGACCGAATGGGGATCCCCTTCGATGGTGGACCGGTCCATATAGGCCCCCGGATCCCCCTCGTCGGCGTTGCAGATGACGTATTTAACGTCCCCCTGGGCCTTGCGGGCCAGATCCCACTTGAGCCAGGTGGGGAACCCCGCGCCCCCCCGGCCCCGGAGGCCGGAGATCTTCATCTCCTCGATAAGCTGCTCGGGAGTCCACTCAAAAAGGACCTTCTCCAGCCCCGTGTAGCCTTCCCGGGCGATGTACTCGTCGATATTTTCGGGGTTGATGACCCCGCAGTTCCGCAGCACGACCCGGAACTGCTTCTGGTAGAACCCGATGTCCTCTACCGCGACGGTGGGTTTCTTTCCCGCCTCTTCTTTATAAAGGAGCCGTTTGACCTCCCGGCCCTTAATGATCTGTTCGGCGATAATCTCCCAGGCGTCTTCGGGCTTTACATCGACGTAAAAGGATTCCTCGGGAAGCACCTTGACGATGGGCCCCCGCTCGCAAAAACCGAAACAGCCGGTCTTGACAATCTGGACCTGATCCCGGACCCCCTGCTTCTCCGCTTCCTCGTTAAGCCGGTTGTAGATCTCGATCCCCTTGTTGGATTCGCAGGCGGTTCCGCCGCAGGTAAGAATGTAATGGCTATATGGCATACTCTACCCCTTACCTGGAAGCAATGATGTCCGCCGCGGGGCGATCCAGAATGTGGTTATCCAGGAGATGCTTCCCCAGGATATGCTTGGTTACGATTTCATCCGCAACGGCGCCGTCCACCCTGCCGTAAATGACCGCGGGCATACCGGGAACCACCACCTCCACGGTGGGCTCCGAATGGCAAAGCCCCATGCAGCCGGTCTGGCGGACCAGCACCTGTTCCACCAGCTTATGCTCATCCAGGGACCGGATGAAGGCGTCCAGGGTAACCTTGGCCCCGGCGGCGATACCACAGGTACCCATGCCCACGATCACCTGAATTTCCTTACCCTCCGCGTCCCGTCTGCTCAGGTCCGTCTTCTTGGAATCCCGCAGTTTCCGCAGTTCTTCCAACGTCATCTTTGCCATATTTCCTCTCTCCTCTACGGTTAATTTTTCCGCAAAACCGCCCGCTTCGGGGCGGCTTCATTCGTCATCCTCCAGGGAACGGAGGTACTGATCCAGCAGCACCAGCGCGCCCGTATCTTCAAGATCTCCCAGAGCATCGTTTAGCTCCGTCTTCCGCAGTTCGTAAGAATTCCCTTCCCGGGTCCGGGTAATGTGTATCTCCCGGGGCCCCTGGAACATCAAGATGGACCGGAACATGCCGGGAATGTCCCCCACCGGGGGCATGTCCACATTCGCCGCGTCGAACCAGCCGCTCACCGTGGTGCCCCTTCCCTTTTCGGACTTAATATCCCAGCCTCCCCCCGACTGCTCCGCGGTCTGGATAAGGAAGGGAAGCCCCAGCCCCACTTTGCGGCGGGGGTGCTTAAGCCCGTCGGTAACAAAGGGATCCACCGCCCGTTTTAACTCCTCCGGGCTCATCCCCTTGCCGTTGTCCCGGACGGTGAAGCGGAATTCCCCGCCCCTGATCTCGCACAGCTCCAGCTCCACCAGATCCGCCCCGGATTCAGCGCCGTTCTGGGTTATATCGGTCACCAGATCCGCCAGGGTGAAATGCACTGCTAACACACCTCCGCTTTTTTCCGGGAACCACCCGTATATTCGCCCCATACCCCGCCCCCTGGGGCGGCTGGAGAAACGGCGGCGCCTGCGAAAAACAGCCGCAGCCCCCACCGTTGTATAATTTCCTTACAGAATAGACCTCGTAAACAACGCGGCGCTTACAGGATACCCCGCCGCCTGCGCGGGGAGGTCCACCGGACCTTAAGCGGCCGCCCTTCGGAAACCGAAGCCGCCGGGCAAGCCCCGGAGAAGCCTCTCATTGGGCATGCTGGTACTTGGCGATGATCTCCGGAAGCTGATCCTTGGTGAGTTTGCCGTAGGTGTCGGCGCCCACCGTCATGACCGGGGCCAAGCCGCAGCAGCCCACGCAGCGGACCGGATCAATGGAGAAAAGTCCGTCTTCGGTCACACCCCCCGCTTCGATACCCAGAATGCTCCGGGCCTCCTCGATCAGATCCTGCCCCCCCTTGAGGTAACAGGCGGTCCCCAAACACACGGAAACTTTATACTTCCCCGGCTTGGTAGTCTTGAAAAAGTGATAAAACGTAATGACCCCGTAGATCCGCGCCAGGGGGATCCCCGTGAGCCGGGCCAGTCTTTCCGCCGCCTGACGGGAGATGTACCCAAACGTTTCCTGAGTCTTATGCAGAATCATGATAAGACTGCCGGGTTTTTCCTTCCATTCGTCGATGAAAGAAACCAATTCCTGGGGAAATATCAGATCCCCCGCTTCAGCCGCTGCCATGGAAACCCCCATTCATATAACTGTAAAGGACCGCCGTCTATAATCGGCGTAATACACTATGCCGAAACGATTTATGCCGTTTTCAAACCCCGGCCGCCGCGCAGCCGTCGGTTCCCATGAAAACCGCCGGGAACGGGCTTTTATCCGCCTTCCCCCAACCCACGGGGGGCCTTAAGCTGAGGTGCTAAAACAGCCTCGTTTAAGTATAATTCTATATCCAGACGGCGTTTTAAGCAATCGGAACTTTCAAGAGCTCAGGCCCCCCGGCTTGGAAGACTTAGGGCCTATGTCTAAATAGGAAACCGAATATCTTCGATAAAGGGATAGGGAAGGGAAAGCAATGAAACAGCGTCATTCATGGGAAATAACCGATGAGTTTTGGGCCAGGGCGGAACCCTTGATACCTTTGAGAGAACGGAACCCCGCCAAGCTATACCAGCGGCAGCCGGGCGGAGGCCTCCGGCCGGTGGATCCACGCACCGCCCTTGAAGGGATATTCTACGTGCTCCGCACCGGCATCCCCTGGAACGCACTGCCCCCCCCCCAGTTCGGGTCCCCCAGCCCGGTGTACCGCTGTTTCCGCCGCTGGTGCAACGCCGGTTTTTTTGAAGCCCTGTGGAAAGCCGGACTGGCCGCATACGATGAAGCCAAGGACATTGCCTGGACCTGGGTAAGCGGCGACGGATGCATGACCAAGGCCCCCCTGGCGGTGGAAACGGTGGGGAAAAACCCCACTGTCCGGGGAAAAAAACGGGAGTAAACGGCGCCTCCCGGTTGACGGGAAAGGAGTCCCCCTGGCGCTGGCGGTGACCGGAACCAACCGGCATGATGTGTCCCAACTTGTGTCTTGACGCGGGCTACGGCGGGGAATCGGCGTTAGAAACGGTGGTATTACGGGGCTTTATTCCGCACATCAGGAGCCGCAGGCAGGAACGGGCGGAACAAGAAGGAAACCCGGCCTATAAGGCCCGCCGATGGGCTGTTGAGGCGGCGCATTCGTGGATGAACCGGTTTCGGAAGATACCGGTCCGCTTTGAAAAGCTGACCGTTTCATATATCGGCTTGTTAATGCTCGCCTGTGCTTTCATCGCGTTC
>JAIRSD010000146.1 GCA_031255615.1 Treponema sp. | reverse complement strand
TTAACGGTATAATCGTATCCGCCTATGTATATGCCCTGTGTAGCGGATGTGCCCCATCCTGTGGCCGAGATGGTGTTGTCGGCGATAGTAATATTCTTTGTTGTTGCCACCGCACCGGTAGTTTTGTCGTAGAAACCAACGACAAAAACACCGGCAAAAAATGTATCGGGGGAATTACTGCCGTTGGCATCCAGGCGAATATTGCTATTGGTGATGCTTATATTGTTGGAAACAAAGTGCTCCCCGGCCAGCAGGTTTGTGCCGTCGTCGGAACGGCCAATGAAAACCCCTGCCTTATAAGTCGTTGTAGGAGTCCATTGCGTCGTCGGCGATGCTTTGGCGGCAGCATCGGAGCCGTTAATGTCAATCTTCACATTATCCAGGGTAACGTTGTCGTTGGCCAGGAATATTCCCACCGGCAGCACATCGTTTGAATTTTTCCCCGTTCCCCGTATCGTGTAGGCTACGGTGTTATCGGCGGCGTCAGGGTCAACGGTAATGTGATCAACGCCCACGCTGCTATAAAAAGCCGGGCTCAACTGGACGATGGCGCCCCCGCCGTAGCCCTGCTTCGCCGCAGTTATCGCGATGTTAATATCACCCACGCTATCGACGCGGACGGTGGGGAATACCGCGGTTACCACCCCGGAATCCGCCGCATTGCTGGTTTTCGCCCCCGCCACCCGGAAGAAGTTCGCCGAAAGCCCCCGGTAGGTATAGTTCCCCTTCGGCGTAAGGGTGATCGTCGCGGTGTACACCGTATTGGCCGCAAAAGATCCTGCCGTTAGCGGGGGATCCCATACAACCGTTCCGGTAAACTGGTCGGTCTCGGTTATCGTCAAGGGGGCTAGAAGGCCCTGGTTGGAAGATGGGCCGAACAGTCCGGCAATATCCCGTTTGTCCATCCTTGTCCGCGTCGGAGCTGTCCAATCAGAGCCAGAACCTGACCCAGAGCCGGAACCCGAACCAGATCCTGACCCGGAGCCAGACCCTAAGCCGCCAGAGGGCGGATCCGCGGGCACGACAATGTCATCCGGCACAACGATATCCGCCGGCAGTTCGGGCGCTTCCGTCGGCGCCTGATATACCGGCGCCGCTTCCCCCGCCGGCACACTCGCTTCTCCCTTCCCCACGATGACCGTATCTTCCATTCCGGGCGCGGACTCCAGCACTACCCGGACAGCCGATTCCGCCACCGCGTTCACCACTACCGCTGCTACCAGATCGTTTATCGAAGCCTCCACGCTCGATTCCACTTCCGTCTTTAGTTCTTCCAGGGCCGCAGCGATCTCCGCTTCCGGCGTCCCCGCGTCTCTCAGCTCCTCCGCCTTCGCTTCCAGCGTCTTCGCTATCGTCTCCTCTTTGATCGTTTCCTTGATCTTCTCTACCGCCTGCGGGGGAATCACCACCTCAACCAGGTAGGCCGTCTCCGCAAAAATGCTCCCCCCCAGCGCGTTGATCGTCTCGGGCAGTACGACCTTCTTCACCACCTGGGTGATGTCTGCGGGATAATCTTTCGTCGGCTTGAACGCGCCGGCGGCAATCTGCGTTACCGGCTTCCCGTCAATCGCCTTGATGTTTAATTCGAGCCGTCCGCCGCCCGTTGCCTGGCGGGCGGTCCTTCCCTCCAGATAATCCTTGAGGACTTCATTGCTCAGGAAATGCTCGATTACGACCCCTCCGCCGCGGGCGTCGTCCCTATAGACGAAGACTTTCTCCGCCGTGGCCTTCGTCATGACTCCCTGGGAGGGGTCGTCGCGGACCTCCTCCGGCGCGCCGGAGGGGCTGTCCATCCCCGAGGGACAGCCGGTTGCCATGAACAACACCGCCAAAAGGACGGTGAAGATTCGGAAAGGAATTCCTTTTTTCACTCTCTTTCTCCTTAAAATGGGAAAATATAAAAAGACACCGGTTCCAGGGAACCAGATGTTTACCGGGTTTATGGCCGAGGATAAAAAAACAAACAAAGGAACAAATAAAAAGAGGGGGAGAAAAAAAAGAGATGGGATTATCGGGAGTTAAAGGATATGTATCAAATATTATACGGGGGGGGTAATTCTTTATACTACAAGGAATTAGCACACATCGCTCCTCTTTTGAAAAACATCCGCACCGTATAGAGCAACGTATTCTACTCAAAAAAAGGAAGATCTTGCAATATAAAAATGATTCTTTTTGGAAAAATTGTAGTTTATTTTTGTCCGGGCGAAAAATTGTCAACGCGGCGGGGCGGGAAGGCGGAACCACAACGCCTGCGCGTTGTGGTTTTCGGAGTTTCGCGGCGGAGCGCGAAACTCCACACTGCCGGTGAAACCCTTGAGTTTTGGCGCTCCGCGCCAAAACTCGCCAGGCCCAAAAATGGCAGGAGGCCATTTTTGGGCAGCGCAAGGGATAGGAGGGGTGCGGAGCAGACCCGGCGCGAAGCGCCGGGGCCGGAGGCGAAGCCGGAGCCCCGGATAGCCCGGTTTTTTGCGGCAGCAAAAAATGCGCCCAAAAAGCTTTCGATATGGGGGCTCGTCCCTTTTGTATGGGGCCGTCCGGTTTTCTGATCCTCCGGGGCTATGGGCCGCGGGCTTTTAGGACTTTTTCTTCGGTTTCTTCCTCAAACTGGCGGGTGTAGAGATCGTAGTAGCGGCCCCGGGCGGCCATGAGTTCCCGGTGGGTTCCCCGTTCGATGATTTTGCCGTCGTGGACGACCAGGATGGTGTCGGCTCCCCGGATGGTGGACAGGCGGTGGGCGATAACAAAGCTGGTGCGGCCTTCCAGGAGGCGGCTTATGGCGTGCTGGAGGAGCATTTCCATCTCGGTGTCCACGGAGCTGGTGGCTTCGTCCAGGATGAAGATCCGGGGATCCGCCAGGACTGCCCGGGCGAAGGAGATGAGTTGTTTTTCCCCGGTGGAAAGCCGGTCTCCCCCTTCCCCCGCCTCGGTGTCGTAGCCTTTTTCCAGTTTGGCGATGACTTTGTCGGCGTGGACGATTTCCGCGGCCCGCTCTACTTCCCGGTCGCCGGCGGCGAGTCTGCCGTAGCGGATGTTTTCCCGGATGGTCCCGGTAAAGAGGTGGGGGCTTTGGAGGACGTAGCCCAGGGCGCTGTGGAGCCAGAGCTGGCTCCGCTCCCGGTAATCCCGGCCGTCGATGAGGAGTTGGCCCTGGGTGGGTTCAAAAAACCGGCATACCAGGTTGACGAGGGTGGATTTTCCCGCGCCGGTTTCTCCTACGATGGCCACATAGGTTCCGGCGGCCACCCGCAGGTTAAAGTGTTCCAGCACGTTTTCGCCCCCGTCGGGGTAGCGGAAGGTAACGTCCCGGAATTCCACCTCCCCCCGGATGGGTTCCCAGTTTTCCCGTTTGGGGGTAAAGGCGTCGCCGTAGGTTTTGATTACCTCCTCGCTGTCCCGGATGCCGGGGACCTGTTCCAGAAGCCCGGAGACCCGCTCCACGTTGGCCTGGGTGGAGACAAACTCGGTGAGGATGTTGGCGATGTTCTGGATGGGATCGAAGAAGCCGCCGGCGTACTGGAGAAAGATCGCCAGCACCGAAAGGTCGGCCCCCAGGAATACGATTTCGTAGCCCCCGTAGCCCAGGACCGCGGCGGTGGCCAGGGAGCCGATAAACAGCACCAGGGGGATAAAGATTGACCGGAGCCGGGCCATCCGGTTGGCGTAATGCCGGTATTCCCCGGTGATCTGTGAATATTCGCGGAGGCTTTGGTCCTGGGCCACCAAGACTTTGACGGTCCGGGCCCCGGTGATTCCCTCGTTCATGGCCCCGGTCATCTTGGAGTTGAGCCGCCGGAGGATCCGGTTTACCCGGAGGATCCGCTTTTGGAAAAACCAGGTAAAGAGGGCCAGGGGCGGTATGGTGGCGCAGACGATGAGGGCGAGCCGCCAGTGGACCAGAAACATGGAGAGGATGACCCCGACGCAGTAAAAGGCGGACCAGGAAAAGTCGATGAGCCCCCAGGCCACCAGTTCCCCGATCCGCCCGGTGTCGGAATGGGTCCGGGCCATCATGTAGCCCACGGGGGTTTTGTTGTAGTAGTCCAGGCTGAGTTTTTGCAGGTGGAAGAAGACGGCGTTCCGCACGGCCCGGACGATCCCCACCTCGGTGCGGATTCCGCAGGCCACGAAGAAGCGGACGTTGATTCCCTGGATAAGGACCATGCTGACCGCCGCCCCCAAGAGGCCCCACATGCCCTGGCTGCTGCGGGGTTCGATGTTATGCCGGATGGCGTAGCCCAGGAGCAGGGGAAGGACTACATCGATGGCGGCGGCGCTGAGCATGAAGGCGGCGCAGCGGATGAGATTCCGCTTCTGGGGGGCGATAAAGGGGGCCATCTTTTTCCAGATGGCAAGGGATATTGGTTTGTTGTAATCCAGGTCTTCAAAATCGGCCATTAGGCGGTCTCTCCTCTTTGCAGTTCAAAGATCCGGCGGTAGCTTCCTTCCCGGGACAGGAGTTCCTGGTGGGTCCCCAGATCCTCCATCCTCCCGTCTTTCAGTACGAGGATCTGGTCCGCCTGCATCAGGCTGGATATGCGGTGGGAAATAAGGATCACCGCCGTTTCCGCCAGCCGCTCCTTGAGGGCGGCGCGAATTTTGGTGTCCGTTTCCGTATCCACCGCGGAAAGGCTGTCGTCAAAGATCATCACCGGGGGTTTGGCGGCCAGCATCCGGGCTATGGCGACCCGCTGTTTCTGGCCCCCCGACAGGGTGACCCCCCGCTCCCCTATGACGGTGTCGTAGGCGTTTTCAAATTCCCGGATGTTCCCGTCCACCTGGGCCGCGGCGGCGGCGGCGTGGATTTCCTCCAGGGGAAGGCCCCCGGCCCCGCCGGAAATATTTTCCCGGATGGTCTTGGAAAAGAGGAAGGGTTCCTGCAAACAGATGCCGATATGGCGGCGCAGGTGGTCCCGGGCCATCCGTCTGATGTCCATGCCGTCGATGGTGATGCGGCCCCCCCCTTCCTCCAGGTCGTAAAGCCGGGCGATAAGATGGACCAGGGTGGACTTTCCCGACCCGGTGGCCCCCAGGATCGCCAGGGTGGCGCCGGGTTTGAGGGTAAAAGAGATGTCCCGCAGCACCGGGACGGAGGCCAGAGCCGCCGGGCTCTCCGGCCTTCCCGGAGAATCCGCCGGGCCCGGCGGATTCTCCGGGGCCGCCCCGGCATAGCCGAAACTGACCTCCTCAAAACGGATTTCCCCCCGGACAGGGGGCCGCAGGGCATCGGGGGGATCGGTTTCCGGCTCCTCCGCCAGGATGTCCCTGACCCGGCCGGCGGACACCAGGGTTTTGGAAAGTTCCGAGAGGATCCGGCCCAACTGGCGGACGGGCCAGATCATCCAGTTGCAGTAGGTGTAGAAGGCCAGGAAGGTGCCGGGGGAAAGATCCCCCTGGACGCTCCGGTAGATCCCCGCGGCCACGGTGATCGCCAACTGGAGGCCGCTTAAAAAATCCCCGGCCCCCCAAAAAAGGCCCAGCATCTTGCCGATCTCCGTCCAGATGTTGGCGTGGGCCAGGGTTTTTTCGGAGAACCGCTCCATCTCGTAGGATTCCCGGCCAAAGGCCCGGACCACCCGGACCCCGGTGTAGTTTTCCTGGGCGCAGGCCTGCATGGCCCCTTCGGCGGCGTCGGCCCGGGCGAATTGGCGGGCGACCTTTTTGAAGTAGAGGAGGGAGAACACAAAGATAGGGGGAATCAGCACCAGGGCCATGAGGGACATGAACAGGTCCATGGAAAACATCATCGTCAGGGCGATCACAAAGACGCTGAAGATCCGCAGGAGTTCGCTCAGGTGGTTCTGAAGGAAATTGCGGATCGTGTCCACGTCGGAGGTGCACCGCTGGATGATGTCCCCCGTGTGGCAGCGTACATGCCACAGGTAGGGGAGGTTCTGGATGTGGCCGTAGAGGGTGTTCCGCAGCCGCCAGGCGATGGTCTCCCCCATTTCTATGCCGGTGTAGCGCCGGACGGCGTTGAGGAGGCCGGAGCAGAGGGCCGCCGCCAGGGTAAAGAGGGCGCAGATCCACAGGTTCCGCCGGAGGAATCCGGTTCCCCCCAGGGAATCGACCAGGGCCCCCACAAAGGCCGGCCCCGACAGGGGGGCGTCCCCGATAACCGAATCGATGGTATAGCGGATAACCTGGGGGGAGATAAACGAAAACACCACGGCCCCGATGGTGGCGGCGCAGCAGAGGACGAGGGAAAGGATCCGGTCCCCCGCGGCGGCGGCGATAAGGGCGGGTCGGCTCTTTTTCCAGGGGAGTCCCGTTATGAGGGATTGATTCGGGGCGGTCTTTTCGGTCTTCATAATTTTTCGGTCTTTATAATCCTTCGTTTTTAAGCGGTTGTTGTTCAGAAACCGAAGTTTTTGAACAACTCTAATCCTTAGGGTTTTTCGGCCCCTCCGCTAATCCACGTTTCCCCGCAGGGCCAGGGCCAGTTCTTTCCACACCAGCCGGTCCCGCTCCGGGAGGGCCCGGAATTCGTCCTGCCTGCCGTAGGCGGAGAGTTCGATAAACTGATCGATCCGCCGTTTAAGATCGACGAATTTGCGGTCGTGGCATTCGGTAATCCAGGAGGGGATCTTCTTCCAGCCCTCCAGAAGTTTGCCGTAATGGGGGGCGCAGAGGCCCTCCGACTGGGTAAAGATCCGCCTGAGTTCCTGTTCCTCGGTGCTGTCCCCCCCGGCGCCGGCGAGGAAGCCCAGGTATTCGGTTTCGATGCGGTCCCGTTCCACGCAGATGGGGCAGCGTTCCTTCCGGCGCCAGGGTTTCCGGTCCCTGAACGAATCCAGCCGTTCCTCCAGGACATCCCGGCCCAGGATCGCCACCGCCAGGCCGTCCCGGAAGGATTCCAGGTTCCGGGCGTGGTGCTGGCAGAAGCCCCCCGCCAGGCGGTGGGCCTTGCGGAAGGCCCGGTCGGACACATGCTCAAAGAGCATGTTGTCGATATAGCGATCCGCCCGGTCCGCCACGATTCCGCAGAGGGGGCAGCCGGGCTTTTCGCAGGCCTTTTCCAGTTCGAAAAAATTGATGTGCTTATCTACCGCCACAGGCAAAGGCCCCCCGTCCCGTTTTCCGTTCCCCGCCGCCCGAATCCGAATCGAAGTTGACCGGAATCGGCGGAGGAATCGGACAAAGATGTTCTCCCAAATATGTTCAAAACTGAAGTTTTGAAATCGGTCCAATCTCCACCGCGCCGTTGGCGCGGCCAATGTAAAGCAGGGGCCGGTCCCAGGCGGCCCGCCGGCCGGTAAAGAAACCGTTCTCCACCACCCCGGGAATCTGGTTGATCCGTTCCTCCAGATCCTCCGGATCCGCCGCCTCCCGGAAGACGGCATCCAGGATCAGGTTTCCATGTTCGGTGATCACCGGCCCCGCCTTACGGAGGGCCTCCCGCAGGGCAACGGCGGCCCCCAGCCTTTCCAGGGCCCTGGAGGCGGTAAGCCGGGCCTCGGGGATCACTTCCACGGGCAGGGGGAACCGGAGGCCCAGAGAGGAAACCAGCTTGGACTCCTCCGCCACAATCACGTAGCGGGCCGAATTATAGGCGGCCAGTTTTTCGATGAGCAGCGCGCCGCCGCCCCCCTTTACCAGGCGGCCCTTCGGATCGATCTCGTCGGCCCCGTCAATGGTCAGATCCAGCCGGCCCCCCAGTTCCGGCGAGTTAAGGCCGTAATGGGGAATCCCCAGTCTCTCACATTCCAGCTCGGTTTGGAAGCTGGTAGCAAAGACCCGCAGATCCCGGAGATCCCCCGCCGCCAGCCGGGCCCCCACCTGGCGGACCACATGGACGGCGGTGGACCCCGTACCCAGCCCCAGTTTCATGCCGCTTTGCACTAAATCGCGGGCGGCCCGGCTTCCAATCAAAGTCTTTACATCCAGAACATCCATGACGCATACCTGGACCCGGTCTCAAGATCGCCATCTTGAACCGGGCCGCCCCAATGATAGGATAGAAGCGGGCAGAGCTGTTCGGAAATTCCGGCTTCCAAACAGGGGCCCCTTAAAAACAACGAAAAACACGGAGTTCCCCGAGAAATCCACGTCTTCGCGGGATTCGCGCGAACTATTGAACGCCCGCCGGGTTGTTGAACAGGTCCAACGCAACCCGCGAAAACAGGACCAAGGGAAAATCCCTTTGAAGAAAATGGGCGTATTGATACCGGACCTGCCGGATAAGCATATCGTAACCGTTAAGAACCGCACAGCCCGCCGCCGCGGCCCGCCGGAGGAGGGGGGTCTGTTCCGGCTCGTAGACCAGATCCATCACCTTTTCCTTCCCCGTAAAACTGTACAACTCCAGGGGGTCCTGGCCGGTATTCCCCGCCATCCCTAGGGAAGTGGTTTGAATGATGATGTCGGAAAATTTTTCCATCTGGTTGATTCCCCGCTCGTCCAGGGCGCCCCAGCGGAACTTGTAGGGCAAAGCCAGGTTCCGGGCCTTGACCAGGGTGCGATTCAGCACCAAAACCTTCGCCCTTAGCCGGTACAACTCCGCCGCCGCAGCCCTGGCGGCCCCCCCGGCGCCGACGAGCGTAACCCTTTTCCCCCTCAGGCTGGCAACCGCTTTGGGACCCCGCTTCCCCATGCCGAAAATTCGGATTCCGCCGCCCTCTTTGGCGTGGGCGCTTATGAAGTTCAAAAGGGAATCTGAAAAACCCTGGATGTCCGTATTGACCCCCCGCCAGCCCTGGGGCCCCCAGGTAATGGTATTGCAGGCGCCGATCCGCTCCGCCTCGTCCGACAGGGAACCCAGGTAATGGATCGCCTTTTCCTTGTAGGGCACCGACACCGACACCCCGTTCAGGTTCAGCTCCGCCGCCAGGGCCATAAAGTCCTCGAATGAATCGGCGGCGAAGGGAATACAAACCGCGTTCGTATTTTCCAGGGTAAAGACGGTGTTAAAGAATTTGGGGAACCTCGTAGGGGCAAGGGGGTAGCCCACCACGGCAAAAACCTTCGTGTCCGCCCTGATGCAGCGAAAACGATACAGATCCACCAGGTCCCGGGGGCACAGGGAGTCGGGGGCGGCCCGGGGGCGGCCATCTTCCTCGGGATTCGTATAGACAATCTGGGAATCAAGTTTTTCCGCGAGAATCCGGGTGAAAATTCCGTAAGGGCCCATACAGAGGATGCTCTTATCCACCCCCCGCTCTTCCTTGACGGCCCGGACCAGGGCGAGGGCGTCGGCGGAACCCCGGGCCAGGACGGCGATTTTCACCAACTCGTCCCCCACCCGGCGGAGCTTCCGCAGCTTCCCCGGAATGTCGGCATCGATCCCCCGGCAATTATGGGAGGACCGGATGATCCGGGTGCCGAAGGTGCGGGCCGCCTCCTCCAGACTGGGAACCTCCAGATCCTCCTCCAGATCAATATAGGCAAAATTTTTCCGCCGGTCCGCCTCCGCAAAGGCCAGACCCTGGGAGAGAAGGCGGATCCGGGAGCCCTCCCCCTCGGAAAAGTTCCCCCCCTCCAGGTCGCGCCGGATCGTAAGAACCACCGGAATCCCCGCCTGCTCGGGAAAACGGCGGATCAGGAAACGCTCGTTGGGCTCCAGACAGTCAACCCGCAGTTCCACCATGTCGATATAGGGCCGGTTTTTTTCCAGTATCGCCAGGTCCCGGCCAATCGTACTGGCAGTCAGACACAGACATATCTTCGCCATGGGAGTCCCCTAAAAATCACTGCGATACACAAACAGAGCGGAGACCCGGGCGGAATTATCCAGATTCACCCGCAGCGCCAGGGGCCAGGCATAGCCGCCGAGGGAAAGAATAAAATAATCCGCCCCCTCCTCGGCGTCTTCCCCCAGGGCCAGGACAACGGCCTCCCGACTGTCCCCCAGACGGATCCCCCGAATCGCGGGAACCCCCACCTGCCACACCCGGTCCCGGAGTACATAAAAATCCCCCTGGGAGTAGACCAGCACCACATCATCCTGCCACGCCTCCCTCCCCCGCAGGGCGTACATTTCCCTGGGCGCCCCGAACAGGGCGTAGACTTCTTCCAAGGTCAGGCCGATAAGGGACTCGGAGTTGGCGATGTCCCTCCCCCGGGGAAAATTTCCCGGCGCCCCCTGCCCCGGGAGGGGGCAAAGGCCAAGGGCAAGCAGCAGCAGACAGCCCAATCCTCTCGCGTTCATCGGTATGACTATAGCCTGGGGAAGGGGGAAAATGAAGGGGGAAGCTCCGGCGATTCCCCTTGAGGAAAATCCTGCGTATCAAGTACAGGTTGGGCGCATCCCCGGCCCAAGGGCCGGGGACCGGGCTATCCGGGGCTCCGCTATCGCTCCGGCCCCGCCGCTGCGCGCCGGGTCTGCTCCGCACCCCTCCTAGCCCGTGCGCTGCCCAAAAAATGGCATCCTGCCATTTTTTGGGCTGGGGGTTTTGCGAAGCAAAACCCCGGGAAATTACTCACGCCGGCATCCCTGCCGGCCCGGCGGGAGGGCCCGCTGGAAACCCCGGCGGAGGACGACCCGGCGGTCTTCTGGTCCGACGGGACGGAAAGCTCCCACCGGGAACTCCTTTCCCTGGCCTCCGGGGACGGGGCCTGGCCGCGAATCTTCCCCCGGGACCGGATCATCTCCACGGCCTCCCTGGCGGAGAAGGGGGCCCTGGCGCTGGGTGTTCTGGCGGCGGTCCGGGGAGGGGCGTCCCAGAGTTTCACGGCGCCGCCGGAATTGCCGGGGGCCTCTGAAGAACCGCCCCTGGAATTGCTGCGGCCCACCATCCTGATTGGGGATGGGGCCTTTCTGGAATCCCTGTACCGCCGGGAATCGGCCCCCGCCCCGGCGGGCTTCTGGCCCCGCATTCCCCGGCCCCTGGTCCAATACCTGAAGGGCCGCAGACTCATAAGGGCCCTGGGGGGCAACGTCCGGTTCTACGGCTTTACCGCCGGGCCGGAACCGGGGGCGGAAACGGAGGAGGCCCTGGGCCGCGTCCACCTGCCCAGGGCCAGGATCCTGTCCGGGGAGGGTGGATCCGGCGGGCCCGCCGCAGCCGCAAGGCCGCTTGGGTTAAGAACCGGGTAGGCAGGGCCCCGCGAACTCCAGGCCGGCAGGGAGGCCGGCTGTTTCTGTTCCCTGAGTTTTTTGCAAAGCAAAAAACTCAGAGGCTGAAAATCCGCAGGGATACGGAACCAAACCGCGCAGCGTTTTGGTTTTGGCGGAGTTTCGCGGAGCGAAACTCCGCCGTGCCCAGCCGGCAGGAGGCCGGCTGCAACCAATGCCTGAGTTGGCGCGGGAAGCGCGCCAACTCAGAAGGCGCAAAACGGCAGGGAGGCCGAACCAAAAGGCTGCGCCTGTTGGTTTTGCGGAGTTCGCGGGGCCTTGCCCCACGAACTCCAGGCCGGCACGGAGGCCGGCTGTTTCTGTTCCTTGAGTTTTTTGCAAAGCAAAAAACTCAGAGGCTGAAAATCCGCAGGGATGCGGATTTTCAGCCGCGCAAGGGATAGAAGCGGAATTCCCCGCCCCCGGAGGGGGCGGGGAATTGGAGCGGATAGCCCGGTCGCCGGGGGCGCGGCGGAACGCCGCGCCCCCGGCGATGCGCCCATAAGAAACGCTCTATCCGGCCCCGTATCCCGCGGTCGGGGCAGTCCTAAAGCTGTTCGAGGGGAAAGGCGCCGGGGTCGTCCTCCAGCACGGGGCGAAGGGTTTCCCGGTGGAGTTCCCGGTTCAGCATGGAAAGTATCAGCACGGTTCCCACCGGCAGGCGGTAGGGTACGGTGAATTCCCCGCCCCGGTAGGGAACGTTGATGAGTTCCTTCCGTTCGCCCTGGGGGAGCAGGGCCTCAAGCCGCAGTCCCAGGGGGTAGGGGTTCTGCGCCACGGTGTAGCTGAAAAGGCCGAAGATCTCCCCGTCGGGGATTTCGGGGGGGATGTTCACCACGAGCTGTATCGGGGTGTTTGCCGGCGCGCTGCTTTCCGCGGGGGGATCCTGGTAGACCACCAGTTCCTCCTCTTCGTCGTCCATGCTGGGCTGGAGGCTGAAGGAAAAGTCCACGCCGGTTCTGCCTATCTCCTCCAGGGCCTCGGAGAGCGGAAGGCCCGCGAAGCGGGGCACTGTGATCATCCTGTTTTCCGGCCCCCGGCTTACCACGAATTCCAGGGTTACCGGCCCGGAAACCCCGGAGCCGGGTTCGGGCTTTTGCTGCAAGATGGTTCCCGGCGTTTCGTTGGAATACTCGTACATCAGCGGTTCTTTCAGGGAGATTGCCCTGCCCGAGGTCTCGGTAAACATGGCTTGCAGGTCCATCCTGACTTCGTTAATGTCCCGGCCCCGGTAGTCCTCCACCGTGTTGATAAGGACTCCCCGGCTTACCACGAGCCGAATCCGGCGGCCCGCCTTTACGATGGCCCCGGCCTGGGGGTCCTGTTCGAGGATCTGCCCCTTGTCCAGGGAGGACTGGGAGTAGCGCAGGCTTATCCGGGGGTAGAGTTCCTTCATCTGCAATTCCAGCAGGGCGTCGGTGAGTTCCTTGCCCCGGACATCGGGGACCATGGTTTGTTCCGCGCCCCTGACGGCGATGAAGAAAATAGAAACCGCGATAAGCCCCACAAACACCAGAAGCCCCAGGGCCATGGATATAAAGAGCCTCAGATGGTTGGCGACGTAGCCTTCTATGGCGTCAATGTCCAGTTTGATAAACCCCATGTATAACCTTAAACGCTTTTAAGCGGCTGTAGCTAATCAAGGCGCCGGTCTACAAAAACCGCCCGAAAACCAGGCGAATTTTGGAACCGGTCCACGTTCAACCGAGCCGCCGGCCGCTGAAATCCCTGACGCCGTTCAGAAAGGCCCGCCAGTCCAGGGCCTTCTTGGTACTATACTGCAACAGGGAAACCGCCAGCACTCCGTCTCCAGTTTGTATCAGTATCCCCCGCTTTCTGTCTACGCCCAGGACCGTTCCGGGGGCCGCCTCCCCCCCCGGTTCCGGCCCGCCCGCCGATACCGAAGCCGCGAGGATGTAGAGAGGCCGGCCCTGGTCCAGGGTCCAGGACAGGGGCCAGGGGGTAAAGGCGCGGATCTGGGCCTCAATATCCAGGGCCCCCTTGTCCCAGATTATCCGGCCGTCCTCCCGGGAGAGGAGGCGGCAATAACTGGCCCCCCCGTTATCCTGGGGCCGCGCCGCCGCCGTTCCCCGGGCCAGGGCCCGCAGCGCCTGGGGGAGCAGCCGCGCCGCCCGGCGGGCCATTTCCGCGCCCAGGCTGGCGGCGGTTTCCGCGCCCCCCAGGGGGAAGCTCTCCTGGGCCAGAATGTCCCCGCGGTCCATCTCCAGGGCCAGACGCTGGACGGTGATGCCCGTTTCCCGGTCCCTGTTCAGAATCGCCTGGGGAATGGGGGCCGGCCCCCGGTACGCGGGAAGGAGGCTGGGATGGATGTTGAGCCCCCCCAGGGGGAAAAGGCCGAGAAATTTCGGGCCGAAGATTTTGCCGTAGGCGAAGGAGACCAGGAGATCCGGTTCCAGGGCCGCCGCTTCCCGCCGGGCCCGGGGCCCCAGCTTTTCGGGCTTCATAATGACCGGGGCTTTCAGCCCGGCCTCCCTGAATCGCGGCGCCAGGGCGGCGGCGGCGGCGGCCAGTTCGGTAGGTTCCGGCCTGCCGTGCCGGCCCCGGGGACTGTCCGGGTTGGTAAGCAGCCCCGCAAGTTCAAGGCCGCCGGGAAAATCACCGGTTGAATCATCTAAATCGCCGGCAGGGCCGCCGGCCTCACCGCGGGTTTTGCCGTTAGCGGGGCCATCGGTCGAACCGCCGGCCTCGCCGTCTGCGGAACCGCCGGAACCGGAAGCCGCCCCTCCCGCGGACTCCAGGGCCAGAACCGCCAGGGATTCCAGACAGGGGACCGCGATAGCGGGACTCCCCGCAAAGATGATCCGCATTACACCGGCCGGAGCTTTTTCATCCTGGCCAGGAGCCGCTCCCGTTTATGGGCGGGAATCCGGTCGATGAACAGCACCCCCTCCAGGTGGTCGTATTCGTGGAGAATCACCCTGGCCAGAATGCCGTCCGCGTCCATGGTAAAGGGCCGGCCCTTCTCGTTCCACGCCTGGATCTGCACCGACCCGGACCGGACCACATCCGCCCAGACTCCGGGAATGGAAAGGCAGCCCTCCTCGTATTTCACCCGCTCCGGCGAGGTGGCGGTAATCGAGGGGTTAATGAACACCCGGGGAACGTCCCCCTCCACATGGACCACAAAGATCCGCCCCGTGAACCCCACCTGGGGCCCCGCAAGCCCGACCCCCTTCCCCTCGTGGAGAGCGTCGAGCATCCCGGCCGCCAGCGTCGTAATCGTATCGTCGATATGTTTAACCGGTTCCGCCTTTGCGCGGAGCAGATCGTTGCCCAGAAAAAGAATGTCCATGGCCCTATCTTAGCCCAATATCCCCTCCGGTACAATGCGCGCCCTTTCCCGGCGGTGGTTTGCAGTTCAGGAAGCGCCGAATATTGCGGGTAGGTTGGGCGCATTTTTTGCGGCTCCGCCGCAAAAAACCGGGCTATCCGCTCTAACAAAAACCCTGCGGGTTTTTATTCCGCTCCTATCCCTTGCGCGGGCGCAAGCCGTGCGGCACGGCTTGCGCCTTTGCTGTGCCCCGCCGTTCCCGGCTTGCGTCGGGGGCGGCAATGCTCAGTTTAAAAGATGCCGCATATTGGGCTTGTTCAATAACCCGGTTGGTTATTGAACAAGCCGTGCGAAAAACGCGGGTTTCCCGAAGAAATCCACGTTTTTTTCGTTTTTAAGCGGTTGTTCGGAAACTGAAGTTTCTGAACAACTCTATTGTGTCCCCCTTTCGCGGCGCGGCGAAACGCCAGACCCGCCCCGGTTCACCTGGTTAAGACGCCGAGAATCTCCCCGATATACATACGGTGGTAGTCCTTGCCGCCGTAGGCCTTTTCGATGAGGGGAGGGTCGAGGAACCTTTGGGGATCAAAGTCGTGGGTATAAAGTTTACGGCAGATCACGATATCCGCCGCCTCTTGAAAGCCGACGGCCCCCGCCGCCTTTCCCCCGGCGACGCCGCCGTCAAAGACCAGGGGAGTAAGGCCGGTTTCGGCGGCCTTGTCGTAGTCCCGGCCCGAATTGGAACCGATGAAATTCAGGGCCCCCCGGTAGGATTCGTCAAAAAAGGAAAGGCTGAACAGGCCGGCGCCGTTGACGAATTCAAAGGTCCGCCGGCTGGGGCGGATAAACATAAAGGCGACATCCAGGCCCCACAGTACGCCCAGGCCCCCCCAACTGGCGGTCATGGTGTTCCAGTCTCCGCCCTCCGCCGCCCCGGCGGCGATAAGCATCCAGCCCCGCCCGATACGCTCCGAAGGGGAACCCCGAAAATCCCGAATAGACATTTCCCGCCAGTCCTTCCCCGCGGGCCGCAACTGTTTTTGCCGCATTATTCAGCTCCTAAAAAATTTTTACACCAAGGGTCAAAGCAAAAAACGATATAAAAAGCATATAGAAAAAAAGGTCGATGTAAAGATGAAAGATCGACGGGCCGCCTTTGGGGATTTTTTGTTCGGGAATCAGACTCCGCCGCCGGGATCCTTCGCCCTTTCCAACCGGACCTCGCCGTTTAGCCTGGCGAGGCCGCTCGTAGGCTGCGAGTCTAAAAGGCCGGGGATGCGGATGTAAAATATTGACCACAGGGGCGAGAAGGCGCACGAAGGCGGGGATTGGAGGCGCTTTTTCATTCCTTCGTGTTCTTGGCGAGCCGCAGTGCGCCTTGGCGGTTTACCTTTTTATTCCCGGTTGTTTCCAATTATAGGAGTTGCTGCGCGGAGCGCGGCGGCTCCGAAAGGCGAAAAACGGCAGGGCTGCCGAACCAAAAGGCTGCGCCTTTTGGTTTTTCGCGGAGTTCGTGGGGCGTTGCC
>JAIRSD010000137.1 GCA_031255615.1 Treponema sp. | reverse complement strand
GTTTCGGATATGAAATTAACCCGCTGAGCGCCAGGCCCGCGCTTATCTGTTTGAACCATCCGCCGCATTTGGCGAACTTTTTCATAAACGCCGCGTCGCTGAAATTTCCTATTTTCAGGGTGAACGCAACCGTACTGACCGCGACAAGCGACACTCCGTTAAGCAGATGGAACAGACAGAGCATCATTAAATCCGCGGGTGTTTTGATTTCCCGCGCGCGCCGTATAATTCCCAGTTCGATGCATTTTCGTTCGTAATCCTCTCCGAGCAACGGCAGTAACTGGGCTATCGATGGCATACTACAAACCTCCGGCATGTTTTATAGTATACCGTTAACCCAACGATTTGTCACTACTAAGTTAGTGCACATGGGGCGTTGCCCCAAACTCCGAAAACCAAAACGCGCAGCGTTTTGGTTCGGCATCCTTGCCGGTTTGCGCCTTCCTGGTTTTTTGCGGAACAAAAAACCTGGAAAAACTTACCCGCCCCGTGGGGTTTCGCGGTCCCGCCGCGAAACCCAAAAACGGAGGCCGCCGGGATTCATCCGGCCCCGCTTAATCTTCCCCCGCGTTTCGTGCTAAACTAAACATAATGAGGGATTTTATTGTTACCGCCACCAGATCAATGCGGGACTACGCTTCCCGAGTTATGCGGCAGCTTTCCAAATTCGCCAGATTCCAATCTTCCGTGGAAGAAATAAACAGGGTCGAGCTTCTCCATACCGACCGTTTCGCCGACGGCGAAACGGAGGTGGTCCTGGACAGTTCCATCCGGGGCAAGGAAGTGGTGCTTTTCAGCAGCTGCGCCCGGAACGAGGCGAAAATCGGGGTGGAGGAAGCCAAGATAGAGCTGTACCATACCCTGGACGCCCTAAAAAGATCCCAGGCGGACCGGATTCTGGTCTTTGAACCCTACGTTTCCTGCGCCCGTTCCGACCGTACCACCCGCCGCGGATCCGTGGGCCTTTGGGTGCACTTAAAGATACTAACCAGCCTGGGAGTCCGGCATTTTGTTACCTACCAGCTCCACTCGGATAAATCCCGGTCCATGATCGATCCCACCCTTTGTACTGTGGACGACATTCCCGCCCTCACCCTGTTGAAGCAGTACCTCTGCGACACATATATCCGAAACATGGAAACCCTGGAGAATGTGGTCCGCCCAAACTGGGCCTTCTGTTCGGTGGACGCGGGGGGGGAAAAGCTGGCCCGGGATTTTGCCAATTCCTTTGGGGCCCCCCTGGTGGTGGCCCATAAACAGCGGGATTATTCCCGGGCCAACGCTATCGAATCCGTGAACATCCTGTCCGCCGAATCGCTGGAAGGAAAGGTCTTATGGATCGTGGACGATATGGTGGATACCGCCGGTTCGGTGGAAAGCCTCATCCGGGCTCTGACGCCCCATAAACCCCGGGAGATAAACATCATCGCCGTCCACGCCCTCTTTTCACCGCCGGCGGTCAAACGGCTTAACAGCCTTTCGGAGGAGGGCCTTCTGAAGCGGATCATGGTAACCGATACGGTATACTGCCCCCTTTCCCTGATGGGGCGGGATTCCCCGGAGCCGGGGGTGGGAAATATTCCCAACCTGGAGGTGGTGCCTTCGGCGGATCTTTCGGCCCGGATCATCATGACCATTATGACCAACGGCCCCATGACCAAGATGCTGCGGCCCTTCAACGCCCAGACTTATTTCAAGTCTCCTACACTGTTCAACGAGGGCCTTGTTTAGCCTGCGTCACCGGATAAGAGAGGCGGCCGGGAACAGGCATATAGACCGCAGAGGCGCGCAACGGTACACAAAGGTATGCATAACGGCCTCCAATCTTCGCCCTTCCCGCCTTTGCGGTAAATTTCTTAAACCCGCATGCCCCGTGTTTTGGACGAATCAGCCTGCGAGGGTCTGCCTCGTTTTTGGGTTTCGCGGCGGGACCGCGAAACCCCACGGGGCGGGTAAGTTTTTTCCAGGTTTTTTGCTCCGTAAAAAACCTGGAAGGCGCAAAACGGCAGGGATGCCGAACCAAAACGCTGCGCGTTTTGGTTTTCGGAGTTTGGGGCAACGCCCCAAACTCCACACCGGGAACAACATTCTTGATCTGGCGCACGGAGTGCGCCAGATCAGAAGGCGAAAGCCGCAGGCTTTCGCCCCGCGCAAGGGATAGGAGGGGTGCGGAGCAGACCCGGCGCGGAGCGGCGGGGCCGGAGGCGAAGCCGCAGCCCCGGATAGCCCGGTTTTTTGCGGGCCGCCGCAGGCGGAGCCGCAAAAAATGCGCCCGGCATACATTAACGCTGGGCGAATTCGTTTGAATCCAATAGGATCGTTACGGGGCCCTCGTTGACGTAGGCTACTTCCATGCGGGCCTGGAAAACACCGGCCTCGCAGAGGAAGCCCCAATGCCGAATCTTCGCCATAAAATGCTCGTAAAGCCTTTTCGCGGAGCCGCTGTCCGCGGCGTCGCCGTAATAGGGGCGCCGCCCCTTGCGGGTATCGGCCAGGAGGGTGAATTGGGAGACCGCGAGAATCCCGGTTCCTTCCCGGGAGGGGAGATCGCCGATTGAAAGGTTCATCTTTCCTTCCCCGTCCTCAAAGATTCTGAGGTGGACGATTTTTTCCGCCAGTTTCTCCGCGTCCCGCTCCGTATCGCCCCTGGCGACCCCCAGGTAGACTAGGAGGCCCCGGGAAATGCCGCCGCTGAGGATCCCCTCTACCGTGACGGAGGCGTTCAGGACTCGCTGGACGACGGCCTTCATGGATCCTGGGCGGGCAGGCCGCTTTGATGGACGGCGATTCCTTCCAGCCGGATATCCTGCCCCCGGGCCGTGGAAACCGGCAGAATCCGGGCCAAAATTTCCAGGGGCTTTTCCGGGTTGACAAGCACCGCCCGGTCGAATTCCACGGCGGTAATGCCTTCCAGGGACTGCCGGGTATCGTAGCCGACAAGAAAATCGAAGGAAGTCTGGTCGGGGAGGGCTTGAATATTGGTGGCCATACCCTGCCAGATTACATGACAGCCTTGGTAAAGGATAGGGTCCTTGAGGACCTCCGCGTAGCTGTAGTTGTCCTGGCGTTTGAAGGTATCAAAACCGGGGGGTTCCATGTTGGACAACACTAACCGGGCTTTGTTTTTGACGCCCTCCGATGCGTTGGATTCGAGGATCCGGTTAAAGTAAAGCCGGGCCGCCTCATCCCGGTATTCGGAAAAAACGGCAAGCCCCCGGTCGTAGTACTCCAGCACCTGATTCCGGGTGAGGATATAGCGGTAAACGCCGCCGGTTTCCACCGGCTGTTCCCGGTCGCCCCGCTCCAGGGCGATCTCCGGGGCGAGCGTCCGGGGGCCCCGGCTGCCGGGGGGAATGATAACGTGGAAGCGGAGGAGCAGGATGCAGAGGACAGCCGCCAGGCCGGCAAGAACAAGGGCGGATACAAGCAGCCGCCGGGGATCCGGGGGAACGGGGGGCAGCGGGGGGTACAGCTTACGGAGTTCTCCGGATTCAAGCCAATCGGCGATCCGGTTCTGTCCGGCGTAGCGGCGGATAATGGACAGGGCCTTCCGGGCGGTAGGGTTGCGGGGTTCCAGTTCCTGCACTTCCAGATAAAAATCCACCGCCCGGCCGGTCTCCCCCCGGCGCAGGTACAGGACCGCCATGCCCAAGAGTGCGTTGGGGTCCCGAATCCTTACCTCCCGGGCCAGTTTGAAATAGGTCAGGGCTCCCTGAAAATCCCCCACCCTGAGGCAAGAGGCCCCCAGGATGTAATAATACCGGAAGGAATCGTGGTAGCGGTTCACCTCCGGCTCGAGAGCCTTGATGGCCGCGTCATAGCTCCCCCTCCGCGCCAAACGGACGGCCCTGGCCAGGATGGGATCGAGTTTCATGGGCCGGTATAGCGGGACCTTATGCGGTCCAGGTCGTCTTCGAGATTCTTGATTTCCTCATCGTTTATGGGGACGCCGTATTCCAGGGATCCGGTGATTCGGTTGATAATATCCTGTAAGGCGTAGTAATCGGACCGGATAATCGCCGGATTCATGGCGGGCGGAGCCGCGATCCCGGAGGAGGAATCCGCCGGATCCGGAATCGATCCCGGGGCGGCGGTTTTTGCGGCCTCCGTGGAGGGACGGTAGGAAGCGAAACCCCGGGAATCCAAGGAGGCAAGCAGCAGGTAAAAGGAATCGCTTTCCCCCCGGTTGATCCGCACCGGGTCGTAGTAGTAGGCCAGGGCCGAATCCCGAACAGCATAGGGGGGATAATTGAATTTGCGGCCCTGGACAAAGTCCAGGGACCAGGGTACGTCGTTCAGCCGCTTCCAGTTGGCGATATGTATCCGGTCGGGGGGGCGGTCGACGACGGAAGAAATGCTCCCCATGAGGCTGAGTTCCTCCGGCGATCCGGAGATCCAGAATTCTTCGCCGCTGGAATTGTCAAAGATTGTTTCTTCCTCGACATTCCTGTTTTTGGTGGTAAAGGGAATAAGGGTCGTTTCCCCCAGTTTGGTATCCAAAAGCAGGCGGATCCCCGCCGGCATGCGGCGCCAGGATTTATTTTCGATGCGGAAATTGATCTTGACCCCGTTGGCCGCGTCGGAACCCTCGGTGGCGATAAAAGTAAATTCCAGGGCAACCACGGCAAAGGCGGATTCAAAGATCAGGGTTGGAGACTGGGGGCTCCCCGCCTCGTGGATCGTAAATTCCCCGGATTCCCCCAGGCGGTACATTTTACCGTTCCAGTTCAGGGTAACGACGCTGGTTCGGGAATCATCGTCCATGAACAGGGCCTCGTAGCGCTGCCGGACGGGATCAACCAGGCGGTACAGGGAAAAGCGTCCGTACTGGGAGTTAAGAACCAGGCGGACATATCCAACGTTGTATTCCCCCGCAAAAAGGGGGGAAAACAGCAGGATAAAAACGGCGGCCAGGGTCCGGTGTTTCATGGGTTAATCCTCCATCCGGGAACCGGCATCGTCGATATGCGGGTAGAGGCTGTCCGCCAGGTCCAAGGCCAAAGACCTTATATTCTCCAGCCGGGCCCGTCTTTCCTCGTCCCCGGATTCGCCGGGGGCCGGACGGTACCGTGTCAGTTCCGCCTCCAGAATATGAATCCGCGCCTCCGCTTCCATCAACTGCCTGCGGTACAGGGTGTTCAAATCATCCATATCCTCCATGCCGGAATCCTTCAGGAGATCGGCTATCCTCTTTTGATAGGCAATCAGGGCCTGATCGTAGGACCGTTCCCGGCGCTGGTATTCTTCGACAGCCTTAAGGGATTCCTCATGGTTCCAGGTGAGGAGGTTGAGGAGTTCTTCCTCGATCTTTTTCTGGTGAATAAGGGCGAGGCGGTAAGAAGACGCCTCGAACTTCGCGCTCTGGGGGTAATCCTGGGTCACCAGGGAAAAGATGTCCCGGGCGTAGTCCAACTGCCCCATGGCATAGAGGCACTCGCCAATCCAGTAGAGGGCGGCGGATTTCCGGGCCGCCATTTCGCTTCCCGCCGGGGGCTTTCCGCTAATCCGGTCCGCGTACATTTTAAGAAGCATCAGGGCCTCTTCGTAGCGGCCCAGGTAATAAAGGGCCCGGCCCTTGTGGTAGGGAATCTCCCGCAGCCGTCTGCTTTTCGGGGCGATAAGCTCCATCTGATCCATGTCCCGGATGGCCCCCGCGTAATCTCTGGCGGAAATTTCGGAAAGGGAGATCCAGTAGAGGGCCTCCGCCTTTAGTTCAACATCCACCGCCTCATCCCGGGCCAGGCGGAACTCAGCCACCGCGTCCCACCAGCGGCTTTGCTGGTAGAAGTCCAGGCCCCGCCGCAGCCGGGCATAACCGGGGGCGGGCGCGGGGGCATAAGCGGAGTCGGGCATGGTAAAACCTACCCCCGGAACCTGCGCCGGCAGGGAAACGGCCTGGAGGACAAGAAAACACAGACAACAGAGGGACGCCCTATGTATCACCACTTTAACTCCTTAGGGGTTCTCCATTGAATTTTCGGGACTCTGGCGGAGAAAAATAAGGACTTATGATCCCGCCAAGGCATTTACGAATCCCCTTTTATCCGGCGACCGAAAAAAAGCGGAACCGGCGATAAGGACATCGGCCCCCGCCTCCCGGACGGAAGCCGCGGTCTCCCGGTTCACCCCGCCGTCCACCGCGATAAGGTAGGGATAGGACCCCTCTTTCCGCAGCCTCGCCAGGGTGCGGACCTTCTCCAGGCACCGGGGGATCAGAGTCTGGCCGCCGAATCCGGGGTTGACGGTCATAACCAGGACCTGATCGAGGAAGGGCAGGAGTTCCTCCAGAGCGGATACCGGGGTGGAGGGAACAAGGGCCAGCCCCGCCTTTTTCCCCAGGGCTTTGATCTCCCCCACCAGCCGGTGGGCGTGGACATGCGCTTCCAGGTGAAAGCTAATCTGATCCGCCCCGGCCTTCGCGAAGGCCGGAACCAGCCGGTCCGGATCCTGGATCATAAGGTGGACGTCAAAAACGACCCCGCTGCGGGGCCGGAGATCCTCCACCAGCTTGGGGCCGAAGGTCAAATTCGGCACAAAGCGGCCGTCCATCACGTCCAAATGCGCCCAGGGGGCCCCGGAACCGTCGATTTCCCGAATCGCCCCGGCTAAATCGGAAAAATCGGCGGAAAGGACGGAGGGGGCCACGATAACAGCCATGAAGGGAATCATAGGGTCCGCGCCGGGGCCTTGTAAAGGTGCGGCCCGGAAGGGTATAAGAAAAATCCGTGAAATACCGCTGCGTCCTTTTTGATCTGGATGGCACCCTGGTGGACACCATCGCCGACATTGCCCTTTCCATGAACGGGGCTTTAGCGGAGTACGGCTTTCCTCCGCGAAAAATCGAAGAATTCCCCGCCATGGTGGGCCGGGGCATAAGGAATCTGGCCCGGGACTGCCTGGCCCCGGAATCCCGGAACGATCGAAACGCGGCCCTGGTGGCGGAAGCGGCGGCGGCCCTTTACGAAAAGTCCCCCGTGGTCCACTCCAGACCCTATCCGGGGATTCAGGAGCTTCTGACCGGCCTGGCCCGCTGGAAGATCCGCACCGCGGTGCTCAGCAACAAACCCGACGCGGTGGCCCGGTTGGTGATCCGCGGCTTATTCCCCCCGGAGAGCTTCGATCTGGTCCAGGGCGAAGTTCCCGGCTTCCCCCGCAAGCCCGACCCCTCGGCGGCCTGGGATATGCTGGTCAGCCTGGGCTGCACCCCCCGGGAGACGATCCTGGCGGGAGATTCGGAGGTGGACATGGAAACGGCCCGAAACGTCGGCTGTTTCCCCCTGGGGGTAAGCTGGGGTTTCCGCGGCGCCCGGGTTCTGGAAGAGGCCGGGGCCGCCCGCATCATAAACCGGCCGGAGGAGCTGCTGGATCTGCTCAAAGACTACCGCCGTCAATAGCGCGGCAATTTTCAAGTTAAAGCCGGGTATGCCGGGCGCATTTTTTGCGGCGCAGCCGCAAAAAACCGGGCTATCCGCTCCAATTCCCCGCCCCCTCCGGGGGCGGGGAATTCCGCTTCTATCCCTTGCGCGGGCGCAAAACGGCGTCCCTGCCGTTTTGCGCCTCCGGACTTGGCGCGTTCCGCGCAAAATCCCGCGGGAGCCCGCCGGCCTCCTGCCGGCGGGGCCTTCGCCGGGCCCCGCCGTTTTCGGCCCGGCCGGGGCTATGCGCCGGACGCAAAACCGCCCCCTGCCGGGCCGTATATGCTATACTGTTTCGTATGAAGATTGATGATCCCAGGGTACAGGCCAACCTTTCCGAGCTTGCCGCCGTTCTGGCGAAGACCGGCGACAGCGGCCTTATCGAGGACTTCCTGCGCTGTCTTCTGACCCCCGCGGAGACCGCGGACATTGCCGCCCGCTGGGCCCTGGTCAAGGACCTGGACGCCGGCCTTCCCCAGCGGGAGATCGCCCGGAACCTCGGCATATCCCTGTGCAAAATAACCAGGGGTTCCCGGGAACTAAAAAAACCGGGTTCCGCCTGGCGGCGGCTGCTCCGTTAAGCCCCCGGCCCATCGCCGGGTTCCCCGGCGATTACATCCGCGGAGAGTTCGGCCTTCTCGGAAAAACCCTTGCTGGAGCTTCCGTAGCGGAGATTTACCAGCCGGAGCTTTTTCCCTCCCCCTCCAAAGGCGTTTTTTGCCTGGTCCAGGGCCAGATTGTAGATCATCCGCCGCCGTTCGCCGATGGATCGGAGGAAAGGCAGGGCGGTGGTCATGGAAACGCTCACCGCGCCCAGCACCGGCCGTTCCCGGCTGTCGGGAAAGATCAGGGGATAGTCCCGGCCGTCGATGCTGTATATAAAGCTAAAACGATCTTCAGAATTGTCCTCCGGCACCCAATCGGCAATTATTAACTCGCCGCCGCTTAGTGTAAGGGCCTCCGCCGGGGCGAAGCTCCGGGTCTGCCGGGCCCCCGGAAGAATCCGCGCCGGGAAACCGGCGGGGATCTCTTCCTCTATCACCCGGAGGGAAAGGTTCCGCCCCCCGCCGGCGTAGGAAGCCCGTTCCCAATCCAGCGCCACTTCCCCGGCGCCTCGGTTGTCCACCGTCAAAACCACCCGGGCGGGATCGTTTGTTTCCAATTCGGCGTAAATATTTTCGTCTTCGTAGCTGAACATATCGATGGTGGTACAGGCCCCCAGAAACAGAATAGCCGTAAAGACGGCTCCCCATAGTATCGTCGTTCTCATTATCAACCTCCCTTCCAGTTTAGAAGGATTTCCGCCCTTATACCAGGGTGCGGGCGATTCGTACAATGTCCGCGAACACCCCTCCGGCGGTAACCTGGGCCCCGGCGCCGGGCCCTTTGATAACCATGGGAAGTTTGGCGTAGCGGCCGCTGGTGATGACCACCATGTTGTCCGAATCTACCAGGGAACGGAAGGGACTCTCCGCCGGTTCCGGCCGCAGGGAAAGCCGGGCGGCCCCTTCTTCGATGACCGCCACATAACGGAGGGCCTCCCCCCGGCTCTCCGCCTCTTTCCGCCGCCTTTCAAAGTCTCCGTCCAGTTTCTCCAGTTCTACAAAGAAGGATTCCACATCCCCGGCCTCAAAACAGGCGGGCGGCAGGATGGGTTCGATAGAAACCGCGTCAAATTCCAGGTTCATGCCGCACTCCCGGGCCAGAATCAGGGCCTTCCGGGCGGCGTCCATGGCGTTCAGATCGTCCCGGGGGTCCGGTTCCGTATAACCCCTGGCCTTGGCCTCCCGCACCAGGGAGGAGAAGCTTAAGGAACCGTCGAAGTTGTTGAAGATAAAACTAAGGGTCCCGGAAAGCACCGCCTCTATCCGGCGGACCCGGTCCCCGGAGAGATGCAGATCCCGCAGGGTGGAAATGACCGGAAGCCCCGCGCAGACCGTGGTTTCGTAGAGGTAGGGGATCCCCCGCTCCCGGGAATAGCCGGTCAGATCCCGGTAATAGGCAAGTTTTCCCGAATTGGCCCGCTTATTGGGGGTAATGATGGGGATGGAGGAACGGATGATGGACCCGTAGGCGGCGGAAACTTCGTCGCTGGCGGTACAATCGCAAAAGGCGGTATTGGGAAGGTTCATGGCCTTCATCCGCTCGATAAAGGCCGCCAGAGTGTAGGACTCCGCCGGGGAACCGGAGGGGGGGGTCTTTGCGGCAAGAAGGAGGGGAAGGTTTTTCACATCCAGGCCGGCTTCGTCAAAGATCATCCCCTTCGTGTTGGCGGCCCCCACCAGCTTAATCCGAATCTTATGCTCCGCCGCCAAAATTTCCTGCTGCCGGGCAATCTGATCAACCAGGGTGCCCCCGATAAGCCCCAGGCCGACGAGAAAGAGATTCACGCTCCGGATGGTGGAAAGAAAAAACGCCTCGTGTACGGCGTTCAGGGCCTTGGCTTCGTCCTGCCGGGCCACCACGGCGGAAATATTAAGTTCCGAGGAACCCTGGGCGATGGCCACCACGTTTACCCCGTTCCGGCCCAAGGCGTAAAAGAGTTTACCGGAAATGCCGGAACTCCGCTTCATCCCGGCCCCCACCACCGCCACAATGGACAGCCCCTCCTCGCTGACCGGAGCTTCGATGGCCCCGGAACCTATCTCCCGGTCGAATTCATCTTCGATGGCCTTGCGGGCCCCGGAGGAATCCTGGGGAATCACGGCGAAACAGATGGAATACTCGCTGGAACTCTGGGTGATAAGGATAATATTGATCCCCCGCCGGGCCAGGGCCCCGAAAAGCCGGCTGGAGAATCCGGCGACTCCCACCATTCCCGAACCCTGGACCCGGATCAGGGCGACGCTGTTCATGGAACTGATGCCCCGGATAGGATACCCGCCCAGGGGGGCGTCCTTGACGATCCGGGTTCCGGGAGAGGAGGGGCGAAAGGTGTTCCGAATGCTGATCGGTATCCCCGCCTCCAGGCTGGGCCGTATGGTGGGGGCGTAGATCACCTTGGCGCCGAAATGGGAAAGCTCCATGGCCTCCACATAAGAAATTTCGTCAATGGGGAAGCTGTTCGGCACCAGCCTGGGATCCGCGGTAAGGATTCCGTCCACGTCGGTCCAGATCTCAATGTCCGCCCCCAGGGCGGCGCCGAATATGGAGGCGCTCAGGTCCGAGCCACCCCGGCCCAGGGTGGTAGTCCGGCCTTCTTCGTCGGATCCGATAAAGCCGGTGCAGACCCGGATGGTCTTCGGGTCCGTTTTTCCCGGATCGAACTCCCGCCGGATCCGGGCGTAGGTTTCCCCGGGGATAAAGGCGGCCCTGCCGAAATCGCTGGTAGTTTTAATCAAGGGCCGGGTGTCAAGGTAGAGCGCGGCGATTCCCCGGGCGGAGAGGATCCGGGCCAGGAGGGATGCGGAAAGACGTTCCCCGAAGCTCATCACCCGGTCGAGGGTGCAGGGGGAAAGCTCCCCTAAAGCCTCAAGACCTTCCAGGATCCGAAGCAATTCCCCCAGGAGTTCTTCCTGGGCGGCGAGGGCTTCCCGCAGCCCCCCGGCGCTGAGGAAATAGGCCGCCGTATCCTGATGCCGTTTCCGCAGTCCGCCGATTCTTTCCCTCCAATCCCCCGCTTCGAGGGCCGCCGCGGCGCGGGCGGCGGCGGCAAGGGAATCGGTTACCCCGGAAAAGGCGGAAACCACCACGGCGGCGGTTTTGCCGGCCTTCTCCGGGCTTTGGAGGATGCCGAGTATGTTTTCTATTGCTCCAGGGGAGCCGACGGATGTGCCGCCAAATTTCAAAATAAGCATAGGGCATGGTACTATAATGTCTATGTGATTTATAGTATCATGTATAATAGAGCAGCGGTTCTTGGTTGAGCCCCGGAGGAGGATCCGGCGGCGTAAAGCCGGCGGCATAAAATGCCGCCCCTGGCGCAGCCCAGGAAGGGCAGGGAACAGGGAAGGCGAAAGCCGCGCAGGCGCGGCTTTCGCGCCCGCGCAAGGGATAGAAGCGGAATTCCCCGCCCTCGGCGGGGGCGGGGAATTGGAGCGGATAGCCCGGTCCCCGCCGGAGGCGGGGATGCGCCCAACCCGCACTCGATACGCGGCAGGCGCTAAACTGAGGATTGCCGATAAGAGATTATGCGGAAGCCGGGGTTTTCGAAGGGCGGCCGCTTAGAATGTTCCCTCCGTTTGAGGGGCGATATTAGGGCCGTCTGGATTGGGACGGAAAATTTTCGGAGTTTTTTTTGAACGTAAGCCTCGTCCTCGTAATTGGAGGTTCCTTTGTTCTGTCTTTAGCCATGGTAGCCCTGATTCGCCGGGTTTCCCTGCGTATGGGATGGTTTGATCATCTGAATGAACGGAAGATTCATTCGGGGAACATTCCCCGGCTGGGGGGGCTGGGCTTCGCGGTTTCTTTTCTGGTCTTCGCCTTCATCGTTGAATCCCAATTCCCCGAATCCCGTCGTCTGCTGTTCCTGGCGCCCGCCTTCGCCCTGGTTCTTATCAGCGGCGTTCGGGACGATTTTAAACCCATGGCCCCCCATCTCAAGATCTTTTTCCATGCGGGGGCCGCCCTTTTCGTCCTTCTGGCGGGTTTTTCGCTGCGGCGGGCTTTTTATATCGACCATATCGATTTCCTGAGTTTTCCCGGCTGGTCCATTCTCCGCTACCCCCTGACGATTTTGTGGATCATAGGGATGACCAACGCGGTGAACCTTATCGACGGGGTGGACGGTCTGGCGGGGGGGGTTTCCCTGCTGGCGGCCCTGAGTTTTGGGGGAATCTTCAGCCTTCTGGGTTCGGCCGACGGGACGCCCCTGCTTTGCTTCTGCCTTGCTTCGGCGGTCCTCGGCTTTCTTGTCTTTAACGCCCCCCTCCCCCGGGCGAAGATCTTCATGGGCGACGGGGGAGCCTACTTCCTGGGTTTTACCCTGGCCCTGCTCCCGCTGGCGGGGGATAATCCGTCGAAGCTGCCGATTCCCTACACCGCGGCGATTCTGATGATCCCCTTCCTGGATACCACCGCGGCGGTTTGGCGCCGTCTGCGGGACCACCGGCCCATCGACAGCCCCGACCGGGCCCATACCCACCATAAACTTATGAATCTGGGTTTTTCTTCCCGCGCTATCGACGCCGCTTTTTTTACCCTGCAAATAGGTCTGAGTCTGATTGTCTTCGCCGCCGTTAAAAATCGGGGCTGGTTTTCCCTCTTTCTTCTGTTCCTGGCCTACGCGGCGGGGATAGGTTCTTTCGTTGCGGTGCATTTCCTGAACCGGCGGCGGCTCCGGGCCGGCGGGAAAGATTCCGGGGGGCCTCCAGGGGCGCCGGAGTCCTGATGGGCCTTCCTTCTTCCGGGCGGCGTTACTTTGACTGGGCCGCCACCGCCCTTCCCGCCGGGGGGTCCGTCCCCGAAGCGGGGGCCTTTGGGAATCCCTCCTCCCTCCACGCGGAAGGACGGGGGGCCCGGGAATCCCTGGAGCGGGCCCGTTCCCGCTGCGCCGCCGCCCTGGGGGTAAAACCGGAGAACCTCTATTTCAGTTCCGGCGGCACCGAATCCAACGCCATCGCCGTCTTTTCCCAGCTTTTCCGCCGGGGATCCTGTCTTTTTTCGGCGGTGGAACACCCTTCGGTGCGGGAAAACTGCCGGGTCCTGGAGCGGCTGGGCAGACCCGTCGGGGTGATTCCCGTGGAAAGCGGCGGTTGGGTCAGCGAGGCCGGCCTTGTCCGGGCCCTGGAGAAACAGCCGGACGCCCGATTCGCGGCGATCATGGCGGTAAACAACGAGACCGGGGCCCTTAACGACATGGCCGCCCTGTCCGCGGCGCTTCGTCAAAAGAGAGGGCCCTCCGTACATCTTCACTGCGATCTGGTCCAGGCCCTGGGAAAGGCGCCGGTGGATATTTCCGCATGGGACCTCGATTCCGCGTCCCTCAGCGCCCATAAGCTGGGGGGGCCCCGGGGAATAGGGATCCTTTACCTGAAAAAACCCCTGGAAACCCTTTACCGGGGGGGCGGACAGGAAGGGGGGATCCGGCCGGGGACCGAAAACACCGCGGGGGCTCTGGCCATGGCGGCCTGTCTGGAAGAATTCTGCCCCAGGGAGGGGCTGGAAAGGGCCTGGCGGGAGGCGGCGGAACGGCTGGACAGGCTGATAAGGGGCCTGGAGTCCCTGGGCCGCTGCCGCCTCATCCCCTCGGAGCGGCGGGCCGGGGGGGATCGGCGCTTTTCCCCCTATATCCTCCAGGCCGCCTTTAGCGGAGTCCCCGGGGAGGTGATGGCCCGGGCCCTGGACCAGGAGGGTTTCGCGGTGTCCACCGGTTCCGCCTGTTCTTCCTCCAAACCGGAGCGGCCGGTTCTGGAGGCCATGGGGGTCGATCCCCAGCTCCGGCTTGAGGGAATCCGCATTTCCCAGGGCAGAAGCACCTCCCCGGAAGATATTGATCTCCTTATCCGGGCCGCCGCCGGGGTCCTGGAGTACCTGTGAAGGAAGAAGGCGGGGCGGAGCCCCTGGTCTACATCCTTAAGCCGGGGGAACTAGCCCTAAAAGGGGGAAACCGGGAGGGTTTTGAACAGGTCCTGGTGAGGAATCTCCGGGCCCTCCTCGGGCTGGGGAAAAGAAACTCCGGCATACGGGTAGAAACCCCGCGGGGGCGCTACCTTGTCCGCTGCCCCCCGGAGGCCGCCGCCGGGGTGGAAGATGCCCTGGCCCGGCTTTTCGGCATATCCGGCTGGGCGGCGGCCCGGAGCCGCGAAAAAACCGTGGAGGCGGTGTTTGCCGCCTGCGTCGAGGAGGGAAGGTCCCTCTACGACCGGGGGCTGCGGAGCTACAAGATCGAAGCCCGGCGGACGGACAAAAGTTTCCCCCTGGATTCCTACGGCATCTGCGCCGGGGCCGGACAGGCGGTGCGGGATAAGGTTCCGGGACTCCGGGTGGACGTCCGGTCCCCCCAGGCGGTCATCCAGGTAGAGATACGGGAGAGGGCCTATATTTACGGCGCGGCGAAGGCGGGGCTTCGGGGCCTGCCGGTGGGCACCGCCGGGAGGGGGCTCCTCCTCCTTTCCGGGGGCATCGATTCCCCGGTGGCCGGCTTCAGGATGGCCTCCCGGGGCATGGGCCTGGACGCGGTCTATTTCCACGCCTTCCCTTATACCAGCGAGGAGGCCCGGCAAAAGGCCGTCCGTCTGGCGGAGATCCTGGGCCGCTACACCCTGGGCGTCCGGCTTTGGACCATTGGTTTTACGGAGATTCAGCGGCGGATCAAGGCGGGGGCCCCCGAAGCCTGGCGCACGGTGCTGCTGCGGATGGCCATGATGGAATGCGCGGAAAAGCTGGCCCGCCGGATCAAGGCCAGGTGCCTTATCACCGGGGAAAGCCTTTCCCAGGTGGCGAGCCAGACGGTGGAAAATCTGAGCTGCACCGAAAGCCTGGTGCGGCTCCCGGTGCTGCGCCCCCTTATCGGCGCCGACAAGGAGGAGATTATCCGTCTTGCCGAAAGCATCGGCACCTACAAAACCTCGATACTGCCCTATGAAGACTGCTGCATCCTCTTTAGCCCCCCCCATCCCGTCATCCGGGGCAAGGTGGAGGAGGCGCGGGCATATTACGGCGCCCTTGCATTGGGGGAAGAAATCGACGGGGCCCTGGAACAAAGGGTCCTGGAAAAATGCGGTTTCCCGGTTGTCTAGGGCCTTGCTTAGGCTAAATCATCGGATAAGCGAAAGAACCGGGAACGGGAATGTTGACCACGAAGGCGCACCAAGGAACACGAAGGAATGAATATGCGCTTCCAATCCCCGGTCTTCGGGCGCCTTCCTCGCCCTTGTGGTAAATTTCTTACATCTCCATATCTGATTTTTTTAGGCTGAGCAATCTGCTAGCCGTCTTAGCGCCATGCTTTGTCCGGAAACGGCCTCCTGCCGCGGCGGGGCCGCGAAAAATGCGTCCGGCAAGCATGCGGCATGCGGCGTTTTCTAAGTTTCCTGGATTGCGGACTGCTTAATGTAGGCCGCCATGCGGAAGTCGTCGCCCTTGATGTGGTTCAGGAGCCAGTTGCCGATAGCGGCGGTAACCCGGCTGATCAGGGCTTCCGAGGGCCCCTCCTTCCTCATCTGCCCGGCCATTTCCTCCACGGCTGCTTTGAACTCGTCGTGATAGCGCTTATGCACCAGGTAATCGGGGTAATCGTAGTCGATCTGGAGCTTTTCCTCATCGGCAAAGTGTTTGATTGTGTAGGCGGTAAGAAAATCCAGGGTTTCAAAGATCTCCTCCCGGCTTTTCCCCGCCGCGGAAGCCTCGATAAGGGCGTTCAGGGCCGCTATAAGCTGCCGGTGCTGGCTGTCCACCTCCTCGCGGCCTGTTTCCAGCGAAGCATCCCACTGATATGCCATAGGATCCTCCTTTCATCAGCGGCGGTCCGCGTCCGGCGGCGGCCGCTTAAATTTATTCCAGAGGCGCAAAGTAGCCCGTGGAATCCCTGCCGGACCGTTCCATCAGGTAGACCTCGACCTCGACCGGAAGATAGGCGGCGCCGAAGTTGGTCGGCAGTTGGGAGCGGTAGGATACGCTGTAGGAACCGCTGGGAAATTTCGCGAGTTTCTCAAGGGTTCCCCCGATTCCCTGGGGGCGGTAGAGGGGCAGGGCTTCCCCGCCGGTCTCCCGGCAGAGGTAGCGGATCTCCTCCGAAGGGGGATTTCCCCCCACCAGCACCGCGTGAAAAACGATGCCGTTATTGGCCAAGTAAGCCGCCAGTTCCGAAAGGCCGTACTGTTCAAAGGCCAGTTCGGAAAGCTCCCCGGAACTCACAAAAACCACGGCCCGCTTTTTCTCCCCCGCCAAAAGATCCGCGGCCGCCAGCCGCAGCCCCAGGTCGAAACGCCAGCGGGAACTGTAATCCGCCGCGTTGCCCCGGGCCCCGGCGGCAAGGGACGGCTCGATCCGCTCCTCCTGGGGCTGGGAACCCGCGGAAACCAGGGAACGAAGCCTGCCCCTGCCGCCGGAAAGGACCGCGTTAATATCCCGAACCGCGGCTTCAAGATCATCCCGCAGCGGAAGGGTCCGGGGGGACCGTTCCACCAGGATCGAAAGGTCCACAAAGGAAGAACGGTAGGCGGCGAAGACAAGATTCTGTTCCGCCGCCGGGCGGCCTCCCTCGCCGACCAGGAAATTTCGTTCATCCAGCCCCACGATGGGCCGGCGCAGCCGGTCCTGAACCAAAAAATCCACCGTTACCTGGGGGAATTTTTCCGCGTTGACCCGCTCCACCTGCACAAAAAGCCCGGAGGCCATGTCGTCCAGCCGGGTAAGCACGGAGACCTCCCCCCCGTCAAAATTGGCGGCCAGGATGCTGCCGTTATAGTCCATCGCCGCCCCGGTAATCCGCAGGCGGCTGTTCCCCGCGACCCCAAGGAGGCGCACCTGGGCGGAATAGGGATCGATAAGCAGGATCCGGTTGGTATCGGCGGCCAGGAGCCGGCCGTCCTCAAGGAAGCGCAGGCTTTCCGGCCCCGTAAGACCGGCGGCGGCAAGATTCCCCTGGTAAATGCCGTTGGAGTCATGGATGAAGATCTGTTTTGCCGCGGCGTCGGCGGTATAGACAAGGCCCTCCCTCGCGGCGATGCCGGTGGGGGAAAGGAAGCCGGGGAAGGCCCCCCCCCGGTTTCTCAGCGCCCCGCCGAAGGAAAGGATAAAATTCCCCTCCGGATCGAATTTCACCACCCGGCGGTTGCCGTAATCCACCACATAGAGGTAGCCCTCCTCGTCCACGGCCAGGTTTTGGGGGCCCAGAAGGTTCCCCTCCCCCAAGCCGCGGGAACCAATGTAGGAAAGCCAGTCCCCCCCGGCGGAAAGGACGCTTACCCGGCCCCCCCGGTACTCGGAAAGGTAAAGCCGATCCCCGCCGGGGGAACGGACCAGGTCGTAGGGCCGGTCAAAGCCGTTGAGGGGCCCCCGCTTCCGTTCCATCACCATGCCGTTCTGGTCCAGCCGGAGGATTTCGTTGCTCCCGTAGGCCACCACCCAAAGGCTGCCGTCTTCCACCGGCAGCACCGCCGTGGGCTGCCGGTAGTAGACGTTCCCGTCATACTCCCCGGGATAGCGGCCGGCTTCCACATAACGGACATCGTCGTCATGGACCGGCAGCAGCCCCCGGCGGTTCCCCAGGGTTTCGATTCGGCTTCCCAGGAGCATCCCCTCCCCGGAATCCCAGCCGTAGCCCTGGGCAGCGGCCCGCCACTGGCGCAGGGCAATGTCCTCCATGCCGGAACGGTAGTAGGAACGGCCCAGCCAATCCAGAATAAGGGGCTCCCCGGGGCGGAAGGAAAGGGCCCGCTCAAAGGAAAGGACGGCCTCGTTAAAGGCGAACCGGTTGTAGGCCTGCACCCCTATGCGGAACTGCTCCTCCGCCCGGAGGCCGTCCATATCCACCGCCGCCTGCTGGGATTCTAAGACCCCGGCGGAAAGGGCCAAGACAAGCAAAATAATCCGGGCCTTCAGCATCACTTTCCCCGGGGGGGCTCCTCGCCGGTCATGATGCGCCAGTGATCCCGGATTTCTTTTTCCCGGGGCGCCAGATCTATGGCCCGCCGCAGCCAGGTCCGGGCCGCCAGAACCTCCCCGGTCTTGAAGTAAGCCCAGCCCAGGGAATCCAGGTACGCGGCATTCTGGGGCTTCTTGTCCACCGCCCGGCGGCAAAGCCGGAGCCCCCGGATAAGATCGCTGTTGGTTTCCACCAGGATGTAGCCCAGGCCGTTCAGGGCGGTGGTATTGTTTCCGTCCATGTCCAGGGCCCGCTCATAGTAGGCCACCGCGGCCTTAACGTTCTGCTGCGCCCAGGACGCGTAGGCCAGGGTGGTGTAAAGCTGGACCGATTCAAAACCGCTTTTTTGCAGCCGGGTCAGCTCAAATTCCGCCATCTTGGTCTTCCGGGTAACCATATAAATGTAGGCCAGCATCATGCGGCACTGGTAGGAACGGAGCACATTCTGCCCCGTGCTGATCACCTGGTCCAAATAGAGCAGGGCGTCCTCGTAATGGGCCAGTTTGGTATGGCAGAGCCCCAAATAGTAGGAGAGCTCCGCGTTTTCCTCCGCCGAAAAACCGGACCCGTCCACCTGGGACAGCTCCTTTAGGGCCATATCGTAGCGTTTCATCCGAAAAAGCCGGATGCCCTCCGGCAGCCGGCCCCCGCCCCTGGCGGCCCCCGCGTCGGGCTTGGACCCGGCGGGCCGGGGCGAACCGTCCTGGGGTTCGGCGGGGGGATCCGGATTTTTAACGGGCTTGGAGGAATCGGGATTCTTGTAACGCGGTTCCAGGGAGTAGACCTGCGCCTCCCCCGCCGGCGTCGAGAAACCCGTCTTATCCGCCATACCGGTCCCAGATACGGGCCGCCGGATCACGGGGATCCCCGCTCACCGGATGTATCCAAACGGAGCTCAGGGCCGCCAGATTCCGGGAAACCAGCTCCCTGTCGGAACCCTCCTGCAAGGAAGACTCCGTCACCCCGGCATGGAAAAAGCAGTAACGGTCCCCGTTCGGGGCGTCCATCCAGGTCATGCTGTCGTGGTAGAAACGGCGGGAAGGAAAAGCCGGGGCAATACCGCTGGGGCCCTGCGGACTATTGGGGATGTTCACGTTGACGAAGGTATCGGCCTTCCACCAGTCCAGAATCTCGGCAAAGCGGGAAAGGAAAAACCGGATCGCCTGATCCCAGTGGAAAATATTCTCCGGGCCTTCCACCAGGGAAAGGGCGATGGAGGGCATTCCGAAGAGGCTCCCCTGCCGGGCCGCCGCCGCGGTTCCCGAGTACAGCAGATCGGTGCCCAGATTGGCCCCCCGGTTTATCCCCGAAACCACCACATCCGGCTTTACCGGAATCCCCCCCAACAGGGCGGCGATAACGCAGTCCACCGGCAAGCCGGAACAAGCCCAGGAATCGTCCCCCCGGGGGCTCAAAACCAGGGGGCCCCCCAGAAAAGAGATGGAATGGGAAACCCCGGAGCGATTCCTGTCCGGGGCAACCGCCAGAACCCGGTGGCCCTCCTCCCTCAAGGCCCCGGCCAGGAGCAGAATACCGGGACTTTCCAACCCGTCGTCGTTGGTCAATAAAATATTCATGGTTAAACCGCTTCGCTCCGCCGAACCGCGAGCACCCGGCTGCCGGTGGCGATTTTTATAGGGTACAGAAGGGGGTGAAAGCCGAAGATCCGCTCGTAATCCTCCAGCCGGTTCCGGTATTCCTCAACGGCGTTCTCCTGGAGAATCGTGTAGGTGCAGCCCCCAAAACCCTGCCCCGTCATCCGGGACCCCAAGACCCCCTCTATCTCCTGGGCCCGCTTCACCAGCCAATCGATCTCGGGGCAGGAAACCTCGTAAAGATCCCGCAGACTCTCGTGGGAATGGAGGATGATCTTGGAAAGCCCCGCCGAGTCGGAACGGCGAATCGCTTCGTAGGCCTCATAGACCCGGCGGATCTCCTGCACCACATGCATACTGCGGCGGCGGATTTCCTCGGGAAGATTCCCCATGAATTCCACCAGATCCACCGAGACAAAATCCCGGAAGCTGAGCCCCTGCATCACCTTGCGGAGCGGATCGATCCCCTCCCGAATGGAGGAAGGGGGAGGATTACGGGAAAGGATCCCCAGCCCCTTCTTGGTTTCCCTCCGGCGCTGGGCCAATTCGTCCTCCACCCCCAAACGGGGCACCCTGCTGTCCATAACAAGAATCTGATACCGGGAAAGGGTGGATTTAAATTTCGTAACCTCCATAACCGCCTCGTCCACCAGCAGAAACTGATCCTTCCGGGCGGAAAGGACGATAAGGTAATCCACGGAGGAAAGATTCTTGCCGAAAAAGAATTCCCCCGCCGCGCAGAGCCGGTTGAACAACTCCCGCTCCCCTATGGAGATCCGAAGCAGGCCCTTTAAGGCCATGACCGCCGCCACCTCGACGGCGGTAGAAGATGCAAGCCCCACCTGCTGGGGAATATCCCCGCAGAGGGTAAAATTAAGACCCTTAACCGGACATCCAAGCTCCGCGAAAAGGTAGACCGCCACCTTCAAATAGTTGGCCCAGCGATCTTCCCGCTTGTACTTAAGATTCACCAGGGTCGTCCGCTTCCGTTCGTTCAGATCCGCCGCGTAAAACCGGATGGAATTATCCTTCCGCGGACTTACCGCCACCCGGACGTAACGGTCGATGGCGGACGAAAGGTACAGACCCGCCCCCGGCTCCCCATGCTCGCCCAGATAATGAATCCTGCCCGGCGCCTCAGCGATAACCACAGTTTCGGATCGGTCTGTTTCCAGTTCGTATTCCTTGCGATGAATGGGACCGATATCCAGCATGTATACAAAACCCCTCAAATATCCGAAGCGGTTCCCCCAAATCCCCGGAACAGCTTCCATAACAAAAAAAGATGAAGATGCCTGTATGATACTGGAAAGCAAAGGCTTGTTCAAGAAAAAATATATATACAAATGATAAGGATTGCCGTTTTTTTTAACAAAACCTCCCCCTTTGGGAGCGGGAACAGCCCCTCAACGCCGCCGGAATCCCCCTGTACAGCGCCCATAATAATCATAAAGGGGGGGCCACCTACCGCGGACAATGAAACGCCGGGTGCATCATGCCGCCCTGGCCCCCCCTTCGCTTCATACCCGCGGGGCGGGTATTCCGCTAACCCCCCGCGTGGAGCTTTTCCCGCCGGACCCCCGGGGGACGCGTTTCCCCGCCGGGAGCGCGGCGTCAGGCTCCGCCGCGAATGAAATTGGTCCACTCCCGCTTCGGCAGTTCCGGCGGCGGCGCTTCCTTCGCCCCCGCATCCAGGACCTTCAGCAGCCAGGCCATGTTCCGCCCGCTGATCCGCATGATCTGGAGCCCCTCCCGGTCTTCTTCCAGCTCTTCCGGGCTGTTCCCGTGAATCACCCCCCAGTAAACCGAAGGGACGATCAGGGCCTGGGCCAGATTCAGGTAGTTGTTAAGCTGGTGGAACGTGGAAATACCGCCGGAACGGCGCAGGGAAACGGCCGCCGCCGCCGGCTTGCACCGCATCGCCAGGCCGGGGAAAAAAAGACGGTCCAGGAAAGACTTAAAGGTCCCGGCCACGCCGCCGTAGTAAACCGGGGAACCCAGGATGAGTCCGTCGGCGGCGTTGACCTTCTCCCGGCAGGCATTCACCGGATCGTCGTTAAAGGCGCAGGCAAAGGGGGGCCGCCGGCAGGCCCGGCAGTCAACGCAGCCCCGGATATCCTCCCCCCCGACATGGACAATCTCCGTCCCAATCCCCTCTTTTTCCAATTCCTCCTTCATAACCGCCAGGCCGTGGTACACAACCCCCTCCCGGTGGGGGCTTCCGTTAAAAGCGACAACATTCATAGGAACCTCCATTCCCCGCCATAATACCACGGGCCCCCCGCCAAGGACACTTCCCCCCGGCGCAGGCCGGGAACGGCGGGGCGCGGCGAAGGGGCAGCACCGGCAGGGACGCCGGACCAAAACGCGCAGCGTTTCGGCTTTTCGCGGGCCGGCAGGATGCCGGCCGTTTCCATTCCATGTCCATGAGTTTTGCGCAGCAAAACTCTGAAGTTTACGAAAACGGCAGGGAGGCCGTTTTCGTAAGCCGCGCAAGGGATAGGAGCGGCCAACAAAAACCCGCAGGGTTTTTGTTAGAGCGGATAGCCCGGTCCCCGGCGGAGCCGGGGATGCGCCCAAAAGGCACTCGCTGCACGGCATATTCTCAACCGGGTACTGCTGCTCCCCCCCTTGTCGTTGACCATCACCGGCCTTTCCGTTACCCTCCAAAAAAATACGGCGGGAGGCAAGGACATGACGGAAGTTAAAGAATCCGGCGGGGAGGCGGAAAAAAGGCGGGGAAGGGGGGCCGGTTTTTCCCTCAGCCTCGTCGCCCTTTTCGCGGCCCTTACCGCGGCGGGGGCCTTTATCGCAATCCCCCTCCCCTTCAGCCCGGTGCCGGTGGTCCTCCAGAATCTTTTTGCCCTGCTGGCGGGCCTGGTGCTGGGCCCCCGCCTGGGGAGCGCCGCGGTGGGGCTCTACCTGGCGGCGGGAATCGCCGGGGCCCCGGTTTTTGCCGGCGCGGCGGGGGGAATCGTCCGCATACTGGGCCCCACCGGGGGATTCCTCCTGGGCTACCTCCTTTCCGCCTTCACCGCGGGGCTTATCGCGGGGCCGCCCCGGACGGAAGCCCTCCCCCGCCGGCGGCTTATCCTGGCGGTCCTGGCGGGGCTCCTCGTGGTCTATGCGCCGGGGCTCATCCGGCTTCGTTTCGCCCTCGGTTCCTGGGGCAAGGCCCTGGGGGCCGGATTCATTCCCTTTATCCTGGGAGACGGGGTGAAGGGTTTCATCGCGGTCCTCATCGCCCCCCGGCTCAGACGGGTCCTGGGGGACCGGATGGGAGCATGAACGGCGGTTCCGCCCTCCGGGAAGGGGGGGGATCCCCGCCCGTCCTCTCGGTCAGGAATCTGTCCCTCCGGTTCGGCGGATCCGGGGGCGCCCTCACGGTCCTGGACCGGATAAACCTGGATGTGGGGGAGGGGGAATTCCTCCTCCTGGCGGGATCCAACGGATCGGGAAAGACTCTGCTGACGCGCTGTATGACGGGGCTTCTCCGGGGCCAGGAGGGGGAAGTCTTGTTCCGCGGCAGGCCCCTGTCCCGGATCAGGTCCCCGGGCCGGGAACTGGGGCTCGTCTTCCAGGATCCTGAAACCCAAATCCTGGGGGAAACGGTGGAGGAGGACGCGGCCTTTGGACCGGAGAACCTGGGCCTTTCCCGGGAAGAAACGAAACGCCGGGTAGACGCCGCCCTGGAAGCGGTGGGCCTTGAATCCAAACGGGACAGGCCGCCCCGCAGACTTTCCGGCGGGGAAAAACGGCGGCTCGCGGTGGCGGGGATTCTGGCCATGGGCTGCGGCGTCATCATCATGGACGAACCCTTCGCCAACCTGGACTGGCCGGGGGTGGTCCGGGTGCTGGAAACCCTCCTTTCCCTGAAACGGGGGGGGAAAACCCTCGTCGTCCTTACCCATGAACTGGAAAAGGTTCTGGCCCTGGCGGACCGGCTGGTCATCCTGCACCGGGGGCGGATTCGGGACGACGGGGCTCCGCCGGAGGTGCTGGACCGGCTGGACCCGGTCTGGGGGGTCCGGGACCCCCGGCGGAACTATCAAAACATCGGGGACTGTTCCTGGCTTGAGCCGGGGGAAGCGGCGGGGCGGCATGGGGCGTAACGGGAAAGCAATCAAGACGGCGCCGGGGATTCCCTTTGGGTACCGTCCGGGGGACAGCCCCCTCCACCGCTGTCCGGCGTTGATAAAACTCCTGGCCCTCCTCCTGCTTTCGATCTTTTCCTACGGTTCCCTGCCGGCCCTGGCCGCCGCGGCCTGCATAATCAGCGCCGGGGCAATCGTCGCGGGCATAAGGCCCTGGGAACTTCTGCGGGGCGGCCGCCCCATTCTTATCCTGGCCCTGGCCTTCTTTCTTCTCAGGATTATACGGCTGGATGGGGCGCCGCCCTTTTTCCGCGTTGACGCCGCCGAAGTCCCCGGCGGCCTGGCTCAAAGCCTTTCCATGATCGCATCCTTCGCCGGCGGGGCCCTCCTTTTCGCGGCCACCACGATGAAGGAACTGCGCGGCGGTCTGGAAAAATGTGCCGCCGGGATCCGGGGCCCGGCAGGGAGGGCCCTTCCCCTGCACCGGTTCAGCCTCGCCCTCTCCCTGATGCTGGGCTTCCTCCCCCGGTTCTTTGAAATTTGGGAGGAAACCGGCATGGCCCTGGACGCCCGCTGCGTCCGGGGGAGAATCCGGCGGCTCCTCCTTATGATTCCCCCGGTGGTCGAGCGAATGATCGAGAAGGCCCTGGATACGGCCCTGGCCCTGGAAAGCCGGGGGCTGGGGGCCCCGGACAGCCGGTAGCAAAGAAGTCTGGAATTTCGCGGCGGAGCGCGAAACTCCATAGCGCGGGCAAGCTCCTTAAAGTTTCGGCGCGGAGCAGATTCGGCGCGGAAGGGCCGGAAGGAAGCACGGCCCTGCCTTAACAACCGGGGATTGAAGGCGTTTTTTCAGTCCTTCGTGTTCCTTGGTGCGCCTTCGTGGTTAAAATCCTGTTCCCGGTCGTTCGCTTATCCGGCCGTTTAGCCTTTACACCCTACTAGAGTCTTTCTGAGATTTATGGTCTATTAGGGGAAGGAGATATGATCTCCGGGCTCTTACGGTCCTAAAAAAGTTCCCCCCAGGAAGGTTTAGTGGAACCCATTGTCCTTGCTTCGGGCTCCAAAAGGCGGCAGGAGTACTTCCGCCTTCTGGGGCTCCCCTTTAGCATCATTGCCCCGGAAATTGACGAGAATATCAAAGAAGGTCCGGAGCCTCGGGAGCTGGCGGAGGAACTGGCGATCCGCAAGGTGCGGAAGGTTATTGGATACCTTAAAAGCCGCAATCCGCCCTGGATCTGCGGAGCGGATACCCTTATTTCCATGGACGACAGGGTCTACGGCAAAGCCGAGGACCGGGACAGCGCCAGGGAAATGCTTAAAAGCCTCCAGGGGCGGGCGCATCAGGTGGTAACCGCGGTGGCTCTGTATTCGGGAAAGACCAACACCGTTGACTGCCGCTCAGTGCTAAGCGAGGTGATCTTCAGCCCCCTTCTGGACGACCAGATCGAATGGTACCTGGACAGCGGGGAGTGGCAGGGAGTGGCGGGGGCCTACCGGATCCAGGGGCTGGGAAGCTGTTTCATCTCCGGGATCCGGGGGTCCTACAGTTCTATCGTCGGCTTGCCAATCCACGAATTTTATGTCATGCTGAGAGATAATGGTTATGCCTACGGTTACTCCGAATGGGCGGCCCCGTAAACCCGGAAGGGGGGTCCCGTTGAAATTTGGATGCGCCGCTGCGCGGACCGGTTAGCAGGCGGGGCCCGCGGCTTTCGCCTATTTTCCACCCTCCCCTGGCGGGGGGTGAGATACAGGGACGGTTGATAAAAACCCGCGTTTTATCCGGGGATCTTTCGGTGCGGAAGATCCGGGAAAGGATTAAGGGTTTTTGTCGAGGGGTTTTCCGGCGGGAAAATCCCGGGAGGAGGAGAATTGGCAGTAGTTACCATGAAGAGTCTGCTCGAATCGGGGGTGCATTTCGGGCACCAGGTAAAACGCTGGGATCCCCGGATGAAGAAATACATCTTCGCCGAGCGGAACGGCATCCACATCATCGATCTGCAAAAGACCATTCAGGCCATCAAAGACGCCTATGAGGCGGTCCGCAAAACCGTGGCCTCCGGCAAAACGGTGCTTTTTGTGGGGACCAAGAAACAGGCGCAGCAGGCTATCCAGAAAGAGGCCGACCGCTGCGGTATGTTTTATGTAAACAACCGCTGGCTGGGGGGGATGCTCACCAACTTCACCACCATCAAGAAGTCCCTGCTCCGGCTGAAAAAGCTGGAAAAGATGGAGGTTGACGGGACTTTCGAGAATCTGACCAAAAAGGAAATCGCCTCCCTGGGCAAGGAACGGTCGAAACTTCAGAAGAATCTGGGGGGCATCAAGGAGATGAAGGATCCTCCGGGGATCCTTTTTGTCATTGATACCCGCAAGGAAGCTATCGCGGTTACCGAAGCCCAGCGTATGAAGATCCCCATTGTGGCGGTGGTAGATACAAACTGTAATCCGGAAGGCATTGACTACCCTATTCCCGGCAACGACGACGCTATCCGGGCGATTACCCTCTTTACCCAAATTATCGCCAACGCGGTGGTGGAGGCGGACAACGAGGTGGGCCTTAAGATCATCACCCTGGGGGATGAAGATGAAAGCATGGAAGACATCATGACCGATGTCTCCAAGAAAGAAGAGGATCCGGAAATTGACATCGCGTCCTACGCCACCACCGAAGAATCCAGCCGGGAATCCCCGGTCGAATCGGAGGACGACGACGGACTTCCGGTGGACGTGGATAAACTTTACGAGGATGCCCAATAAGGAGGCCCCAAAATGGCTGTTACAGCGGAAGATGTAAAACGGCTCCGGGAAAAGACCGGGGCCGGGATGATGGAATGTAAGAAAGCCCTGGTAGATACGGGGGGGGACTTTGAGCAGGCCGAAAAACTGCTCAAGGAAAAGGGCCTGGCGGCCCTGGAGAAACGTTCCGGCCGGGCGACCAATGAAGGGAAGATCTTCGTCAAGGTTAAGGACAACACCGCCGTCTTGGTGGAAATGGCCTCGGAGACCGACTTTGTGGCCCGCAACCCCGAGTTTATCGCCCTGGGTTCCGCCATTGCGGACCGGGTTTTGGAGAAAGGTTACACCGCCGTCAACGACGAATTGGGGGCCCTGGTGCAAGACCTGGCTACCAAGATTCGGGAAAACATGAGCCTGAAACGGATCAAGGTTCTTACGGCCGGGGCCGGGGAGTATCTTACCCAGTATATCCATGGGGACGGCAATATCGGGGTGGTGGTTAAACTTTGCGCCGATAAGGACGAGGTCTTCGCGAAACAGGAGGCGAAGGATTTTGCCTTTACCCTGGCCCTCCATATCGCCGCCTTTAATCCCATGGCCTTAAGCCGGGACAAGATCGACGGGGCTTTCCTCAAGGATCAGGAAGAAATTTTCCGTAAACAAATGGAGGGGGACGAGAAGCTCTCCCTTATGAAGGAATCCAAGCCCGAACAGTTCGAAAAGATCCTCCAGGGCAAGCTGAACAAGTACCTCCAGGATACTTGTCTTTTGGATCAGGGCTACGTCAAGGACGAAAAAATCACCGTCGCCAAGGCCCTGGAGGAGTACGGCAAACAACTGGGGGCCAAAATCGGCGTAGGGGATTACGTCTATTTTAAGGTGGGGCAATGATGCACCAGACCATAAGCGGCTGCGAAGATCGGATGAAGAAGACCCTTGCCAGCCTTAAAGAGGGGTTCGCCTCTTTAAGGACGGGCCGGGCTTCGGCCTCTCTTTTCGATAAAATCAGGGTGGACTACTACGGGGAAAAATCCCCGTTAAACCAGGTGGCCAATATTTCCGTTCCCGAAGCCCGGCTCATCGTGATCCAGCCTTGGGATAAGAACCTCATCGGTGAAATCGAAAAGGCTATCCGTTCCTCTGAGCTTTCCCTGAACCCCAGCAACGACGGCAAGGTGATCCGCGTCAACATTCCTCCCCTGACGGAGGAGCGGCGCAAGGAATTGGTCAAGCTGGCAAAATCCCAGGCCGAGCAAAGCCGGGTCGCGGTACGGAATATCCGCAGGGACGGCAACGAGGAGCTCAAAAAGCTCCTGAAAGAGGGCGGTCTTACGGAGGACGAAGAAAGCAAGCATGGGGAGGAACTGCAAAAACTCACCGACAGCTATGTCGCCAAACTGAACCAGACACTGGAAGAAAAAGAGAAAGAGATACTGGAGCAATAACCAATTGAAGGAAAAAACAGCCCCGGTCCCCGGCCATGTGGGAATCATCATGGACGGAAACGGGCGCTGGGCAAAAATCCGGGGCTTGGGCCGTACCCAGGGCCACCTGGAGGGGCTTAAGACGGCGAAACGAATCGTTAAGGCCGCCGCCGGCCGGGGCATATCGTATCTAACCCTATATACCTTTTCCACCGAAAACTGGAAGCGCACCGCCGACGAGGTGGGTTTTATCATGGGCCTGGTGCGGCAGTACCTGCGGGGGGAACTGGAATTTTACCGGGAAAACGGTATTCGGATCCGGCACGCCGGGGATAAGGCGGGGCTTCCCCCGGACATTCGGCTTGAGCTGGAGAGGGCCATGGAGGAGACCCGGGAATTTAGGGGCATGCAGGTTATCCTGGCCTTGAACTACGGGGGCCGGGATGAGATTGTCCGCGCGGTCAACCGCGCCCTGGGGGGCCTCCAAAGCCCCCCGGACAACTCGGCGGCGGGCAAGACCGGCGGCCTTACCGAGGCCCTTTTGTATTCCTGTCTGGACAACCCCGATATACCGGATCCGGACCTGATCATCAGAACCGCGGGGGAATTCCGGACCAGCAACTTCCTTCTTTGGGAGGGGGCCTATGCGGAATACTGCATATCGGAAAAATACTGGCCCGACTTTGCGGAGTCCGATCTGGATGCGGCCCTGGCCTCCTACGGAACGCGGGATCGCCGTTACGGGGGGATCTCCGCAGCCCCGGGGGCGAGAGGGTCCCCATGAAAAAAATATTCCAGCGGCTCCTTGTTTTCTCCCTGGGGATTCCCCTTATCGCGGGGATTGTTCTGTTCCTCCCTTATCATCATTATTTGGCCCTGAATATCCTGGTAATCCTCTTTAGCGCCCTGGGGGCCCGGGAATTTGCCCTGATCCTGGGGCGGAAAGGAACAGCTATCCACCCCGTAGAGGCGGCGGTTCTGGGATCCCTGGCCCCCGTCGCCGCGGTGCTGGAGAATCTGGGGGAGCCGGGGATCTTTTCCAGCCTCCCGGTCCTGGGCGCCTCCTGGCTCCTCGCGAGCCGGGTCTTCTGGTCCCGGGAAAAGCTCAAGGACTATGCGGAAAGGGCCGCCGCTGGTTTTTCCGTCATGCTCTATCCGGGACTCTTTATGGCCTGCATTGTGCGGATGACCCTATTCCCCCAGGCGGGCATGGTGATTTTGGCCTTCCTCCTGATCGTCTTCGTCAACGATTCGGCGGCATGGGCGGCGGGCATGCTGTTCGGCAGGGGAAACCGGGGCGTCGTCGCCGCCAGTCCGAACAAGAGCATCGCCGGTTTCATCGGCGGCATCGGTGTTTCGATTCTCCTCGGCATCGGCGCGGAAATTTGGGGCAGGCCGGTTTTTGCGTCCCGCCTGCCTCCCTCCCTGGGCGGCATCATCATCGGCCTCTGTACGGGGATCGCCGCGAACCTGGGAGATCTGGCGGAATCCGCCATGAAACGGAGCGCCGGCGTAAAAGACTCGGGGGCCCTCATCCCGGGCCGCGGGGGAGTGCTGGATTGCATCGATTCCCTTTCCCTGGCGGCGCCGGTGTTCTACATCATCTACCGGCTTATTTTTTAAACCATGGAAGCCCGGAAAAAGAAAAAACGCCTAGCGATCCTGGGGGCCACGGGATCCATCGGCAGGAGCGCCCTGGATGTGGTCCGCGGCCGCCCCGGCGATTTTGAGGTTGTCCTTCTTTCCGCCAAATCCAGGGCGGCGGAACTGACAAAGTTGGGGAAGCCCTTCCCCGGCGCCCGCCTGGTCCTGGCGGATGAACTCCTTCCGGCCATTGGGAAGGCGGAGGCGGAGATCACGGTGAACGGTATAGCGGGGGCTGCGGGCCTCGCCCCCTCACTGGCCTGTCTCAAGGCCCGTTCCGCCCTGGCTTTGGCAAACAAAGAGACCGTGGTGATGGCTTACCCCCTCGTCAAAGCCCTGGCGGAGGCGGAAGGGGTTCCTATCATTCCGGTGGATTCTGAACACGCGGCGATCTTCAAGCTCCTTAAGGCCCACGGTTCGGAAACGGCGGAGATCATCCTTACCGCCTCCGGGGGCCCCTTTCGGGGCTACAGCAGGGAACAGCTAAAGGGGGTTACCGCCGCCGATGCGCTGGCCCACCCTACCTGGAACATGGGGCCCAAGATCACCCTGGATTCCGCCACCATGGCAAACAAGGCCCTGGAGGTGATAGAGGCGGTAAGGCTCTTTGATATGAAGCCGGAACAGGTAAAGGTCGTTGTCCATCCCCAGAGCGTGGTCCATTCTCTTATCAGGACCGCCGGCGGGGTCCTCTATGCCCAGCTTTCCCGTCCGGACATGCGGCTTCCCATCCAGGAAGCCCTCTATTGGCCGGAGGCGGCCCCCGCGTCTTTCGACCCCTTAGATCTTCCGGGTCTGCGCCTGGACTTTGAGGAGCCCGACGGGGAACGGTTCCCCCTGCTGCCCCTTGGCTACGAGGCGGCCCGGCGGGGGGGGCTTTATCCCTGCGCCTTTAATGGGGCCAACGAGGCGGCGGCGGCGGCCTTTTTCCAGGGCCGCCTGGGTTTTCTTGATATCCCGGACCTTGTTCGTTATGTTTTAGATCAAAACTGGGAGGGACCCATGGACATAGAATCGGTAATGGAGACCGACCGGCGATCTCGGGAAATTGCCGCGGTGCGGATAAGGAAGTAAAACAATATGACCGTGATAAAGATACTTTTCGGCCTTGCCGGCCTGGGAATCGTGGTTTTTATCCACGAATTAGGACATTTTCTTGCGGCCCGGCTGGTGGGCGTAGAGGTGGAAGCCTTCTCCATCGGCTGGGGAAAACCCCTTCTAAAAAAGAAGTTCCGGGGGACCGAATACCGCCTGGGATTCTTTCCCCTGGGGGGTTACTGCAAAATGAAGGGGGAGAACGAATTCCAGGAAGCCTGGGAAAATAAACAGAATTCAGTCAATCCTTCGCCGGGCAGTTTTTTCAGCGTCAACCCTTTCCGCAGGATTCTGGTCTGTTTCGCGGGCCCCTTCTTCAACCTAATCTTCGCGGTGGTTATTTTTTCCTTTACCTGGGGCGCGGGATTCGAGGTAAACACCCTGGAAAACCGGATCATCCTGGCCTCGGATATGAGCCCCGGAGAGGCCTATCCCGCCGACGACGCGGGGCTCAAGACCGGCGACCGGATTCTGGAGGTCAACGGCAAGGAAACCCCCTATTACCACGAGGTAAAAGAGAGCATCGCCGTAAATCCCGAAAAGAAACTCCTGCTCAAAGTGGATCGGAACGGGGAGATTCTGAATATTTCCATCAGGCCGGAACTGGACAAAAAAACCGGGGCCGGGAAAATTGGGGTCTACTTCTGGACCGATCCGGTCCTTGACGGGGTTACCGGCCCCGCCGCCGCCGCGGGGCTCCAAAGCGGGGACCGGATTCTCCGGGTCAACGGTACGGCCCTTCCCCATACCCTGGCCTTGGCCAAGGTTCTGGAAGCGGAACCCCAGACTCTAAGGGTGGAGTATGAGCGGGACGGGGTTGAAGGGGAAGCGACGGTGATCCCCGTCTATACCGACGGCGCGCCGGAACTGGGGTTCAGTTACCGTTTTATAAATTACCGTTCCCCGCCCCTTTCCCCTCCCCTGGCCGCGGCCCGGGGGGCGGGGGAGGCGTGGAAGACCCTGAGGGTTTCTTTGGAAAGTCTGGCCCTCCTTTTCAGGGGCATCGATTTAACCCAGGCGGTGTCCGGCCCCCTGCGGATCACCCTTATGACCGGCGATGTAGCCGCGGAGGGTTTCGCCGAGGGTATCGGCAGGGGCCTCAGTTCGGTGTTTAATTTCCTTGCCGTTATTTCCATCGCCCTCTGCGTCATGAACCTCCTCCCCCTGCCGGTGCTGGACGGGGGTTCCATAGTCCTTTTCCTGGTGGAGGCGGTGAAACGGAAGCCCCTCCACCCCCGGGTTATCAACGCCTTCCAGACCGTGGGCGTGGTGCTGATCTTTGGACTTTTAGTCTTTGCCGTCTTCGGCGATATTCTGTTTTTGGTCCGCCGTTAGCATGAGGCCGCCGCCCCCCTTTTCTTCCGCGGTTTCCGTCCGGGGCCGGAGTTTTTAGGGTCAGGGCCGTGAAAAGGGCGGTCCTGCTGCCGGTTCTGTTGGTTATTGGATCCGTACTTTGGGCGCAAGACGGAGGGGGCGGGAATATACCTTGGATCTTCCGCGATGCCATCCCCGGCGGCCACCGGGGGAAGGTAACCAGCATATCCTATGACGGCCGGCGGCTCCTCAGCGCCGGGGAAGACGGTTTTCTAGGGGTCTGGGATCTTGAACAAGGGCAGGCGGTCATGCGTTTCCAGATAAGCAGCCTGCCGATCCTTGCCATGGTTCGCCGTCCGGGGAAGTCCCAAATCGCCTTTATCGAAGATGACGGCCTGGGGCGCCGCCGGATTTCCGCTTGGGATTATCTTTCCCTGGAACGTCTTTTCACCCTGCCCTTTGAGGATCCGCTGCAGGGCCTCAGCTACTCCGCCGGGGGAGCGTACCTGGCGGTCTCCTGTTCCGGCGGAACCGGCGTCGTCCTGGTGGATCCTGAAACCGGAACATTGCTCATTAAGCCCCGGAATATGCCGGAAGAATTTCCCCTTTCCGCCGCTTTTGCCGCCATAGGCCGCACCGAAAAGGCGCTGCTGGTCTACTCCCCTTCGGGGACACTCTCCTATTGGGAACTGCGGGGGGGCCGGGAATTGAACCTTGCCCCGGCAAAGGATGAATTCGGCCTTCCCCTGAATTTCGACGCCCCCATGGATCTTAACAGCCCCCTCCTTTTTGGAAACAACCGTTATCTTGCCGGTTTTGACGGCGGCGGCCTCGTGGTGCTGGGGGCCGACACGGGCTATGAGCTTGACCGGGATCCCGCTATATCCGGGGGAATCCTCGCGGTCAGGGGGGACGAACTCTACTGCCTGGCCGCCGCCGGGAAAGGAGGGGCCGGAAAACCCCTTCCCGCCGGGAGGGAGGGGATCTACCGGTTCGAGATGGACGCCTTTGACAAGCTCCGACAGCGGGGATTCTACCCTTCTCCCGCCGGTATGAGTATAGGCGCCCTGGCGGTGATTCCGGGGGAGGGGGCGCATTCCCCGCCCCGCATCGCGGTAGGCACGGGGGATGGGGAATTGCTGCGCCTGGATCTGGAATCCCCCCCTTCCCCTCCGGCGCGTTTAAGGACAAATAAACAACTGCGGCTACCGGATGCCGCGGCGGGAACAGGGGACATCGCCTTCCTTACCGGGGAAAACAGCCTGGGCCGTATTCCCCTGAATTTTCTCGACCTAAAAGACGGGTTTCCCCTGGTTTTGGAGAACTGCGGGGCCTATACCCGGATTACCGCCGGGGGAATTTCCCCTTCATGGAGCGGGGACGGACCGGGAACAGATCGATTCATCCTTTGGCAGGACGGCTCTCCCCTGCCCTATCCCGCGCTCCACGGACCCCGTTCCCCTGAGGCCGGACTGGATCTTCTCCTCCTAAACCGCCCCCCGCGGAGGGGCGGAAATGCCGGACGATCTTCCGCCGGGCCTTTCTCCTTGCGTTCCGTGGCGGTCCTGGATGATCAGGGGCTTTTTCTTGATCTGGGGGGAAATGTATCGGTCTTTTCCCTGGCAAACGGGGAAGCCCGGTATACCGAAACTTCCGCCGGTTCCCTGGACGCGGCCTTCGTCAGCCGGGACAGCATCATTCTGGGCCGGGCTTCGTCGGGGGATCCCTTCCTTATGATCGACACCCTTACAAGGGAGACGGTGGCCCTGCCCTACCCCGCCTTCATCGGGGCCCAGGTATACCGGGGCCCCTCGGGGACAATCTACGGGACGGCGGTGGAAGAATCCGGAGGGAAACGGCGGACCTCCCTTATCCGCCTAAATTTTCAGGATCCCGCCGGTTCGGAACGGATTGCCGAGTACCCCGGGGAGAATATGGAGCTTAGCATCGCCGAAGCGGAGGGCTTTGCGGCCTCTACCCTGGGGGAAGGGGGGATTCACCGTCCCTGGGGGGCCGGCGGCTTTGAACGGGGGCCGGCCCTTCCCCGCCGGATTACCGGCGGGGGTCCCCGCTTTATCGTCCTTGACACGGAGGGGGGCATCTCCTGGTACGATTCCCAAAACGGGGAATTGCTTGCCATTTTCAGAATCTTTGAGGGTGAATGGAATCTGGGAATCGCCGGATCCGCCCCCCGGCGGGGCCCGGTGCGGGGAATTGCCGAATAACCCTAATCGTGGCTGGGGTTCCGCCGCACCTTTTCTATGGCCGCCGTTACCGCGTCCTTCAGCGTCTTGCCGTACTCCTCATCGTCCATGGCCTGGGAGCTGTAAAGGTTCCCCAGGATGGAAAAATGGTACAGGGGTTTTACCGCGTTTAACGCGATGGCGGCCATATCCACCACGCAATCGTTGCAAGTACACAGGTCTCCTTCATAGGATTCCAACTGCCGTTCCAGTTCGGCAAACACCAGTTTTTCCGCTTCGTTTTTTAGGAGATCGAAATTGTACTTCTCCGTTAACGCCATCAACATCCTCCTCAATCTTCCCGGCGGCTCCCGGTTCAGCCCCGGTCCGTCTCATATTGGGATCCATCGGTAGTAACCGTCGGTAATAACCATCGGTAATAACCATCGGCATACGCCGCGGCATGTATAGCACCCTCGACCGCACAAACCCCCACGAAAAGGCGCAACCAGCGGGGCACAGCGAAAGGCGAAAGCCGTCGGCTAAGCCGACGGCTTTCGCCCGCGCAAGGGATAGAAGCGGAACAAAAACCCGCAGGGTTTTTGTTAGAGCGGATAGCCCGGTTTTTTTGCGGCCCGCCGCAAAAAAATGCGCCCAAAAGAGATCCGTCATGCGGCGTCTTCTAAACCGAGAATCGCCGCAATCCTCCCCGGCCCGAAGACCCTGTAGGCGGCGGCGCGAAGGCCGGGGGAATCTATGCGTCCCTGGTTTTCAATTCAAATTTCGCATATTGGGGCAAAAATACAAGATCAATGGTCCCTACCGGCCCGTTCCGCTGCTTGGACAGGATGAGGCTGGTCTGGCTGTCATTGGAGTCCCGCGCCTGATCCGCCTTCTTGCTGGATTCCCTTTCCCGGTGGAGGAACATCACCACGTCCGCATCCTGCTCAATCGACCCTGAATCCCGAATCGAGGACAGGTTGGGCCGTTCCTTCTCCGCCTCCCGGTTCAACTGGCAGAGCACCACAATAGGTATGTCCAATTCCCTGGCGAGGCTTTTAAGGGAACGGGAAATTTCCGACATTTGCTCAAACCGGGGGACGCCGTAATTTTCGGAGCTGATAAGCCCAAGATAGTCGATGAATATGATTTCCACCTTCTCCTGGGCGCGGATTCTCCGGGCCTGGGCGCGGAGATCCATGAGTTTCATGTTGGGAGTATCGACGATATAGAGGGGGGCCTCGTATATTTTTTCCGCCGCGTCCACCATGTCCTTGAAGTCCCGGGACTTCAGATAACCCGACCGCAGGGAAGCGGCGTTGATCCGCGCCTCCATGGAAAGAAGCCGCTGGGTCAGGGCGATGGCGGACATTTCCAGGGTGAAAAAGGCGGCGGGCACTTTGTTATGGATGGAAATATGGGCCGCCATGGTCAAGGCCAGGGCGGTTTTCCCGATGGAGGGCCGGGCGCCGATGATAATAAACTCGGAGGGGTGAAAACCGGAGGTCAATTTGTCAAGATCGTCAAGGCCCGAAGGAATTCCGGTATACTCCTTGTTGGAGGCCGCGAAATTTTCGATGATCCTGATCGCTTCGGGAAGGATCTTGCCGATGTTCTGATACCGGACGGCCGAGCGGTTGTCGCTTAGATCAAAAATTCGCTGTTGAATTTCTTCCAGGATAATCCGGGATTCCAGGGTTTCGTCGAAGACCTTGGCGTTAATCTCCCCCGCCACCCGAAGCAGGGCCCGGCGCAGGGAGTAGGACTGAACGGTCTGGGCATAGTAACCGACATTGGCGCTGGAGGGGACCACGGAGGTAAGGGAGGACACATAGGAAACCCCTCCCGCCTGCTCCAGCCGGCCGTTCTGCCGGAGTTCCCCGGTAACCGTCAGGATATCCGCGGCAACTCCCTTGTCGAAAAGTCCCAGCACCGCCTCGAAAACAAGATTGTTGGCCCGGGAATAAAAATCCCCGGGCTCAAGATACTCTCTGGAAACGGCGATGGCGTCGGCGTCCATGAGCATGGCCCCCAGGGCGGCCCGTTCCGCCTCGTCGTCATGGGGGGGTATCGCGCCGGCAGCCATGGTTAAGCCTGGGAACTATCCGCGGGGGCCCCGCCTTCCCCGCCGGACTCCGCCGGGGAGGAATCGGCGGCGGCTTCCGGGGAAGCGGATTCGGGAGCGGCCTCCTCCGGGGAAGCCTCGGCTTCCGCTGAAACCGGGGCTTCCCCGGAAACCGAAGAATCCGTCCCGGATTCGGGAGCGGCGGCCTCCGGGGAAGCCGCTGATTCCGCCGAAACCGCCGCTTCCGGGGCGGCGCTTTCGACGGCGGGGCCTTCCTCCCGGCGGCGGCGGCCCTTGGACGCGGGGGTTTCCGGGGCCTTTTCCACCAAAGCCTGAACGACGACCGTAACCTCCGCGGCGGCGCTTTCGTAGAGGTGTATCGTAACCTTATACCTGCCTACGCTCTTAAAGGTGGTTCCCGGCAGTTCAATCCGTTTGCGTTCAATCTGAAAACCCTGGCGGGCGAGTTCGTCCATCACCGTTTGGCTGGTCACGGAACCGAAAAGCCTGCCGTTGGCGCCGGCGGGCATGGAAAGCGAAAGCTCCAATGCCTCAAGCCGTTCCTTAAGGCCCCTGGCGGCTTCGCGCTTTTCCGCCTTCCGCCCTTCTATTTCTTCCCTTCGGGATTCGAAAAGCCGTATCGTCTGCTCGTTATAGGGCAGCGCGATAGAACGGGGAAACAGGTAATTCCGGGCGTAACCCCTGGCCACATCCTTAACATCCCCTTCTTCCCCCAGGGGAGAGAGATCCTTGTTCAAAATAACCTTCATACCAAGCTCCTTGAATCAAAAAACCCCCGGTCTTTTGACGTATGTGAAAATCAGGCCGCCGGGCGGCGGCCGTTTCAGGCTTGTAAGGATCCACCGGATCCTCGAAGACAGAAAATCCAGGCAAGATTCCCCAAACCCGCCGGATGTTGGGGAAAGCGCCGGGGCTTCCCTGCCGCGCCGCCGGAGTAGGCGGCGGCCTGTTGTTTTTAAGCGGCGGCCTTCGTCCCTATGACGCGGGCCCCCCGGAGACGCGCCGCAGGGGAACCCAGTATTCAAGGATACCCAGAAGCGCCAGAAGGCTCAGGGCCGCCATATTGATTCCCGGACTCAAGATCGCCAGGATGATCCCGATGTTCAACAAAAGCCGCGGGAGGACGGGCAATTCCCGGCGGCCCAAAACGAACTGCACAATCCCCACACCCTGGGCCAAGAACATAAGGACGCAAAGGGTAAAGAGATTCCAAACAACCGTCTCCAGCGGGGAAAGCCCGGTGATCCTGAAAAGCAGAATCCCCGCCAGGGATCCTGAAAAGGCCCAAATAAGAAAATGGGGGACGTGAAAATCCCGCAGGGAACCCGCGGAATTCCCCGCCCGCCGTTCCCGGCCCCCGAATCTTCCCCCAACCAGGGCCGCGACGCCCAGGGAAAGCTGGCGGCTGATAAAAAGCACCGCCATGGAGGAAGCCAGGGCGCCCCCCCTCCAGAGAACCGCGGTGAAGATCGACATGATCCGCTGGGGGCTCAGCTCCTGCTCCAATAGGGATTGGCGGACCGCGTCTCCCCCGGCGGATTCCGCGACCAGGGAAGAAATATACTCCGCCTGGGCGTAAATCAGCCTCCCCAAACCCGCCGAATCGCCGGTGATAAAGACAATCCCCGCCAAAGCTCCCGCCAGGGCCCCCAAAACAAGCCGATAGACCGTTCGGATGCGAAAAAACCGGGGCCCCGCCGCGGGAGGCGCCATCAGCCAGGCGAAAGCCGCGGTCATAAGGAGGAAATACCCCAGATCGGGCAGAAATTCCGTGAAAGACCGGCCCAGGTACCGGGCCGCCCCCAGGATGAAACAGCCGTTCAGAAGGACGGCCAGAAAAACAGCCCTCCAGACCGTCTTTCCGCCGAAAAAGGAAGCCGCAAAACCCAGGGGGACCAGGAAAAAAAATCCCAGAAAACCGCTTCGAAGGAAAACCAGACAAACCAGGGCGCTCGCAAGGCCGGGAATCCAGTTTCCCGGATTTCTGAAGCCGCCGCCGGGGAAACTCTCCCCGGAACCGGATTGAACGCCCCGGGAATCAAGGCCGCCGGGACTCAATTATTCGGCGACGAAGGGGAGCAGAGCGATGGACCGGGCCTGCTTGATGGCGAGGGCCAGGACCCGCTGGTGTTTGGCGCAGGTGCCGGTGATCCGCCGGGGGAGGATCTTCCCCCGCTCGGTGATGAAACGCCGCAGCACATCCGCGTCCTTGTAATCGATTTTGAGTTTCTGGACGCAGAATTTGCAGACCTTCTTTTTAAAGTAAACCTTTCCCTTTCCCCGGCCCCGGTCTTCCCCGTCCCGGCCGTCCATCTGGGTTTCCGCTCCCCGTTCCTGCCGGGGGGGGCGATCTTCAGGATATTTTTCATCAGACATACATTACTCCTCTGGGACCTTTCCCGTGTCCCGTTTTCTTCATAGGGGATTCGATACCCTAAAAGGGAATATCGTCGGCAAAGCCGTCGTCCCCGGCGCTCCGGGCCGGGGGGGCTTCCCGCTCGCCGGGAGCCGGGCTGTAGGGGGCGGCGGAATTCCCTCCGCCGGACCAGGCGCCGGAATTTCCGGCGGCGCCCGAATTCCCGGCCTGCCAGCTTCCCGAAGCCCCGCCGCCTCCCAGAAGCTGGAGATTGTTCGCCACGATCTCCACCCGGGAACGGTTCTGGCCGTCCTGCTGCCAGCGATCCTGCCGGAGCTCCCCTTCAACGCCTACCATTTTACCCTTTACCAGGTATTGGTTTAAGGATTCTCCCTGCCTTCCCCAAAGGACGATGTCGAAGAAATTCGCCTCGTCCTCCCATTGATCGCCGTTTTTCCGGCGGCGGTTCACGGCCACGGAGAATTTACAGACCGCCTGACCGCCGGAGGTGTAGCGGAGTTCCGCGTCCCGGGTAAGCCTTCCGACCAGGACTACATGGTTTATATCCGCCATGGGACTTCAATTCCTATTCGATTGGCGCATACGGCCGCGGGGCCGCGGGAATCCAGGACCGCCATGACCTACTCCTCCATTCTAACAAAAAGGTATTTCAGGATGTTGACGTTAAGTTTAAATACCCGGTCGAAGACGGTGATCCTGGCCGGATCGGCCTTGATGGTAAAGAGGACATACCTGCCCCGTTTCCTTTTTTTAATCTCATAGGCCAGATCCCGATCCCCCATTTCGTCGGTTTTCTCGATCTCGACCCCATTGGCGGCAAGGTCGCTTAGTAAAAGCTCCCGGCCCGCCTTGTGCTGGTCCTCTTCCAAGGGGAAGATTACCGTCAATTCATAACGGCGCATGGACCCTCCTTGCGGACAAGTTTTCCCCGCCCTACGGCGGAGCGCCTTGGCCCGGGGCTTTCGGCCCGGGCAAAGAGGTGCTGTATCCTAACCCAAAAAGCCCTCCCAGGTCAATGGCGCGGTTGGGCCGCCGGAAGCCCCGGTTTAGAACATGCCCTATGCCGAGTCCCTTTTGGGCGCATTTTTGGCGCTCCGCGCCAAAAACCGGGCTATCCGCTCTAACAAAAACCCTGCGGGTTTTTGTTGGCCGCTCCTATCCCTTGCGCGGGCGAAGATCCGCATCCATGCGGATCTTCGCCTTTGGACTTGGCGCGTTCCGCGCGGCAAGTCCCGGCCTGGCTGCGGCCGGCTTTTCTGCCGCCGGCCTCCGCGCCGGCGCGGCGGGGGGAGGCGGCGGCCGCGCCGGCAGGGAGGCCGGCGGAGGGCGGACCGCGGCGACTGCCGCGGGTTTCGCGGGGTTTCGCGGCGGGAGGGCGGCTGTTCACCGGCGCGAAAACGGCAGGGACGCCGTTTTCGCGCGCCGCGCAAGGGATAGAAGCGGTCTCCTTTTGCCCGGTCCGCCGGGCAAAAGGATTTAAGCGGTTAGCCCGGTCCCCGCCGGAGGCGGGGATGCGCCCCACATACATTCAATATTCGTCGTCTTCAAAGAAGGGGGCCTTGCCCGACGCTCCGATCCCCTCATTGACAGCCCTCTCCCGCCGTAGTATGTAATAGGGAGCGGCATGAAGCCGTTCCCGCCGGAGATGAACTCCCCTAGCCAATCGGCCCCTTGCCATGACAGGTTGAAGGGCCCCTATCCTGTGCGCTGAACGGAGAACCGCCATGAATCTGGATGAAAAATACCGCCGTCTTTTGGCCCTTATCGCGGCCCGGGGGAGCGCCGCGGTCGCCTTTTCGGGCGGCGTGGACAGCAGCTTTCTCTGCCATGCCGCCGCCGCCGCCCTGGGGCCTCATGCGGCGGCGATAACCATCGTCTCCCCCATGCTCCCCAAAAGCGAACTGGACTGCGCCGCCCGGATCGCCCGGCAGGTGGGAATCGAGCATATCCTGGTGGAGGAGGGGGAAATCGACGAGGAAGTGGCGGCCAATCCCCGGGAGCGCTGTTATTTCTGCAAAAAACTGGAATTCCGGGGCATCATCGCGGCGGCGAAGGAGCGGGGCATAGGGACGGTCCTGGACGGTTCCAACCTGGACGACCTGGGGGATTACCGGCCGGGCCTTAAGGCCCTGGAGGAACTGGGCGTTATGAGCCCCCTGCGGGAGGCGGGGATGACCAAGGCGGATATCCGGGAGCTTTCCCGGCGTTTTGATCTGCCCACCTGGGATAAACCCGCCTTCGCCTGCCTCGCGTCCCGGATACCCTACGGGGAGCGGAT
>JAIRSD010000082.1 GCA_031255615.1 Treponema sp. | reverse complement strand
CGGCTTTCCGGCTACGATCTCCTGCTTTTTACCAATCCCCGCAGCGGCCGGGAAAGCCGCTGCCTGGGCATGGTGGACGGTCTGATCCTTCTGGGCTCCGCCCTGGGGAACGACCCAATCGAAGACATGGAGGGCTGGGGGATCCCCTACGTGACCATAGGCAGGAGGAACTGGCGCAAGATCGTTCCCTGGTGCTGCGCGGTGAACTATGTCGACGGCTTTCGGGAAGTGACGGAATATTTGCTGGATCAGGGGCACCGGCGGATCGCCTTTTGGGGCGGTTCCCGGAATTTCTCCGTGGATGTGGAAAAGCACCGGGGGTATTTGCAGGCCCTGGAAGGGGCGGGGCTTGCCCCCGGCGAGGGCATGGACCTCTACGAGGAGGACCTGGGGCAGATTCGGGACTGCCTGGACCGGCGCCGGCCCACGGCGGTAATCATGGAAGGATCCAAGGTTCCCCTGCCCCTGCTGCTCTGCGTCCGGGAGAAGGGACTCCGTATTCCCGGCGATCTGTCCCTTGTGTACACCCGCGGGGATTTTATCAATGTCCACGCCCTCTACGATCTGGCGGGGATTCATGAAATGACCATGATAACGGTTCCCCGGCGGGAACTGGGGGCCGCGGGCTTCAGAATGTTAAAAAGGCTGATCGGGGGGGAAAGCGATGTCCCCCGGGAGACGCTGGTAAATATGGAATTTATCGTCGGCGAGTCCTCCGGGCCGCCGCCGGGCGGAACGCGGACGCCGCCGCGGAAAACCGGGGACGGGGAGGTTCTGTGCGAGAAAAACAAAGATCAAGTTTAGCCCTGTTCAAGAAGAATTACGATCTGTACCTGCTGCTCATTCCCGGATTGGCCTTTATCATCCTTATCCGGTATATGCCCATGTACGGCCTTGTTACCGCCTTTCAGGATTACAATATTTACCGGGGCATCACGGAAAGCCCCTTTGTGGGCTTCAAACATTTTAAGGCCCTTTTCGATTCCCCCAAATTTTACGAAGTTCTGTTTAACACCATCACGATCAGCCTGGGGAAAATTCTGGTAAGCTTTCCCCTGTCTATTCTTATCGCCCTCATGCTCAACGAAATCAGGCTGGTCATCTGCAAACGGATCTTTCAAACCATCCTCTACCTGCCCCACTTTCTTTCCTGGGTCATCGTGTCCGGGCTGGTTATCACGGCCCTGTCCCCCTCCACCGGCATGATCAACGAGTTTATCACCCGTTTTGGGGGCAAGACCATATCATTTTTGATGGACAACCTGTGGTTTCCCTGGGTGATAATCCTGTCGGAAACCTGGAAGGAATCGGGCTACGGGGCCATTGTGTTTATCGCGGCCCTGTCGGGGATCAACATGGAACTCTACGAGGCCGCGGCGGTTGACGGGGCGGGGAAGCTGAAGCAGATTATCCACATTACCCTGCCGGGGATACTTTCCGTCATTGTGCTTATGTTTGTCCTGCGCCTTGGGGGGATTCTCAACGTCAGTACCGAACAGGTGCTGCTGCTCTACAACCCCACGGTTTACAAAACCGGGGACGTGCTGGGGACCTACATCTACCGGACCGGGGTAGCCCTGAGCAATTACAGTTACGCCACCGCCCTGGGATTCTTTGAATCCCTGGTGGGGCTCGGCCTGGTTCTTCTCGGCAACACGGTAAGCCGCAGGGCCTACGGAAGGAGTGTCTGGTAATGGCGGGCAGGGCAATCCGGCGGGACGCGGACGAGCGGGCGGTGGAGATTTTTTCATTTGTGTTCATATTCCTGCTTTCGGTGGTAATGCTTCTTCCCATACTTCACGTGGTGGCCAAGGCCTTCAGCGCGGAGTGGGCCATTGTAACCGGCAGGGTGGGGCTTTGGCCCGTGGGCTTTCAGTGGGACGCCATGAAATCCATCGTCAATTCCCGGACCTTCCTCACCGCCTTTTTCAATTCGATTTTTACCGCCGTGGCGGGAACTATCTGTACCTTAACCATCACGGCGATTACCGCCTTTCCCCTCTCCACCCGGGGGCTCCCGGGGATCAAGGGAGTTACCCTGATCTTTGTGTTCACCATGTACTTTTCGGGGGGTATTATTCCCACCTACCTGTTGTACTATTCCTACGGTCTGCTCAACACCCGGGCCATCCTTATCATCCCCGGGCTTATCAATATTTGGCATCTCCTTATCATCAAAAATTACTATGAGGGCCTGCCGGACAGCATTATTGAATCGGCCCGGCTGGACGGGGCCAATTACTTTACCGTGTTCTTTAAGCTTATTGCCCCCTTAAGCGTGCCGGTCTACGCGGCCATTGTGGTTTTTACCTCGGTGATACTCTGGAACAACTACTTTGATCCCATGATGTACATCAACTCCGCCCGGCTCCAGACCCTGCCCCTGTACCTGCGGGACATGATCGCCAAGGCGCAGAATGTGGAGCTCAAGGCCATTCTGCTGGAGGGGGCGGTGGCGGAGGAGGCCATGATAGCGGCGTCCATTGTGGCCTCCACCATTCCTATTCTCCTGGTCTATCCCTTTATGCAGCGCCACTTTGTCAAAGGGGTTACCATGGGCTCGGTAAAAAGTTAGGGACAGATCCGGGCCCCTTTTTTTGGCACTTACCCCGTCGGGGTTGCGATAGTTTTTATGTTTATTTGGAGGCATTGTGATGAAGAGGATGACCTGTTTCAGAGCGGGGCTTTGTCTGGCCCTTTTGGTTCTTGGCGGAGCAACGCTCTTTGCCCGGGGCGGCAGTCAGGGGGGAGGGGGGCAGGTAAAGAACCTGACCGCCCTGGTTCCCAACAGCGCCAGTGATATGAACGATCCCCGGGCCAATCCGGTGTACACCTTTATTAACGACGCGACGGGCTACCACATCACCTACGATCCCCTGCCCCAGGATCAGCCCCTTAACAAGCTGAACGCCATTGTGGCTTCCGGGGCGGCGGAATACGATTTTATCGTGCTGGCCGGGGGCTGGAAGGATCGCTACGCGGAGTACGCCATTCAGGGCGCGCTGTTTGACATCGGTTCGGTTTTCCAAAACTACAAAAACCTCCAGGCTATTCCCCAGACCCTGATCGATGTGGTAAAGGTGAACAACACGTTTTATACCATCCCCAGCCTTTCCCCCGCGGGCCGCGAGGAAAGCGCCAACGCGGATAGTTTCCTGCTCTGGCGGACCGATATCCTTGCCGCCATGGGGCGGAGGATGCCCACTACCCTGGACGAGTTTACCGGCCTGCTCCAGGCCTACAAGGATCAGGATCCCATGAGGAACGGTTCCGCCAATGTGCCCCTGACCGGCACCATCGGCGATCTGAACAATTTCCGCACCAGCGCCATTGGCGGCGCCTTCGGCATTGAGCTCAACTGGCGGGATCAGGGGGGCGCCCTCGTGCCCTTCCAGACCCAGACCGGGTTCTTTGAGTTCCTCCAGTACCTGCACGAACTCTACGCCCGGGGGCTTTTGGATCCGGAACTCCCCACCAACAACGCCGCGGCGGTACGGGAAAAGTTTACCACCAACAAGGCCCTGGTCAGGGCCGACGGCTGGTGGGACATCCCCGGCCTGGTCGCTACGTTCAAGCAGGTGTATCCCCAGGCCGCCATGGAATTCAGCCAGCCCCTGGAGCGGAACGGCATGGCCGGCGCCCAGGCGAATTCCAAAAACCAGATAGACCTTTTCTGCGTCATTCCCCGGAACGCGCGGAACTGGCAGTCCACCATGGACTTCTTCAACAAAAAAATGGATCCCGCCGTGTTCAAGGAAATGGTTATCGGGAAAGAGGGAATAGATCACACCGTTAACGCCCGGGGCGGCTTTGATCCGATCCTCCCCACCTTCTTTGACAACCGGGGCAACGCCAACTGGTACCTGACGGGGACTCCCATCGAATACAACCAGTACTGGCTGTGCCGGGCCAAGAAGGACGACGATCAGTACAAGGTTTACGCCCAGGTAAATTACGATTACGGCAGGTTCATCCATGTGAATCCCGCCTCGGACGTACCCTGCACCACCTTTGTCAGTATTGCTGCGGCCAACGGCCTTTCCTCAAGCATTACCGACGAATTCATGGTGAATTCCGTGGTCAACGGCCTTACCCGCGCCCAGTTCAACGCCTTTGTGGCGGACTGGAAGGCCCAGTGCGGAGACGCCCTGATAGCCGCCTACAACGGCTGGTACCAGAACCGTTAGGAATTATCGTATGAATGTCAGCTTTTCCGCCGAGATCCCCCTGGAAGAACCCTACGATGTAGTGGTCGCCGGCGGGGGCCCGGCGGGCTGTGCCGCCGCCCTGGCGGCGGCCCGTCAGGGCGCCCGAACCCTTCTTTTGGAATCCTCCTCCGCCCTGGGGGGCATGGGAACTTCGGGGCTGGTCCCCGCCTGGTGCCCCTATTCGGACAAGGAGAAGATCGTCTACCGGGGCATTGCCCTGGAGATCTTTGAACGGGTCCGTTCGGGGATGCCCCATCTAAAGAAAACCGACGTGGACTGGGTCCCCATAGACGCGGAACTTCTCAAGCGGACTCTGGACGAGCTCCTTACCAAGGCCGGGGTGGAGGTCATTTTCAACGCCCTGGTGGCGGGCCTGGGGCAGGAAACCGGGAGGGAGGGGAAGAAGCGGATAAGCTACGCGGTGGCGGCCCACAAGGGGGGGCTGCGGGCCTGGCCGGGCAATGTTTTTATCGACTGCACGGGAGACGCGGATCTGGCCGGCCTTGCGGGAATGGCAAGGCTCTACGGCGACGAAAAAACCGGCAAGGTCCAGGCGTCGACCCATTGTTTTGTCCTGACCAACGTGGATGAGCATTACTACCGCTGTATGCCGGTCCAGCATTCCAGCAACCCCGGGGCCGCGGTCTATGCCCTGGCCGCTTCGGAGGGCTATCCCCACATTGTGGACGCCCATTTCTGCCACGGCCTGGTGGGGCCCGGGGCGGTGGGCTTTAACGCCGGCCATCTGTGGGATCTGAACCCCGCGGAACCCCGGAACATTTCCCGGGCCCTTATGCGGGGCCGGGAAATGGCCCACGAATTCCAGGAGGGCCTTAAAAAAGAACTGCCGGAAGTTTTCGGCGCCGCCTGGCTTGCCCAGACCGCCCCCGCCATGGGCCTGCGGGAAACCTGGCGCGTTGTCGGCGATTATACCCTGACTGTGGAGGATTACCTGGAACGGCGGTCCTTCCCCGACGAGATAGGCCGGAACTGCTATTTCCTGGACGTGCACACCACGCGGCGGGAAAACGGCAGATTTGACCCGGTGGAGGGGGAAGAACCGGCCAGGCCCTACGGTCCGGGGGAATCCCACGGCCTGCCCCGGGGCATACTCCAGGTGCGGGAGGGGGAGAACCTTTTGGCCGCGGGACGGAACGTCTCCGCGGATCACCGGGTGTTGGGCAGCGTCCGGGTCATGCCGGTTTGTTTTGTCATGGGCGAGGCCGCGGGAGTTATGGCGGCCCTCTGCGGAAAGGGCCGGGATGTACGGGAGGTTGATACCGCCCTGCTCCGGGACACCCTGAGAAAAAACGGCGCCTATTTTAATTGATGTACCATGGCTGAAACCTATACCTTGAAAAGAACCATCCCCGTGGGGGAGGAATACGACCTGGCGGTAGCCGGCGGCGGTCCCGGCGGGGAATAAAAGTTTTACTGGTGGAGGCGGCAGGCTGCCTGGGGGGCATGGGAACCTCGGGGCTGGTCTGCGCCTTTGATCCCATGGCGGACGGCGAAAAGATGCTGGTGGGGGGCTTCATGCGGGAGCTGGTGGAGACCCTTTACCGCCGGGGCTTTTTAAAGCCCGGAATCGATCCCGACACCTGGCGGAAAATGTACCACCGCTGGACTCCCTTTTCCGTGGAGGGCCTGAAGCTGGTCCTGGACGAGCTGGCCCTGCAGGCCGGCGTGGAGCTCCGCTTTTTTACCCGGGTCATAGACGCGGACGTGGAGGGCCGCCGGGTTAAGGGGATCGTTCTGAACAGCATTGAGGGCTACGAGTACGTCCGGGCCAAGACCTTTATCGACGCCACGGGGGACGCCGTCCTCTCCCGGCTCTGCGGCGCCTCCTACCGGGAGGCGGGGATCGATACGGAACAGATCATGCCTTCCACCCTGGCGGCCCTTTTTTCCAACCTGGACTGGTCAAAAGAGAACGTCGGATTTCAGAATCCCGAAGGGGTCAAACTTATTGAGGAAGAATACGCGGCGGGCAATTTTATCCAGTGCGACCGTCACCTGGTGGGCATCTCCCAAATTGGGAACACCCTGGGCTACCTCAACGGTGGCCACATCTTCGGCCTCCGGGCGGCCAAGGTAAGGGATCTTACCGAAGGCATGATCCTGGGGAGAAGAATCGCCCGGGACAACGAGCGCTTTTTGAAAAAACACTCCCCCAGCTGCGCGGACATGGAACTGGCCCTGACCGCGCCGGTCATGGGGATCCGGGAATCCCGCCGCATTGTGGGCGAGTACGAACTCAACTTTGACGATTACATGGCCCGCCGCCAGTTTCCCGATCAGATCGGGGTTTTCAACAAGTTCGTGGACATTCACCCCTACGACTGCTCCCGGGAGGAATACGACCGGCTGGTGAGGGAATGTTTTGGCAGCGACCGTCTGAATCCGGGGGAGTGCTTCGGCATACCCTACGGCATCCTGGTGCCCCGGGGTTTCGAGAATCTCTGGGTCGCGGGACGCTGCAACTCCAGCGACGTAAAGGTCCACGGTTCAATCCGGGTGATGCCCGCCGCCGCCATGATGGGACAGGCCGCCGGAACCGCGGCGGTCCAGTCCCTTAGAACGGGCCAGGCCGCCGGCGATCTGGATACGGAACAACTGGTAGAAACGCTGCGGGAAGCGGGGGCCTACCTTCCCCAAAAAGAACTGAGCAAAAAAATGACCCGGACCTAGCGGGCAAAGGAAAGCGACATGATTCGGGAAGCGGACATATTATTGTGTACGGCGGGACTTCTGCGGGCGTTACCGCAGCGGTGGAGGCCAGGCGGCTGGGAAAATCGGTGATCCTGGTGAGCCCCGATCTACATGTGGGGGGGCTTTCCGCCAACGGCCTGGGTTTTTCCGACACGGGCAACAGTAAAGTTATCGGCGGCCTGGCCAGGGAGTTCTACCACCGTCTTTGGCTGGAGTACCGGAAGCCCGAAACCTGGAAGTGGGAAAGGCGGGAAGATTTTGCCAACCGGGGGCAGGGGCACCGCGCCATTGATGATGAAAGCAGGACCGCCTGGTGCTTTGAGCCCCGCCTGGCGGAGAAGGTTTTTCTCGATCTCCTGGCGGAATATGGAGTGGAACTGCGGACCGGGGAATACCTTAACCGCTCCCGGGGGCTGGTGAAGGAGGGAAACATTATCCGTTCCCTGGCGACCCTGAGCGGAACCGTCTACCGGGGAAAGCAGTTTATCGACGCCGGCTACGAGGGGGACCTTTTGGCCGCCGCCGGGGTGTCCTACACCCTGGGCAGGGAGGCCAACCGGGAGTACAACGAAAAGTGGAACGGCGTACAAACCGGTACCTTCCATCACGATCATTACTTTAAGCAGAAAATCGATCCCTGGCTGATCGAGGGGGAAAGCGCCGGGGGCCTCCTGCCCCTGGTGGACGGCGGGCCCCCGGGGGAATACGGGGAGGCGGACAAACGGATACAGGCCTACTGTTTCCGTCTTTGCATGACCGATCACGCCGCCAATATGACGCCCATCGCCAAACCGGCGGGCTACGATCCGGCGGTCTATGAGATCCTCGGACGCCTGGCCGCCGCCGGCTGGAACGGCTACTTTGACAAATACGATCGTATCCCCAACCGCAAGACCGACACCAACAACCACGGGCCGGTGAATTTTGATTATATCGGCATGAGTGACGATTATCCGGAGGCCTCTTACCGGCGGCGGCTTTCGATCCTGGCGGAGCACGAGGAGTACCAGCGGGGGCTTTTGTATTTTCTCCGCACCGATCCGCGAATTCCCCGGGACATAAGGGAGCGGAACAACGCCTGGGGCCTGGCGGCCGACGAGTTTACCGACAACGGCAACTGGCCCCACCAGCTTTATATCCGGGAGGCCCGCAGGATGCGGGGGGAACACACCATCACCGAACCGGAAATTCTGGGAGACGCCCCGGCGGAGGAGAGCGTGGGCATGGGTTCCTACCATCTGGATTCCCACAACACCCACCGCTACGTGGATGCCGGCGGTTTTGTCCAGAACGAGGGGGATATCGGGGTTCCTGTCCGGTCTCCCTACGCCATACAGCTCCGGGCCCTTTTTCCGAAGAAAGGGGAGTGCGCCAACCTTACGGTGCCGGTCTGTCTTTCGGCCAGCCACAGCACCTACGGTTCAATCCGGATGGAGCCGGTATTTATGGTCCTGGGGCAAAGCGCCGCCGCCGCCTCGGTTCTCGCGGCGGAGGAGAATCGTCCTCTCCAGGATCTGCCCTACGAAACCTTGAAAGAAACGCTGCTAAGGGGGGGACAGATTCTCAGTTTCCCCGCCGGTGAAGGAGTATAACATGGCGGGAAAATTCCGCGCCCTCTTGGAAAAACGCTTTGCCCTGATCGCCAGCCTTCCGGCGAACGATCCCCTCCTGGCCGCCGCCGCCTGGGACCGGGGGGCGGACGCGGTGAAGATCCACATCAACGTGAAGCACCGGGCCGGGGGCCTTCAGTTCGGCACCTTTGACGAGGAACGGTCCCGCCTGGAAGAGATCCTGGCCCGGGCCCCCGGGCCGGTGGGGATCATGCTGGGGGCGGATCCGGCGGCGGCCTCGGCGGATCTGGAAAAGGTTCTGGCCGCCGGTTTCGATTTTGTCTCGATATACGGCCACCACGCGCCGGTCCGGCTGCTGGAGGCGGGGATCACCCGGATGCTGGCCGCCGACGGTTCCTATGGCCCGGACATGATCAGGGCCCTTGCCTCCCTGGGGGATATTTTCGAGGCCTCCATCGTCCCCCCGGAGCACTACGGGGAACCCCTTAACCTGCGGGACCTGGCGGCCTACAAGAACATAACCGCGGCCCTGGATATTCCCGTGGTGGTTCCCACCCAGAAACGGATCGCCGCTGGGGAGGCGGCCCGGCTTTACGAGGCCGGCGTTTCCGCCATCATGATAGGGGCCATTTCCGCCGGGAAAAGCCCCGGGGAGTTCGGCAGGGTCACGGGGGAATTCAGAAAAGCGATGGACGCCTGTGTCTGAGGGGGGACAAAACCCGGACCGGGGCTTGAAAATTTCCCTGCTTCCCCTGGACTCCCGGCCCTGCAACACCCGCTTTCCCCTGGCCCTGGCCCGGGCCGCCGGGGAAAACCTCCGGCTGCCGGACCGGCTCTACCTGGATTATTTTACCCGTCCCGCCTGGCTTCCCTATATTGACGAGTGGCTCCTGGAGGCGGCCCTGAAAAGCGAATACCTCATCCTGTCCCTGGACATGCTCTGCTACGGGGGGCTCATCGCCTCCCGGGCCGCCGGGTCCCCGGAGGCCCTCTCCCGGCTGGACATCATACCCAAACTCAAGGCCCTGAACCCCCGTCTTACAATCTTCGCCTTTTCCGTGATCATGCGCGGTTCCATTACCACGACCGACGAAAAAAGCCGGCGTTATTGGGAACTGCTGAACGAGTACTCCCGGCTCAAGGGCCTGGGGGATCCCCGGTACCGGGAGCTGGAAGACCGGATCCCCGGGGAAATCCTGGGGGCCTACCTGGGGGCCCTGGAGCGGAACCACCGGGTGAATTGCGGGGCCGTGGATCTGCTGAACGGGAACAGCATCGACTGCCTTACCCTGCTCCAGGAGGACAGCTCCCCCGGCGGCATACAAGGGGCCGAACAGAAGATCCTGGCGGAACGGGCCGCCCCCGGGGCCCGGCTCTTTATCCATAACGGTGCGGACGAGGGGGCCCTGCTGCTCTTGGGGCGCGTTTTGAACGGGGGGAATCCGCCCTCCCTCCACTGGGAATTCCTCAATCCCCGGGGGGAGGGGATGACCGCCGCCTATGAGGACCGGCCCCTGGAACAGAACGTGGAAAGCCAGGCGCGGGCCTGCGGCATGATCCCCGGGGGCGGGGATTCCCCCCTGCGGCTCCTGATCCTCGGCCCCAAAACCGGCGTCCAGCGGAATGCCCCGGCCCAGTTCGAGGGGCCCGATTACGACGGGGCGGAGCTGGACGAAATGGTCTCCAAAATCGAAGGCCTCCTGGACGCCGGCAAGAGCCTGGGGATCCTGGACGCGGCCTACGCCAACGGCGGCCACCTGGCCTTTGCGCGGAAGCTCCGGGAACGGAAGCTGCTGGGCTTCCCCGTGCTGCGGGGCATTTTCCCCCACCGGATCATCCACGCCTACGCGGGCTGGAACACCGCCTCCAACTCCCTGGGGACCGTCCTCTGCCAGCTTTCCGCCCGCCGCCGGGCGGAGCGGCGCGGCCTTTCCCCGGCCGGGAGTTCCGTCTTTACCCTGGAACGTTACCTGGACGACTGCCTGTACCAGTCCCTGGTCCGTCCCCGCATTGAGGCCCGGCTCAAGGAGGAGGGCCTCAACGTGTACAACCTGGGATCGGCCAAGGAGAAGGTGGAGCGGGAAATATTCGGGGAGCTCAAGGCCCTGGTCCCCCGGCTGGACTTTCGTTTTTCCCTTCCCTGGCCCCGCGTCTTTGAGGGGGATATCGAAATAGAGGGCGCGCCCCGCCGGAACCGCTATGACTAGCGCCGCCGACATCGTCGTGGCCGGCGCGGGGCCCTCGGGCTGCGCCGCCGCCATTGCCGCCGCCCGGATGGGCGCCCGGGTGCTGCTGCTGGAACGCTACGGCTTTCCCGGGGGCATGAACACGGCCGCCCTGGTCAGCCCCCTGATGACCTTCCACGCCGGGAAGCGGCAGATAATCCGGGGCATAGCCCAGGAGATCGTCGACCGGCTGGTGGAAGCGGGGGGTTCCCTGGGGCATATCCCCGATCCCCTGGGGGTGGCCTCCTCCATTACCCCGGTGGACAGCGAGTGCCTCAAGCTGGTCTACGAGGATCTGCTGAGCGGGGCGGGGGTGACCACCCTTTTTCACAGCTTTGTCCATGCCGTGGACCGGGAGGGCCCCCGAATCCGGGGGATCCGCTGGGTCAACAAGGGGGGCGGGGGAAGTTCCGGGCCGGGCTACTTTATTGACGCCACCGGGGACGGCGATCTTGCCGCCCTGGGGGGCATGGAGTTCTCCGAGGGCCGGGAAAGCGACGGCCTGGCCCAGCCCATGACCCTGATCTTCAAGGTGGGGGGCGTGGACATGGCGAGGATCCGGCAGGCCATGGCGGCGGAACCCTCCCAGTTCGTCCTGGATCCGGGGATTGGCGACATACAAAACATGCCCTACCTGGCGGTTTCCGGTTTTTTCCGGGCCGTGGAGGAGGCCCGGCAACGGAACGAATTCGGCGTGCCCCGGGACCGGGCGCTCTTCTTTCAGGGCCTCCGGCCCGGCGAGGTCCTGGTCAATATGACCAGGGTCCTGCGGCGCCGGGCCGTCGGGGCGGCGGACCTGGACGCGGCGGAGAGGGAGGGCAGGCGGCAGGCGGCGGAGACCCTGGGCTTCCTCAAAAAGTACATCCCCGGCTTTGCGGGGAGCTTCCTGAGCGCCCTGGGAACCCAGATAGGGGTGCGGGAATCCCGGCGGATCAGGGGCCGGATAACCGTGGGGGCGGAGGATATCCGGGAGGGCAGGACCTTCCCCGACAGCGTCGCCCTGGGGGCCTTTCCCATCGACATCCACGATCCGGGGGGAAAGGATCTGGACTGGAAGCCGGGGGACCGGGACAACTGCTACGAAATTCCCTACCGGGCCCTCTACGGGGAGATCGGCAACCTTCTGGTCACGGGCCGCTGTGTCAGCGCCACCCATGAGGCCCTGGCCTCCCTCCGCATCACCGCCACCGCCATGGCCCTGGGGCAGGCTGCGGGGATTGCCGCGGTCCTGGCCGCCGGTCAGGGGATTGACCTGGACCGGCTGGACCCCGGCCTGCTGCAACAGGAACTTTCCCGGCAGGGGGCCCTGTTCCGCAAGCCCTGAGGCCGCGCCCGGCGTAAAAATGTCAAAAAATTTTAAAAAAGAGACAAAAAACAGTTGACCGAGACCCTGTTCTGTGCTACCCTGTCCGTATGTTGGGTTTTTTGTGTAAAACAGAAGGGGAATGTATGACACATTTTGAACTGGAGGGGGGGGGGGGGGGG
>JAIRSD010000079.1 GCA_031255615.1 Treponema sp. | reverse complement strand
AAGAAAGGTAACAGATGTTGAAAGAAAAGAGGGAACCGTCCGACAGCTCCACACGCCGCATACCGGCGCCGGTTCCCGATTTAATGGCGACAATAGTCATGTTCCCCGGACCCTGGGGGCCAGGCAACCAGGTCCCGCCGCCGCAAGCCCTCCCATACCAAGGTACTGGTACCTTGATTACCCTACATCACCGGATAAGCGAAAGAACCGGGAACAGGAATGTTAACCACGAAGGAGCGCCAAGGCGAGCTGCGGCTCGCCGGGAACACGAAGGAACGAAAAAACACCTTCAGTCCCCGCCCTTCGTGGGCCTTCCCCGCCTTCGTGGTAAATTTCTTCCATCCGCATATCCGGTTTTTTATGCCAAGCAGCCTACTAGCGCTTGGAGAACTGGAAGCGCCGCCGGGCGCCCGCCTGGCCGTACTTTTTCCGTTCCACCATCCGGGGATCCCGGGTAAGGTAGCCGTTGCCGCGGAGGCTGCTGTAGTTGGCCTCGTCCACCTGGCAGAGGGCCCGGGCGATGCCATGGCGGCAGGCGCCGGCCTGTCCATTGGACCCGCCGCCGTAAACATTGATAAGGATATCAAATTTATTCTCGTTGCTGGTTACCATGAGGGGCTGGCGAACCATAAGGGCATGCTCCCCCTGGACAAAATACTGCCCCAGTTCTCTGCCGTTGATCGTTACTTTACCGCTGCCTTCCCGAATATATACCCGGGCAACGGCTGTTTTCCTTCTCCCGGTACCGATTCCAAGATTCTTGACCATGTACCCCTACCTTGTGATTTGGAATCCCCGCAACTGGAAGTCCGGGGCCTGTATACTATAGTTCAAGCGCCTGGGGATTCTGGGCCCCATGGGGGTGTTCCGCCCCGGCATACACCTTGACATTCTTAAGAAGTTTCCGCCCCAGAGGGCCCTTGGGGAGCATCCCCTTGATAGCCTGCTCCAGGGGAGCCGTCGGATGCCGGTTGACGAGCCTTTCGTAGTTGACGGTCTTAAGCCCCCCCACATAACCGGAATGCCGGTGATACAGCTTCTGCTGGACCTTCCGCCCGCTTACGACGATCTTTCCCGCATTGACAACGACCACAAAATCCCCCACTTCCTGGTGGGGGGCGTAAACCGCCTTTTCCTTACCCCGGAGAATCGATGCTACCCTGGCCGCGACCCTGCCCAAAACCTTATCCTGGGCGTCAACAACAAACCATTTCCGCTCCACCTGGGCGGGCTTGATAAATTCAGTCTTCATTCCCCAACCTTCTCTGTTTGGATACCGATGCATAACCATGCCACAGGGAAAAATCTCTGTCAAGGGGACGGCGGCGGCGTACAAGGAGAGGGACGCGCCGCTTTACCCGGCAATTCCCGGTTTCAAAGACTCCGCCTATCGTATGTATTGCCGGGCGCATCCCCGCCTGCGGCGGGGACCGGGCTATCCGGGGCTCCGCTGCGCTCCGGCCCCGGCGCTTCGCGCCGGGTCTGCTCCGCACCCCTCCTATCCCTTGCGCGGGCGAAAGCCGCGCCGCGGCTTTCGCCTCTGGGGGGCGGCGGAAATTTGCCCCCTGGCCTGCGGGGGCCTTTAGCGGGTGATGTATTCCACCAGCCGCTGGAACTCCCGCCGGGTCTCCCGGTCCGGAATCCGGGGGCCGTAGAGGGCCTCCTCGAAAATTTCCCCGCAGCGAAGTATCGCCCCGGCAGGCGGCGATTCGGCCTCCGGGGGAGGATTCAGGGGGCGTTGCGGGGGCGGGGGAGCGTCCAATGCCCTCCCCCCCGCGGGGTCTTGGTCTTGCCCCCGCAGAGGGGGGGAGGCCAAGACCGCAGGGCTGGGCCGGGGGGGGAGGCTTCCCCCCTTTTGATCTTCCTGACGGCTGAGAAGCTCCACGTTGCGGGCCAGGAGGGCGCAGTATTCGCCGGGGCCCATGCTGGGCTTCCAGACCGTTTGATAGCGGTTCCCCCAGAGGATGAGCCGGGCGAAGAGGCCCAGGCTTTGCCTTAGTTCCCGTTTCCGGGCCCGGGACCAGTTCGCCAGGAGATCTTCGGTAAGGTTCCTGAGTTTTTCTTCGGAGACTTTGATCCGTATCCCCGGACCGCCCCGGAGGGAGGCGAAGAAATTTTTGAGGCCCCGGCGGAGGGACCGGAAGCCGCCCCGGATGAGGCGGCCCAGGCGGAGGAGGAGGGGGGGCCTTCCCGCGCGGTTGAGGCTGAACAGGGGTTTTACCATGAACCAGAGGAAGACCGCGATGAGGGCGCCGAGGACGATGTAGGGGAAATAGTCCCAGAAGGGCCAGGGTTCCGTTTCCTGGGCTCCGAGGAATCGCTGGAGGGCCTGTATGTCCTGATCCGCGGGGAGGCCCTGTTCCGGCATGACGGGGGGCGGCGGTTCCACCGTCCGGCTGGGCCGCAGGAACCGGGCGAGCCAGGCCAGGAAGGCGGTGATGATGGAGATGGGGAGGATGCTGCTGTCCGACGCGCAGAGGACCGCCAGCAGGGCGGCGGCGGCGCAGAACAGGACGCCCGCCCCCAGCCGTTTGTTCCGTTCCGGTCCGGGGACGGCGATGCCTTCGCCGGCGAAGAACTGTTCCTGGCGAAAGAGGTTGAGGAAGGAGAAGATCAACGCCGCCCCGCCAAGAATCAGGATGAAAAGCGCCCGCTGGAACAGGGAGAGGGGGGCCTTGAGAAAGCCGCAGAGGAGATGGAGGAAAAAGGCCGCCCCCAGTTGGATGCCGTAATGCCGGATCACCGAAAGGCTCCGGGTTTGGGCGGCGGCCATGAGGGCGGAGTCTTCCAGCATGACCCGCTGGAGTTCTTCCGCCCGGAAGCGGCGGAGGTGGAATTCAAAGAGTTCCCTGGCCCGGAAAAGGTCCCGCAGGTAGATGACGAAGATCCAGAGGTACAGGGCGGCCAGGACGGCGCCCAGGCTGGCCGGGGAGGGGAAGAAGCAGCGTCCAAGCCCCGCCGGGGAAGGGGGGGGCCGGAGGGACAGCAGCGAGGCGGCGAGGTAGGCGGCGGCGGCGGCCAGTATCGCCCCCCGGATGTGGGCGCCGCTGTGGCTGGTCCGGGGGTCCATGAATTCCAGGTACAGGGTAACCGCGGCGCTGACGAGGACGGCGGGGATGGAGAGGGCCAGGGCCAGGGAGGCCGATCTGGGGAGGGAAAGACCCGGCAGCAGCCGGAGGAGGGCCAGGACGGGGGGGAGGATGCTTAAGAGGACGGACCAGGGGAGGTAGAGGGCCAGGACCCGGTACAGGGGATTCCCCGGCGGCAGGCCGGGAATGGTTTCCGCATCCTCCGGGAGGGCGCCGTCGGCCAGGAATCTATTCCGGGGGGGTTCCGGGGCCGGGGATTCCGGGGAAGTCCGGGGGGCCGGCTGTTGCGGAGACCCCGGAGGGGATCCCGGGGCGGAGGATTTCTTATCGGGGGATCGCCTGTCAGAGGATCTCATAGCCCCCCTCTTTCATTTGGTAGCGGGCGGCGTTTCCCGGCGCCAGGGGGCCCAGCCGCCGTTCGTCGAGGACCAGGTATTCCAGGCTTACATGCCAGGCCCGCAGGCTTGTCAGGGCGATGTAGTCTTCCTCCGGCAGTTCCGGGCCGGCGTAGACCAGCCGGGCCCCGTAGGGCAGCCCCTTCCCCTGGTCCAGGAGGGCCCGGGTGCTGGCCCGGAGCCTTTCCCCGGTTTCCGCCGCCGCCGGGGCGCCGGGCCGCTTTACCGCCGCCAGCCGTTCCAGGATGGGAAGCAGGGTAAAGGGGCCGGGTTTTATGAGGCCGGAGGACGCGGAAAGGCTGGATGGGGCGGAAGGATCCGCCGAATCCGGGCTCCGGGGGGGGCCGGGCTGGTAGAGGATGATTCCCAGGTCCTGCCGGTCCCGGGAAGCCATAAGGCAGAGGGCCGCCGCAGCCTCAATGGCCCGCTCAAACCAGAGTTCCCGCTTGCCCAGGGGGTACTCGTAGGGGTCCAGATTCAGGAAGACCACCAGAGGGTAGGAGACGGCGGCCTCGTACTCGTTTACCAGCAGGTTAGGGGCCGGGGCCTGGGGGGGATTCCCCCGGAGCGGGGTCCTGATCGAGGCCTTCCAGTTGATCCGCCGGGGTTCGTCCCCGGGACGGTACTCCCGCAGGGAACGGCGGCGGGTCAGATCCTCGTAAAGGGGGTTCCGGCTGAGGAGTTTCCCCAGGGGGATTCCCCCCGGACTGGCGAGGTTGACGATCCCCGGCGCGGGGTACACGACCAGCCGGGTGCTTTCCCCGGCGGCGGCGGCGAAGGGGAAGATGCCCAGGGGATCGGCGCAGCGCAGGCTGGCGGGCCCCAGGCTGCCGATTCCCCGCTCGGAGCAGTAGGCCTGCCAGGTAAAAACCAGCCGGGAGCGGCCGGGGAGGCCGCAGAGTTTCTTGTGGTTCTTGAATACCGCCAGGTCTCCGGGCCAGTCCCCCAGGGCCAGCATAAAGGCCGGCAGAAGGCCCCGGTTTTCCACGGTAAGTTCCACATCGGCCCATTCAAAGCGGAAGCAGCGGATCTCCCGGTCCCGGCGGAAAATTTTAAGGCTGCGGATCAGGTAGCCGCTGTAGAGCCGGGACCCCAGGATCACGAAGAAGGCGAAAAGGGAGAGGAACTGGAGCAGGAAAAGGGGGGCAAAGAGGTAAACCCCCAGGCAGAGTCCGGCGGGGAGCAGGAAGCGGCCCGGCCCGGCCTGCCGAATCTGAATCCAGCCCCCCGGTAGTTTGGGGGCGGGCCTTTGTCTGTTTCCGGAGGAAGGGGATTTCTTCATCATGGGGCGGTGTACGCGGGGATGGGAATACGGTCCAGGATAGAGGCAATGATCCGGTCGGCGGTGACGCCCCGGACCAGAGCTTCCGCGGAGAGGAGCATCCGCTGGCGGAATACGGGCTTTGCCAGTTCCTTGATGTCCTCGGGGGTAACGAAATTCCGGCCCCGGATCGCCGCCAGAGCCTGGCCGGTCCGGTACAGGGCGAGGCTGCCCCGGGGGGAGATGCCTACCCGGAGCGCAGGTTCCTGCCGGGTGGCTTCCACCAGGGCCAGGAGGTAGTCCCTGACCGCGGGATCCACATGGATCCGGGTAACCCCCTCCTGGAGGGGGAGAATTTCCCCGGCCTCCGCCGCCGGTTTCAGGTCCGCCACGGGGTGGCTGAGGCGGCGCTGGTTTTCCAGTATGCGCCCTTCGGATTCCCGGTCCGGGTAGCCGAGGTCCATGGAAAGGAGGAAACGGTCCTTTTGGGCCTCCGGCAGGGGGAAGGTTCCCTCGAATTCCACGGGGTTTTCGGTGGCCAGGACGAAAAAGGGTTCCGGCAGGGGGATCCTTTTTCCCTCGGCGGAGATTTGGCCCTCCGCCATGGCCTCCAGCAGGGCGGATTGGGAGCGGGGGGTGGCCCGGTTAATCTCGTCTACCAGGATGAACTGGTTAAGCACCGGTCCGGGGCGGTACACAAAGCCCCCGTCCTGCCATACGGAGACCCCCAAAATGTCGGCGGGGAGCAGATCCGGGGTGCACTGGATCCGGGCGAAATTGAGGCCGAGGCTTCCCGCAAAGGCCCGGGCGAGGATGGTTTTCCCCGTGCCCGGTACGTCCTCCAGCAGGACATGGCCCCTGGCGAGAAAGGCGGCGGTAAGGGTATCGACGGCCCCGCCTTTTCCCAGAAACACTTTTTCGATGTTTGCGCGGATGCGGCCCGCAAATTCGGCGATTGCTCCGGAATCCGGCCCTTCTTGATCTTTCATTGATTCCCCTTACAGCGGGCCTGTTCAATAACCCGGTCGGTTTTTGAACAGGCCGTGCGCTTCGTTTTTAAGCGGTTGTTGTTCGGAAACTGAAGTCTCTGCCAACAACTCTCGTACCTTGGATTATACTAAATCACCGGATAAGCGAAAGGACAGGGAACAGGAAGATAAACCACCAAGGCGAACTACGGCTCGCCAGGAACACAAAGGAATGAAAAGACGCCTCCAATCCCCGCCTTCGTGGTCAATTTCTTC
>JAIRSD010000037.1 GCA_031255615.1 Treponema sp. | reverse complement strand
GCGGGCCGCAAAAAACCGGGCTATCCGCTCCAATTCCCCGCCCCCTCCGGGGGCGGGGAATTCCGCTTCTATCCCTTGCGCGGGCGCAAAACGGCGTCCCTGCCGTTTTGCGCCTTTCGAGTTTTGCTCCGCAAAACTCCGGGGAACCTATCCGCCCCGCGGCGTTTCGCGATCCCCGCGAAACGCCGAAAACCCAAACGCCGCGGCCTGCATGCCGCGGCGGTTGGGTTCGGCATATATGCCGCACTATAGGGACCCCCTGTATCCGCAGCCGCCGGAAAGGGCGGAGCACAGCGAAAGCGAAAGACGGTACGGCTTTCGCCCGCGCAAGGGATAGGAAGGGTGCGAAGCAGCCACGCCGCAGGCGGGGCCGGAGCGCAGCGCAGCCCTGGATAGCCCGGTCCCCGGCGAAGCCGGGGATGCGCCCCTCCATTCGATACGCGGAGTCCGGCATTTAACATTTTTAGACCGCGAATTCCGCGGACCGCCCCATGGCCGCTGAAATGTGGTATAGTAGCCCAGTGCAAGGAGGACCAGTATGCAGGAAAAACTGGCGGTAAAGCCCCCCTTTAAGCGGGGTTTTAATTTTTCCCGGTGGTTTGAATTCCGGGCGGTAAAGGACATTCCCGCGGATAAGTACGGCAGGGAAGATTTCGAAAGGGTCAAGGCCCTGGGGGTTGATCATATCCGGCTTCCCATGCGGAGCAACGATTTCTCTACCGGCAGGCCGGCATGGACTCTGGATCCCCTCTATCTCAAGTATCTGGACAGGGTGCTGGACTGGGCGGAGGACGCGGGGCTCTACCTGCTTCTGGACAACCACACCTTTAACAACAAGATTCCCGACGGAGAGGACGAGGATCTGGAGGAGGCGCTTTGCAAGGTCTGGACCCAGCTTGCGGGCCGCTGCAAGGATCGCGGCCCCCTTATCATGTATGAGATCTTCAACGAACCGCACGGGATAAGCGATGAAAAATGGGGGGCGATCCAGGGAAGGGTCATCGAATCCATCCGGGAACAGGATGCCAAACATACTATCATTGTGGGGGGGACCAACTACAATTCCATCGGCAGCCTGGAGGCTATCCCCGAATACCCGGATAAAAATCTTATCTACACCTTCCACTACTACGATCCCCATGTATTCACCCATCAGGGCAACGCCTGGGATACCATACCTTTAACAAACCTGCGGGGCTTCCCCTTCCCCTGGGACCCCGCCCGGATGCCCGCCTTGCCGGAAGATCTGCGGGGCACCCATTACAAAGAGGTATTCGCCGCCTATGAGAAGCTCTCCGCGCAGGAAACCATGGAGAATCGTATCGCCGAGGCGGTTCAGGCCGCCAACCGGCGCGGCGTTCCGGTGTTCTGCGGGGAATTCGGGGTCTACATGAAGACCGCCCTCCCGGAAGACCGGGTCCGCTGGCATCAAAGGGTGATCGGAATCTTCGATTCCCTGGATATTCCCTGGACCATTTGGGAATGGGACAGCGCCTTTGGGGTGTTCAAAACCAGCGAGGGGGGAAGGATACCGGAGGATCTGGATCCGGCCATCATCGGCGCCCTGGGGCTGCATCTGCCGTCCTAATGCCCCGGACCTTTATCTGCCGGGCCCTGGCGCTTAAAACCGCCCCCTTTGGAGAATCCAACCGGGAGGCGTGGTTCCTCAGCGCCGCCGAGGGCATCCTGCGGGCCGCGGTTTACGGGGGCCCCAAGAGCAGGCTCCGGGCCCACGTTTCCCCCTTCCATTCGGGGACCTTGTACTACTACCTGGACCCGGTGCGGGATTCCCGGCGGGTGAACGACTTTGACGTAAGATCCTGGCGGCCCGGCCTGCGGGAACTCTACGAGCGGGCTATGGCGGCGGGGGCCGTAGCGGATACGATTCTGGCCTCCCACGGGGGCGGGGGAAACTGGGAAGGGGCCCTGGACCTGGCGGAATCAAGCCTGGACGCCCTGGCGGAGGCCGGCGGAGAGGCGGCGGGCCGGATCTTTACCCAATTTTTGTGGAACTGGGCGGGATTCCTGGGACTGCGGCCCGGTTTGGCGGGGCCTCCGCTCCGGCGGAACCGCCCTTGTGAAGCCCCTTCCGATGAATTACTATGGTTCGACCGCCAGGAAGGAGAATTCAGCCGCGAATCCGGGCCGGGGAATCGCTTCCTGCCCCTGAACGCCGGGGCCCGGCGCTGGCTTTTGGCAGCCGAAGGCACGGAACCCGCCCGGCTTGAGCGGGTAACGGCGGACGGCGTCTCCCTGGCCCAGGCAAGGACGGCGGCGGCGGCCTTGATGGCGGGAATCCTGGGGAAAGAGCTTCCCAGTTGGAATTTTTAGCGGAGAACCGATGCGGGCGGTAGACATTATCACGACGAAGCGGGACGGCGGGGAGCTTTCCCGGGAGGAAATCGCCTTTTTCATCAACGGCTTTACGGCGGGGACGATTCCCGATTACCAGGCGGCGGCTTGGGCCATGGCGGTCTTTTTCCGGGGCATGACGGCGGAGGAAACGGCGGCCCTTACCACGGTCATGCTGGATTCCGGGGGGCGGATGGACCTTTCCGGCATCCCCGGCCCCCTGGTGGACAAACATTCCACCGGCGGCGTGGGGGACAAGACCAGCCTGATCCTGGCCCCCCTGGCGGCAAGTCTGGGGATTCGGGACCCCATGATGTCCGGGCGGGCCCTGGGCCATACCGGGGGCACCCTGGACAAGCTGGAATCCATCCCCGGCTACCGCACCAGCCTGGGCCCCGCCGAATTCCGGGAAATTCTGGCCCGGGACGGCTTTGCCATGGCGGGGCAGACCAAAGACACGGCCCCCGCCGACCGGCTGCTTTACGCCCTGCGGGATGTTACCGCTACGGTGGAATCCATCCCCCTTATCACCGCCAGTATTCTTTCCAAAAAAAAGGCCGAAGGGACGGAATCCCTGGTCCTGGATGTAAAATACGGCGCCGGGGCTTTTATGCAGGACCCGGCGGCGGCGGAAAAGCTGGCCCGCTCCCTGGTGGATACCGGCGCGGCCCTGGGGCTCAGGATCATCGCCTTGCTTACCTGCATGGACCGGCCCCTGGGCCGCATGGTGGGGAATTTCCTTGAGGTCGAGGAATGTTACGCCTGCCTGGACCCGGCGGCGTGGGAGGACGGGCAGGGGCCGGCGGGTTCCGCCGATCTCATGGAAGTAACCCTGGAACTGGGGGCCCGGATGCTCATGCTGGGGGGCCGGGCCGCCGGCGCCGCCGAGGGGCGGGAACGCTGCGTGGAGGCCCTTAAAAGCGGGAAGCCCCGGGAACTCTTTTTGCGGAACATCGAGAGCCAGGGGGGAGACCGGGAGCGTTTCCTTGCCATGCTGGGGAACTATCGCTCCCCCTGCCGGGGGGAGATTCGGGCCTCCCGGGAGGGCTATATTTCCCGGATAGATGCGTGGAAGGTGGGCCGCGCCGCCGTGGGCCTGGGCGTTGGCCGGAACCGCAGCGACGAGACCGTCAGCCCCGTTGCGGGTATCGAATTCCACCGGAAAGACGGACGGGTCAGCGCCGGGGACCTGGTGATGACGGTCTGGGGAAAGGATCAGCCGGGCCTGGCGGGGGCGCTTCCCGGCCTGGCGGCGGCGCTGGACTACGCCGAAAGCCCCCCGGCGCCGGCCCCGCTCATTCTGAAAGAGATTATCCGGTAGTTTGCCAAGATAAAAGGCCGGGCCTGCGGATGCAAGGCATGCACCGCGAAGCCGCCAAAGGCGGCGGGCGTTGAAGGGCGGGGACAGGGGGCGTTATCCATTCCTCCGTGTTCTGGCGAGCCGTAGTTCGCCCGGCGAATCCTGGAGTGTAAGAGGTACCGGCCCCAAAACCCGGCCGGTGTGGGGATTGGCTTTGGAAGAGGCGGTCGCGGGCCTGCCTGTTCCTCTAAATTCAAACCGGCTTTGCCAAACATTAAGGTTTTGGGAAAAGCCTCAGGAATATATATGAAATGGGAAAAACGGGACATTGCGGGGGAACTGGTTAAAAACCTGGACGCCAAATATCATTGCGGCCCTATTACCGCTTCCATTTTGGGCCGCCGGGGGCTGACCAGCGGGGAGGCGATCCAATATTTTCTGGAACACGACCCCCGGTATCTCCGTAATCCCTTTGAACTTCCCGGCATGGAGGACGCGGTAAGCCGGATCCTCAACGCCAGGGAAGAGGGGGAACGGGTCCTCGTCTTTGGAGACAAGGATGTGGACGGCATTACCAGCACGGTGCTGGTTTACGATTGCCTTGCCGCCCTGGGGCTGGATGTTGACTGGCGGATCTTCCAGGGCAAAGCGGGGGAACCCTTCGGCCTTTCCCTCCGGGTGGTGGAGGAATTCGCCGCCAACGCGGGGACCCTTATCATCACCGTGGACTGCGGCGTCTACAGCGTCCAGGAGATCCGGCGGGCCAACGAATTGGGGGTGGACGTTATCGTTACGGACCACCACAATCCCCCGGGAAACTCGCCGGAGGATCTGCCCCCGGCCTACGCCATCGTCAATCCTAAAATCGCCCCCGCCGAACAGAATACGGGCTATGCTTTCCGGGAACTTGCCGGCTGCGGGGTGGCCTTTAAGCTGGTCTGCGCCCTGCGTTTTGCCGTAAAGAGCAGCTTCTACGATCAGGACATCGCCCTTCTCAACGTCCGCCCCCTCAACGACGCATGGATCGTCGAGGGGGTGAAGCTGCGGAACCTGGCGGTGACGGGGAAACTTACCGAAACCATAGTTCCCGGCATGGTCCGAATCACCGACACCCGGCTTCCCTCCTTTCTGGAGGGCCAGCAGATCCTGGCTTGGGACGTCCCCCTGCAAAGCAAAATTCTGGGGCGGATCTTCGGCGCGGGGGTGGAAATTTCCATGCTGGATATGGCCCCGGAGATTGGCAAGGAGATACCCCGGAGCCATGGGCAGAGTCTTCTGCGGCTTCGGGAGGAATCCCGGCTGGCCCGCTACTCGCCGGGGGAAATCACCGAACTGGACGTTTTCCTTAACCTGTTCATTTCCTTTGTCCGGAAGCGGGAAAAACTCTGGACGCCGGAGGACGCGGAGGGCCTGCAACTCGCGAGCCTGGGAACCATAGCGGACATTGTACCCCTGCTGGACGAAAACCGGATCATCGTCAAAGGGGGCATCGAGTCCATCAGGGTGAAGCCCCGTCCGGGAATCGCGGAACTCCTCTTTAAGCTGGGGCTGGCGGGGACCCGTTTTGGGAGCAAGGAGCTTTCCTGGCAGCTCTGCCCGGTCCTCAACGCCGCGGACAGGATGGGGAAACCGGAGATCGCCGTCCATTTGATGCTGGAGAAGGATCCCGCCGTCCGGGACCGGCTGGCGGCGGAACTTATCGGCCTGAACGAGGAACGGAAGAAGCTGGGGGAGGACTCTTGGAACATCGTCGAACCCATGGCCCTGGCAGGGCTTGAAGGCTTTAACGGCAGGCTGGCCCTGGCCTTTGGGGAGAATATCAACCGGGGGATCACGGGAATCATGGGCAACCGGATGGTAAAACGCTTCAATGTTCCGGCCCTGGTGGTATCCTTTGAGGGGGAAATCGCCTCCGGTTCCTTCCGTTCCATCAAGGGCTACGATCTGCGGCCCCTCCTGGAACAGTGCGCCGATCTTTTTATGGACTGGGGGGGCCACAACTACGCGGCGGGCTTCAGCATGGAGCGGGGCCGCTGGGAGGAATTCCTGGAACGGCTTAAAACCTTGTCGGCGGCCATGGAATTCTCTTCCCCGGAGGAAAATATCCAGGTTGATGCGGAGCTTCCCCCCCGGTATTTGACGGCGGAGATCATCGACATTGTGGAGCTTTTTGAACCCTACGGCGAGGAAAACCGGCCTCTAACTTTTATGACCCGGAACGCCCGGATCTCCGACATCGGATTGATGGGGAAAAACGGGGCCCGCCATGTTAAACTTACCCTGGATATTGGAAGCTACCGCTGGCCGGCGGTGTACTGGCAGGCGGCGGATAAGGTGCCCGGTGAATTTGATCTCCACGATTCGGTGGACCTTGTTTTTACCATGACCCGGAATTGGTTCAACGGAGAGGGGAAACCCCAGCTTGTTATCACCGATATGCGGCGCGCCGGGGCCGGGGAAGCATGAGGAGGGGAAGATGCCGGCGGGCCGGGGAGGGGAAGATCCCGGCAGGGCGGATCCTCCGGGGGTTCTGGGCGATCCTGCTGCTTTGCCTGTCCTGTTCCCTGGCCGCCCAAAATCCCGCGCCGGCCTCGCGGAATTCCCCTCCGGCGGACCGGATCCCCGGGGAGAAGGAACTCCGTTTCGCCCTGATCCAGGATCGTATCCGGCCCGGCGATCCCGTGACCGTCGCCCTCGCCGGCCCGATCCCGCCGGGAACCGCGCTCCGGGCGATCCTGGTGGCCGGGGGGCGGCGGCTCAGGGGGGCGGCATTTTTTCCCTTCCCCGAAACGGACGACGGGAAGCCCCCCTGTTGGGCGGCCCTGCTGGGCGTTCCTTCCACGATCCGCTCCGGGCCGGCGCAGATCCGAATCGAGGCGGGGCCGGCGGTCCTGGGGGATCTGTTTCTGGACATTGAGGATCGTTCCTTCGTTACCGAGGAGATTCCCCTCGATCAGGCGAACACCGACATCCTTACCCAGGAGGACCCGCAGAAAACCAGGGAGTCGGAACAGCTTTGGGCCATTCTCAACCGGGGGGGCGGGAATATGTACAGCGGCGGCCCCTTTATTCCCCCCCTTCATTCCACCCGGCGGACCAGCTTCTTTGGAGACCGGCGGGTATTCGTCTACACCGACGGCAGCCGCAGCCAGTCCATCCACGGCGGGGTAGATTACGGCGTGCCCATCGGGACCCCCGTATGGGCCTGCGCCGGCGGAAGGGTGGTGCTGGCCCGGTTCCGAATCGTTACGGGGAATTCGGTGATTCTGGAGCACCTTCCCGGAGTCTATTCCCTCTACTACCATCTGGACAGCATAGCCGTTTCCGAGGGGCAGATCCTCGATGCCGGGGAAATAATCGGGAAGTCCGGGGCCACCGGGCTCGCCACCGGCCCCCATCTGCATTGGGAGATCCGGGTGGCCGGGGAAAACACCGATCCCGATAGTCTTGTCGCTTATCCGGTCATTGACAAAGAGCTTATTTTAAGTAAGCTAGGGTTTTAACCTGATCGATTGAACTGCGGGTTTTGGCGGGGGCTTGCCCCCGCGAAGCCATTGGCGGGGATGTTGAAGCGCCGCGCGGGGCCTGTTTTCGGCGTTTCGCGAAACGCCGCGGGGCGGATGGCAGCCGCGGGAGGACGGACCGGCAGGAGGCCGGATCTTCCCGTTCCGCTTTCGCGGAGCAATATGGGGAAGCGGAAAACGGCAGGGATGCCGTTTTCCGCCGCGCAAGGGATAGAAGCGGAATTCCTCGCCCCGCAGGGGCGAGGAATTGGAGCGGATAGCCCGGTTTTTGCGGCGTAGCCGCAAAAATGCGCCCAAAAGAAACGCGGCATGCGCTCGTATAAAAGTTGGCGTTATGGAGCTTTCCGCCGTCGTCATTAAAACACGGGGCGGGGGCTTATGTTACACCGCGGCCGGCGGGCCGTATCTTAACCTGGGGAGGAAAGGGGGTGATTATTTTTGGCCCATATCGTGGTTGACGACAACGAGATGTTGGAGAAGGCCATCAAACGCTTTAAGCGCATGGTGGAAAAGGAAGGTATCATCAGGGAATTCAAGAAGCGGGAATACTACGAAAAACCCTCGACCATCCTGAACAGGAAGAAGAAGGCGATTCAGCGGAAACTTATGAAGAAGTCCCGGAAAGGCCGTTCCGAATATTGATCCGCCGAAGGGCGGGCCGGTTAGTTTGTGCATCTGTGAGCAAAGGAGGAATGGTCCGTCTGGATACCATTCCTTTTTTTTGTCCGTTTTTTTGCGGGCCCCCTTTTCGGCTCCGCTTTGCGGCCCCTCCTTTCCCCGGCCGGGAAAATCCCAATAATTAGCATTATGAAAACAATCCACCGCTGGACGGCGGTCCTTCTTCTGCTCCTTCTTTCCGCCTGCACAACCCTTCCCCCGCGGGAGGGGGAAGATAATTCGATTGATATTTCGATTACCCCCCTGCGAACGGCGGATATCTCCGCCCTGACGCCCCAATGGCAGCCCCTAAGCGCCGGGGGGGAGCTTTCCGTTTTCGCGGGGAGGATACAAAACCCCCGCCTGGAATTCTGGGCCCTGAAGCTTGAATTGGGCCGGGGGAAGGAGGACCGGGCTGCCGGGGTCCCGGCGGAGGGGGCCGGCGGGAGCTTCGGCGGGGGGTCCGGCCCGGAGGAAGGCCCCCGGCTGCGGATCCTTTTGGGCGCGGGAGCGGGGCCGTCCCGTCCGGGCCACGTCCCCAGCATCCGGGTCTCCAGTTTTGTCCGGGATAACGGCCTTCTGGCGGGAATCAACACGGTCCCCTTTGACCCCTCCTCGTCCCGGGAGGGGGAGGAGCGGCGGGTGGCGGGGATCGCCGTAGCCGGGGGCAGGATCATTGCCCCGCCGGTCCCCCGCTACGACGCCCTGGTGTTCTACCGGGACGGGGGGGCGGCGATTGTGAACCAGGGGGAGCTTGGCGAAGGGGGGCTTGAATCCCCGCCGCGGGAGATCCTCCATGCCGTGGGGGGCTTCCACCGGATCCTGTCGGGGGGGGAGCTTACCGAGCGGGCCCGGCAAAGGGCGGCGGGCCCCCGTTACGCCCGGAGCGCGGCGGGGCTTTCCGGCAACGCCGGCAACGGCGGGGTCCTCTACCTTATCGTTATCAACGGCGGATTCCCCGGCAGCAGGGGGGCCACCGAGGCGGAGACCGCCCTGATTCTCAAACGGCTGGGGGCCGGGGACGCGCTGAACCTGGACGGCGGGGGTTCCAGCGCCCTGGCCCTCCGTTCCCCCCGGGGGGGCATACGGATCCTCAACACCCCCAGCCACGGGGGCTTCCCCGGCAGGGAACGGGCGGTGGCGCTGTGCCTGGGAATCGGAACCGCCCCGGTCACGGGCGGTGAATAATAGGGTTGTTCAGAATCTTCAGTTTCCGAACAACAACCGTTTAAAAACGAAAAAAACATGGATTTCCCCGGGAAATCCGCGTTTTTCGCACGGCTTGTTCAATAACCAACCGGGTTATCGAACAAGTCCAATATCCGGCGGCAATTCCCCGCGCGGGCGAAGTCCCGCAGCTTCCGCCCGCCGTGCGGCTGCCCCCCAACGCCGCGCGCTGCGGTTTTTGCGGGGTTCCGCGGCGCGCCGCGAAACCCCGCAAAACCCCGCGAACCTCCGTGAACCTCCGCCCCCCGATGCTCCACACCGTAATCGCCCCTTCAAATTTCCCCCTCCTCAAAAGGCCGGGGGCGGAGTATACTGGGGCATCGCATTTATGAATCCGGCGCCGCGCCGCGAAGGGGGGAAACATGACGATCCAGAGGCTTCACGGGAATTGGAATATGAGGAACGCCAAGGGGGGGGCCTGGCTGCCCGCTGTTGTACCGGGCTCTGTGTACAGCGACCTTTTGGCGAACAAAAAGATGGAGGACCCCTTTTGGCGGGATAACGAGGACGCCGCCCTGGCCCTTATGGAGGACGACTGGGAGTACCGCACCAGTTTCGAGGTGAGTCAGCGGCTTTTGGGGAACGACAATGTGCTGCTCCGCTGCGACGGCCTGGACACGCTGGCGGAGCTTTTCGTGAACAACACGCCGGTGGGGAAGGCGGACAACATGCACCGGACCTGGGAATTCGACATTAAGAAACAGCTTAAGGTTGGGGAAAACACCCTGCGGATTCTGTTCCGGTCCCCCCTTGTGTTTCTGCGGGAAGCGCAGAAAAAGGTCAAGGTGGACGGTTCCAGCGACGCGCTGGAGGGTTTCCCCCATCTCCGCAAGGCCCACTGCATGTTCGGCTGGGACTGGGGTCCGCGGCTTCCCGACGCGGGAATCTGGCGGGATATCCGGCTGGTCGCCTTTAACACCGCCCGGATCGCGGATGTCTACATTACCCAGAAGCACCGGAAGGCGGCGGTGGACCTGGGGGTCGCCGTTCACTGGGATGCCGGGAAGGAGCCCCTGAAAACCGCCCTAAGCTGGAATGTGGAGATTACCGATCCCGCAGGGGAATGCCGGGTCTACGAAGGTTCCCCCGCCAAGGTGACGATAGAGAATCCCGAACTCTGGTGGCCCAACACCTACGGCCCCCAGCCCCTGTACCGGGTAAAGGTTGTCCTTTTGGCCCGGGGCCGGGAGATTGACAGTTGGGAGCGGCGCTACGGCCTCCGTTCCATGACCATGCGGATACAAAAGGACAAGTGGGGGGAAAGTTTCGCCGCCGAGGTAAACGGAGTCCCCATCTTCTCCATGGGGGCGGACTACATCCCGGAGGACAACGTCCTGTCCCGGGTCAACGAAAAGCGCACCCGCAAACTCCTGGAGCAGTGCGTCAGGGCCAACTTCAACTCCGTGCGGGTCTGGGGGGGCGGCTACTACCCCGACGACTTCTTCTACGACATCTGCGATGAACTGGGGCTTCTGGTCTGGCAGGACTGCATGTTCGCCTGCGCGGTCTACGAACTCAGCCCCGCCTTTGAGGAGAACATCAAGGCGGAGCTGGCGGACAACATCAAGCGGATCCGCCACCACCCCTCCCTGGCCCTGTGGTGCGGCAACAACGAAATGGAAATGTTTGTGGACCGCATGATGTGGGTCAGCACCATGAAGCAGAAGGCGGATTATATCAAGATGTACGAGTACATCTTCCCCCGGCTGTTCCAGGAACTGGATCCCCAAACCTTCTACTGGCCCGCCAGCCCCTCCTCCGGGGGCAGCTTCGACAACCCCAACGATCCCAACCGGGGGGATGTCCACTACTGGGACGTGTGGCACGGAAACAAACCCTTTTCCGATTACCGGCATTACTTCTTCCGCTACGCCTCGGAATTCGGCTTCCAGGCCTACCCCAGCCTCAGAACCGTGGAGGCCTTTACCCTGCCGGAAGACCGGAACCCCTTCTCCTACGTCATGGAGCGGCACCAGCGGAACAACGCCGCCAACGGGAAGATCATGAACTATATGTACCAGACCTTCCTGTACCCCACCAAATTCGACGTGTTCCTCTACGCCTCCCAACTCCTCCAGGCGGAGGCCATCAAGTACGGGGTGGAGCATTTCCGCCGCAACCGGGGCCGCTGCATGGGGGCCATCTACTGGCAGCTTAACGACATTTGGCCCGTCACCTCCTGGGCCTCCATAGACTACTACCACCGCTGGAAGGCCCTGCATTACTACGCCCGCCGCTTCTTCCAGCCCCTGATGATCTCCTGCCACGAGGAGGGCCTTTTAACTCAGAACCCCAACGCCAACCACCAGCCCCAGGTAAAGGCGGCCATTGAAAAAAGTTTCCGCCTTTCCGTAGCCAACGAAAGCCGCGAAGAACGGAAACTGACCGTAGCCTGGGAAATCCGGGACAAACACGCCAAAGTCCTGAAAGAAAAGACCCTCCCCGTCAAAGTCCCCCCCCTCAGCTCCCTGTGGCTCGATAAAGTGCTGGTCAACGACATCGACCTCAACGAACAGTACCTCAGTTACCGCCTGCTCGACGGAACCGCCGCCATCTCGGAAGGAACCGTCATCTTCTCCCTCCCCAAGTTCTTCCACTGGGCGGACCCCAAACTAAGCTGCACCGTCAACGGCGACACCATCACCGTCAAAGCCGCCGCCTACGCCAGGGCCGTGGAAATCCTGAACCGCCGGGAAGACCTGGTCCTTTCCGACAACTACTTTGACATGGACGCGGGGACCAGGAAAATAAAAATCCTCAGCGGCAAGCCCCAGGGCCTAAAACTGCGCAGCGTGTACGACATCAAATAAAAAATGAAATAAAAACGCCGCGTATCGTAGATATGTTGGGCGCATCCCCGCCGGCCCTTGCGGTCCGGCGGGGACCGGGCTATCCGGGGCTGCGGCTTCGCCTCCGGCCCCGGCGCGGTGCGCCGGGTCTGCTCCGCACCCCTCCTATCCCTTGCGCGGGCGAACATCCGCATCCTTGCGGATGTTCGCCTTCGGACTTGCCGCGCCTATGGCGCGGCGTCCACGCCGTGGAGTTTACGCTCCGCGGAAACTCCGAAAAACCAAAAGACGCAGCCTTTTGGTTCGGCCTCCCTGCCGGCCCCTTGCCAGGGCAAAAAGGCAGATGATGAAAATGATGAAGACATGGATGTAAGACATATACCGCGAAGAAGACGCGGAAAGACCGGCTCCCCCGCTTTTTCCGCCGCCGGAAAATCTCCCCCGATCCGGGCGGAGAAACCCTGCGCCCAGGCGGACGGCCCGTGGAATCCCTAAGCTGCTGGTTTGAGCGGCGCTTTTTCCCGCCCGCGGAATCCCCCGCGCGGCCCGCCCGCGGCCCGGTGGTCATAACAGTCATCGGGAGCGGAGGGAAAACTTCCCTCATCTGGCTGCTGGCCCAAAGCCAGCGGCGGCGGCGGGTCCTGGTAAGCCCCACCACCCGGATGTACCCCCCGCCGCCGGCGCAGCATTGCTACGATCACGACCGCTTTAGCGGGGCCGCCTTTTTTCCTGAACCGGGGATTCCCCCGCCCGCGGGAATCAGCCTGGCCGGTTCCCTGAACCGGGAGACGGGCAAGCTGGAATCCCTGCCGCCGGATCTTTTGGAGCGGATGATACCCGGCTACGACCTGGTGCTCCTCGAAGGAGACGGTTCCCGGAACCTGCCCCTTAAAGGCTGGGCCGAATATGAACCGGTGGTCCCCCTTTATACCACGGCCACCGTCGCCGTCATTCCCATCAGCCCCCTGGGGAAACAGGTTTCCCCGGACCTGGTGTTCAGGATTCCCCAATTTACCGCCCTCTGCGGCGCCGCGCCCGGAGACACCCTGCGCCCCGCCCACCTTGCGGCGGTGATCGCCGGCGGCCCCGCGTCCGCCCCCGGCGGCGGAGCAGTCCGGGGCCTTTTCCACGCCGCCCGGGGCGAAAGGGTCCTCCTCATCAACCAGGCCGATAACGAGGAACAGCGCGAACAGGCCCGGACCCTTGCCGCCCTTTTGCCCCGCCGCGTCGCCCCGGACCTCGCGGCCGTCCTCGCCGCTTCCGTCGCCCTAAACCAGGCAGAAATCCTGCGCGAAACCCCCGCCCTCCCCCGCACAGATTCCGCCCCCTGAATCTTCGCGAGTCAAAAATTCAGGGGATATATCCGCCGCCCAAACAATACCAGCGCATAAAAAAAAGACCCTTTGACCTTGCGCGGAAACTTCGTTTTCCGGACAAAAACCGCCCCAAAATCGGCAAAACCCCCGGATTCCGTCAAAAAATTCACATTTTTCCCCTCAAAAAACAACCGCCCCGCCTATCGACAATTTCAG
>JAIRSD010000029.1 GCA_031255615.1 Treponema sp. | reverse complement strand
GGAAACACCTGATATCTGATAATATGAATCCGACCTAACTAAAACCTATGAATGGGGGTTTGTGATGCAGTACGTTGATTTTGGTAAAACCGGTGTGAAGGTGTCCCGTCTGGGCATGGGGTGTATGCGGCTGCCCTCTCATGAAGAGAAGGGCAAGACCGTGTTCGATGAGGAGCAGTCTGTCGCCCTGATCCACCGGGCCATGGACCTGGGGGTTAATTATTTTGATACCGCCCCCTATTACTGCGACAAGCTGAGCGAGGTGTTTCTGGGCAAGGCGCTGGCGGTGGACGGTCGCCGGGACAAGGTATGGATTTCCACCAAGAATCCTATTGAAAGTGATTCCGGCGACGACTACGAGAAGCGGCTGGAGAGGTCCCTGGAGAATCTGCGGACCGACCACATCGACTTTTACCACTTTTGGGGCATTTCCCTGGACACCTTTTTGACCAAGGTCAAGGCCAAGGACGGTCCCTTCGAGCGGGCGAAAAAGCTAAAAGAGCAGGGGCTGATCCGGCATATTTCCTTTTCCTTCCACGACCGGGAAGCGGGGGCGGAGGAGGGGAACCGGCTTATCGAGATTCTTAAAAACGGCGAGGGGGTGCTGGAAAGCGTGCTGTGCCAGTACAACCTGATGGACCGCAACAAGGAACCCGGCATTGCCCTGGCCCACGAGATGGGGCTGGGGACCGTGATCATGGGGCCCGTAGGCGGAGGCCGGCTGGGGGCCCCCTCCCAGGTGATTCAGGACATGCTTCCCGGCAAGGTAAAAAGTTCCGCCGAGGTGGCTCTGCGCTTCGTCCTGGCGAACCAGCACATCAATGTGGCCCTTTCCGGGGTAAGCACCATTGAACAGCTTGAGGAAAACGCCGCCATCGCCTCCCGCACCGACGCCCTGTCCGCGGAGGAGATAGAGACCATCGAGGCCATGCTTAAGGAGAACGAGCGGCTGGCGGAACTGTACTGCACCGGCTGCAAATACTGCATGCCCTGCCCCAAGGGGATCAACATCCCGGAGATCTTCACGATTATGAACTACCACCGGGTCTACAAAATCACCGATTTCGCGAAAAAATCCTACGCGGAAATCGGCAACAGCCCCTGGCGGAAGTATCAAAACGCCGCCGCCTGCGTGGACTGCGGGGCCTGCGAGAAAAAATGCCCCCAGAGCCTGCCCATCCGGGAGCAGCTTAAGGAAACCCACCGGGTCCTGGCCGGTTAATGCGTCCGGGGCGGCGGATCCGGCCTGAACTTGCGGAAGGGCTTCGCGGCCTCTGTCAAGATCCGGGCGCATCCCCGCCTGCGGCGGGGACCGGGCTATCCGCTCTAACAAAAACCCTGCGGGTTTTTATTCCGCTCCTATCCCTTGCGCGGGCGAAAGCCGCGCCCGCGCGGCTTTCGCCTTTGAGGCGCCGCGCTCCGCCCGGCGCCTTGATGCTTTTATTCGCAGTGGAGTCGAATACCCCGCCGCTCGCGGCGGGGAGGTCATCTACCGTGCGGAGTTTCGCGGCGGAGCGCGAAACTCCGTAGGCCGGCTTCGCGGCCTACGGCCCCCAGAGGCCCCGCTTCGCCTGGCGGGCCTCCTGTTCCAGACGGCGGAATTCTTCCATAAAATGAAAGCTGAACCTGGTGTATGCGTGGGCATAGCCTTCCCGGATAAGGGCGGCGTTGTGGCATTTCCCGTCAGGGCCGAAGACATAGGCCAGAAGCCGGCCGTAGCGGTCCCGCAGATCCCAGTCAAAGGCCAGCAGCACGGATCTTCCCAAAAGTCTTTGCCGGGTAAACTCGCTGGCCTCCTTGCCGAAATATTCCAACTCCCGCCGGGGGTGGACGGTTTCCGGCGTATCAACGCCGATCATCCTGATTGTTTCCAGGGCGTGGAGTCCCGGCGGGGGATCGATTATCCGCAGCCGCACCGTGTCGCCGTCCACATGGTCCACCACGTCGGCCCGGACCATGCGGGATAGATCGGCCCCCTCTATGCCGCCGATTTCCTGGTTGTTTAGCCGGTAGAGTTCCGGTCCGGACTTTTCTTCGGGGGCCGCGGGGAGGCTCAGGACCGGCGGATCGCAGATGCCGCAGGGTTCGTAGCCGGACTTCACCGCGTCGGCCAGGGAAAGGGGGATCTTTGATCGCCGCAGGCTCCTGCAATGTTCCCGGTGGTATTTTTCCCCCGTGTTGGTTACATACACAACGGTATCCCCCGTCTGGCCCGCCGCCGGGGAAGGCAGAAGGGCCGCCAGCAAAATCGGCGGCAGGATCAGGAGCATGACCCGGAACCGTATGGCGGGGGCGCGGGGTTTCCGCGGCGCCGGGGAGATTTCGCTCAATCGCATCGTAAATTCCTCTTTGGAAGTATATCATTCCCTCTTTCCTCCGGCCTATACTAAAGTGATATGGAAAAGGAAGGGGCGGTTGAACGTTTCCGCAGGGCCCTGCGAATCAAGACCGATTGGCCCGGGGAGGATTCCGCGGAGGCTCGGGAGGCCGCCGAGGAACGGCTGGGGGCTTTTCAGGATTTCCTGATCAGATCCTATCCCTGCTTTCATCGCGCCGCGGAACGCTGGGTCCTGAGCCCCTACGCCCTGGTGTACCGCTGGGCCGCCGGGGAGTCCGCCCCGCAAAACGGCGGGGTCCTGATCCTGGCCCACTACGATGTGGTGCCGGCGGAGGCGGACAAGTGGACCGTGGATCCCTTTGGGGCGGAGATTCGGGAGGGCTTTCTCTACGGCCGGGGCGCCCAGGACATGAAGGGAAGCCTTATCGCCATCCTGGAGGCCGCCGAAGGGCTCATCGAAGGGGGTTTTAGCCCGAAGCGAGAGATCTGGTTCGCCTTGGGGGGGGATGAGGAGCGTTCCGGGCTGTCGGGGGCCCGGCATACGGCGGCCTGGTTTTCCAGCCGGGGGCAAACCTTTTCCTGGATCCTCGATGAGGGGAGTCCGGTGGTTATGAATCAGGTCCGGGGCGTTAAAATTCCCCTGGCCTTGTTCGGGGTTGAGGAAAAGGGATTCCTGAGCGCGGTCCTGGAAGTTTCCCAGCGGCCGGGGCACGCTTCCCAGCCTCCCCGGGTGCAGGCGGCGGCAGTGCTGGCCCGGGCCCTGCTGCGGGTGTCCCGGCGGCCCTTCCCCTCCCGCATAAGCCCCGTTGTGGGGGCCTTTTTTTCCCGGCTGCTGGCATTACGGTCCGCCGGTTCCGCCGGGCCTTCCCGGTCCGGCGCGGCGAAGGCGGGGATTCTGACCTTTCTCGGCCCCCTGATCTCCCCCTTCCTGGCCTTTTTTTTCCGGGGGAATCCGCAGATTCTCGCCATGCTGCATACGACGGCGGCGCTGACTCAGCTTTCGGGCAGCACGGCGGACAACGTGATGCCCTCCCAGGTGCGGGCCGTTGTCAATCTGCGGATCCTCGCCCCCTGGACGGTGGAGGAGGTCCTTGACCACCTTCGCTGGGCGGTGGGGGATGAGCGGGTGAATATTTCGGTCCTGGGCGCCGCCTCCGGGCCGGTTCCCGCCCATCCGGGGCATGGACGGATGGAAGGGCCGGGCTGGCGGGAGATGGCGGACGCCGTTGCCGCGGTCTTCCCCGACGCCGCCCCCATTCCCTTTATTATGACCGCCTGTACGGATTCCCGGCATTATCAGGGCCTGGCGGAGGGGACCTTCCGCTTTACCCCCATGCGGCTTTCCCGGGAGGACATGAGTTCAATCCACGGCCACGACGAGCGGATTTCCCTGGAGAATTTCTTTTTGGCGATCCGGTTCTACACCGCCCTGTTTGCCTCGCTTTAACGGGCTTGTTCAATAACCCGGTTGGTTATTGAACAGGTCTTGCGCTTCGTGTTTAAACGGTTATTGTTCAGAAACTGAAGTTTCTGAACGAGTCTCATTAAAAAAGGCGGCATTCAGGGCCGCCGGCCCTGGGGCGGCTTTACGGGAGGGGATCTTGCGGAATATTGAAAACCGGGCGGGGATGATCAAAACCGCCTCTCTTATCGCCCTGGGGGGGAATCTGGCCCTGGGGGCCCTGAAGATCGCCGCCGGGCTTACGGCCAACAGCCTGGCGGTCCTGGGGGACGGCATTGATTCGCTGGTAGATATCGGCATCGCCCTCATGGCATTGGTGGTGTCCTGGGTGGTGTCCCGTCCGGCGGATCAGGGCCACCCCTGGGGCCACGGCAGGGCGGAGACCGTGGCCACCGCCCTGCTGGCCTTCCTGCTTTTTTTTGCCGGGGCCCAGCTTATTCTGAATTCCGCCGGCCAGCTTTTAACGGGGGGCGTCCGGGAGATACCCGGAACGGCGGCCCTGGTTGCTTCCCTGGTTTCCATCGCGGGGAAGGGCCTTTTGGCCCTTGTTCAGTACCGTTTCGGCAAGAAGGCGGATTCCGCCATGCTCCGGGCCAACGCCAAAAACATGGGGGCCGACGTGATTCTCTCCGTGGGGGTCTTTATCGGCCTGGGCTTTTCCATCGGGATCGGGGCCGCCGCCGTCGACTCTGTTACCGCCATCCTGGTGGGGCTCTGGGTGATCCGTTCCGCCGTGGGAATCTTTATCGAGGCAAATTTGGAGTTGATGGACGGCAGCGCGGGGACGGAGGCGTACCAGGCGGTTTTTGCGGCGGTCCATACGGTGGAGGGGGCGGGGAATCCCCACCGTACCCGGATGCGCCGTATCGCCGGGCTCTGGGACATTGATATCGACATTGAGGTGGCGGCGGATTTGACGGTCAGCGCCGCCCACCGCATCGCCACCCAGGTGGAGGAGGCCATCAAGGCCCGGCTGGAGGGCATCTACGATATTGTGGTCCATGTGGAGCCCGCCGGGGACCGCCGGCAGGGGGAAGGTTACGGGCTCAGCGAGCGGGAGATTCCGGTGTAGTTCCGGGGGCCGAAGCGAAAACGGACCGTCAAATTCAAAGTGCGGGTCCCTTGTTTTTGCGGAGTTGGCGCAGGGAGCGCGCCAACTCCCGGCTGCGGGCAAATTCCCTGGGTTTTTGCGGAGCAAAAACCCGGAACGGGAGGCGCAGATCCGCATGGATGCGGACCAAAACGCGCAGCGTTTTGGTTAGCCGCGCCCGCGCAAGGGATAGGAGCGGAATAAAAACCCGCAGGGTTTTTGTTAGAGCGGATAGCCCGGTCCCCGGCCCCGTGCCGGGGATGCGCCCAGGATATACACGAAATTCGGGGTCTTCCAGGCCGGGGCTTGGAGAATTTTCGGGGGCCCCTCATCACAAAGAAAGGAATTTCCGATATACTTATCAGGATTATGGCGAAAGTTACGGATCTTTATGCAATTTTACGGGCCTACTCTCATAAGATCAGATCTCCCTATGTTGACATAGGGACTTTTATTGCCTTTTTGTCGAAATACGTCCATCATCTGGCGGTGGAGCAGCCTACCTGGGCGGAATGGATCCCGGAGGTCAGTCTGAAATTCTGGGACGCCCTGGGTGCGTACACCGAAAACGGCCGCTGCGTCCTTCTTACCGACTCGCCGGAGGGCCGGATCTACCTGCCCTACTACATGGTGGACAGGCTGAAGGAGGCTTATCACGATTTAGACGCTGTCGCGGATGTTCCTTTTCCCAACGAGGAGACCTTTAAGGTTAAGCTGCCGCAGGACCAGGTTCTGGTTGTCAATTTGGGTTACGGTCTGAACGCCTACTTTGACGAGTTCTCCGGTTCCCGTATTCCGATTGTTAAGATGATATTCCCGGACCAGAGTATGGACGCGCTGATTCTGGGGGCCATGATTCCCCATATTCTGCTGGAGGCGGCGGTTTTTAAGATTCGGAACTATTTTGATCAGCATAACAACAAAGAGTATATTCTGCATAAGCTGATGCCTATGCTTCAGGGCAGGGAAGGGATTCTGCGGGAAAATGTGGAAATGGTGGTTGCCCGTCCCCGGGATTGTCTGGATTCTATAGAAAGGGGGGGGGAAATAGCCTACCTTTTCTGGGCTTCCCTGTGTTCCCTTATCAAGGGGGATATTCACAAAAAGATCGATAGGTTTACTTCCGATATTGCCGTGTTGGAAGCGGTCTGCGTTATCGAAATCTGTCTTAACTATTACAGGTCCCGGCTGCAAAAAGAACGGGTAAAGGAAACCGCCCTGCGTTGTCTGGATCAGAATATGGACAGGGCCCCCTATTATTTTACCCAGAACCAGATTATTAAATTTACCGATCCGAAGGGAACGCCGCTTTTAAATCAATATACGCCGGATGATCTTAACGCCCATATTAAAAAAATGACTACCGAAAACGTGGACGGCATGCTCCCCGAATGGCTGGTGGTGCAGACGAAGAACAATGAACCGTATTACCTGAAAAAGGATCGCTATCTGCCCTTGGTCGCCCGGCTTATCCTTGACGCCCAGGGGGGGATGAAGCAGGCCATTCTTAACCGCTGGACCGCCATGCTGAATAATTTTAAGTCCGAACCGGCCATGGACAACGATGCGGAATTCGACCGGCTCCTGGCGGGGCTTAACGCATCGTCAAATCCTCTGCTGAGCGGTTTTCTGGATGACAAGAAACTTTATTTGGTCTTCGATGAGGTGGAGCGTGTTCAAAAGGCCGTTCCCGTCGCCTTTAGAATTTATGAACGGGGAAGGCTTCTGCCCTACAGCCAGCTTTTCTCGTTAAAACGCCGGGAATTGATCTTTGACGCAAAAATGTTCCTGCCCTTTTGGTATTTTATTCCCGTCATCCGGTCTATCGCCGCCTTTTTCTTTAAAATGGGAAAAAAGAAAAACCAGAAACAGCAGGGCGCCAGGAAGGCCGGGGGCGCTGAAGCCGCCGAAGCCGGTGTCCCCGCCGAACAGGGCAAGAGTCAGCAGAAAGATTTTACTACGAGCGTTAAAGAAATGGAAACCGAGCTGGTTCCCGAAAACAAGGACATCAATAGCTACCTGAAAGAATTGCAGCGCCACTGGGTGATGGTTCTGGATCCCAAGGCCCAGCAGAATTTGGTGGAGGACGTGAACTCCCTGGTGAAGGATAATCTGGTTAAATCCCTGCGGGTGTGGAAGAAGCAGCGTCTTTCCACGACGCAATTAGAGGATCTGGCCCGGGGGCTTCTTTACGGGAACCAGAGCCTCAGGACTTTGACCGACCAGGATTCCCTGCTGCTTTATATGGAAGTTTATATGGTGAAACTTCTGAAGAATATAAAATCCCCGTAGCCTGCAAAGTTTGGAGACCGGGTGTCGGCGCCCGCGGGTTGCGCGGATTTTAGGGCCGCGGGGGCCTGGGCATGAACATCCGCGGGTTTCGCACGGCTTGTTTAATAAGCAGCCGGGTTTGTTGAACAAGTCCATTGGAGAAAAAAATGGCCGCCTTTAAATACTGGAAAAATGAAGGATACACAAGGGGATACGAATATGGAAAGATAGAAGATCTTTACCAGAGTCTGATAAAAAACGGGATAGATGAGGATATTCGCGGAAAGATCATGCAATCGGGAGAGTTGATCAAAAAAACCAGCAAGTATGAAACAAGGGCCGAGTGGTTTTTTCATGCCATGAATGTGATGGATGAATTGCTTGACGAGGAAACAAAAAAGACGGTCCGTGAGGATTGCGCCTGTTGTTTGGAGGGAAAACGGAAAAAATTATGCAGGGATGCAAATAAAAATTACCGGACAACCGAAGAAAGGATAAACGCCATAAATAAAACGCATTATGTATTCGGGCATGAAATAAAAATAATCGGCGAAGGCATATATGAAGTGAGTTTTTTCGACGAAAAGATCCCGGAAAAGAGATGTTCCTGCCTGAAGGTAATAATGGACAGGGAAATGTCAAAGACGTACTGTTATTGCTGCGGTGGACACATAAAACATCATCTGGAGACGGTGCTGGGGAAAAGAGTGAATGTAGAAATGGCCGCTTCCGCATTAACGACTATGGGTAAAAAGGGCTGTAGGTTTATACTTACGGAGATATAATGGAATTGGGCGTTGCTGGCCGGAATATGAAATTTTTGAACGGCTCTGTTATAGAGGCATGGCGATGAAGTACCTGTTTTTGTCAATAGCGATAGTATCGGAAATAATCGCGACTACGGCCTTGAAATATTCAAATGAATTTAAGAATTTTGTTCCGGTGATTTTTGTTGTAATTGGCTATGCCAACGCCTTTTATTTTTTATCAAAGACGCTTACCTACATTCCAATCGGTATCGCGTATGCAATCTGGTCCGGCATAGGCATAGTTTTAATTTCAACAATCGGTTTTGTCTTTTTTAAGCAAAGACTGGATGTTCCGGCGATTATTGGGATATGTCTTATTCTGATAGGGGTTGTGATAATCAATATATTCTCAAAAAGCGTCTCGCACTAGCGGGCTGCTTGCCCTGCATCACCGGGAAAGCGAAAGAACCGGAGGCAGGAATGTAAACCACAAAGGCGCACTACGGCTCGCCAGGAACATGAAGGAATGGATATGCGCTTCTGTTTCCGGTCTTCGTGCGCCTTCTTCGCCTTCGTGGTAAAAATCTGCGTAATCTGTGGACAGAAACGACCGGGGCAGGAATGTAAAACCACAAAGGCGCACCAAGGAACACGAAGGAATGGATATGCGCTTCTGTTTCCGATCTTCGTGCGCCTTCTTCGCCTTCGTGGTAAATTCTTTTGCGTCCAGAAATGGCAGGGATGCTGCCGGCAGGGAGGCCGGCTGTGTTTGAAGGCGAACATCCGCAGGGATGCGGATGTTCGCCCGCGCAAGGGATAGGAGGGGTGCGAAGCAGCCACGCCGCAGGCGGGGCCGGAGCGCAGCGGAGCCCCGGATAGCCCGGTCCCCGCCGGAGGCGGGGATGCGCCCAACAGAGGCTTGACATACGGCCTTCTCCGGACCGGGATGCCGGTTTCCCAAAAAAACAATTTTTTTCCCCAAAACCCAAGCAAAACGCCGGGTCCGCGCCACTAAAGGATGAGGCAACCGGACCTTGCGGCCCGGCTGGGATACCTTGATTCGCGCGATACGCGCTATGGGGGGAATATGAATTCACGGATTGGCAGGATGATCGCTGTGGTGCTGATTCAGTGCCAGTTTTCCATGATGCTGCCCGCGCAGGAGCTGCGGACGGATCTGCGGCGGGGGATGGCCAGGCTGGAGCATTACCTGGATCGGGCGGCGGCTGAGCGGAGGGCCCAGACCTGGGAACAACTGGCCCAGGCGGGGCTGGAGGCGGCCATGTATGAATGGGAGAGCGGGGCCCTGTGGCTGCTGGAACAGGACGGCGAATCCTGGCGGCGGGAAAGGGAGCGGGCGGAGCTGAGTTACCGCAAGGAGACAGAGGCCGCCTATATCCGGTGGGCCAGCGAGAGGCTCTACAACGAACAGGCGGGGTTTGCCGGTTCCGATCTGGAGGCGCTGCTGCGGGAGGCCGCGGCGGCATGGAACTACGGGAGTTCCGGGCGGATCGTGAGTTTGGCCGGCGCCGAGGGGGCAAGGAGGGCCTGGGAACGGACCGCCGGGGAACTGGTGGATCGCTATCTTGAATCCTGGGAGGAACAGCAGGGGCTGGTTTATGTGGAACTGGAAGATCGGTTCAGGAATTTGGATCTGAGCGGCGAAGAACGGGAGGAGCTGATCCGCGCCGTGGCGGAGGAACGCCGGGCGGTCATTAACCAGGAGTACGGCAGGATCGCCCTGGCGGAGGAGAACCGGCTTATGGTGGAATTGCTCTACGACCAGGGGAGTATGAAACAACTTGCCGCCGATGAGGCGGCGGCTGTTATTGTCCGCGAGCTGGCCAATGAAGCGGAGGCCGCCGCCGGAGAGCGGACCAGGGAATTATTCGCGGCGCTTGACGCCGCTTTTTCCGCGAAAGACGAGGAGGGAATAGCCGTTGCCGCCGAGGACTGGCTCAACCAGTTCAGGCGGGCCTTTGAGGAGGGGCTGGCCCGTTGGGAGGAAGCGGAGCTGGGATTTCTGGCCGCCCGCGCCGAATGGGAGCATGAGGCGGAGGACGCTTATCTTGCCGGGGAGGAGACCTGGAATAAGGCCTACATGGAACTGACGGAACGGCAGAAGGCATGGGAGGCGGCGATACTGAAAAAGCTGGACGAGGGCTTCGCCAAATGGCAGGAAAGCCAGTCCCGTCTTAGCGCGGAAATTGAGACCGCCCGGAATGAATTTATCGCGGCGTCGGAAGAAAACCGCAAGGTAAAAGAAAAGATGCTGGATTCCCAGGCGGAAATTTATATCCGCAGCCGCCAGATGATGGATATAGTAAGCCAGGGGATCGAAAGCTGGTATGACCAATGGAATGAAAAGTACCTTAAGGTTTACACCTTAACCAAGACGGCCGCCAACGGGAATACAATATGGGAATGGCTTGGCATTGGCAATGAGGAATTCCCCGCGGAAGATCTCGCGGACCTTGACGTTGATATATATAAAAGTTTTTTCGGAGGTAATTTTGATATTGACGAGTTAAGCGATCCAAACAAGGATAATATAGACCTGCTGCGAAATCAAATTGAACTGCTAAAAAAATCATTTCTTGCGCTGAGTGAAAGGGGCTGGAGCTTGCCCTCCTCCGCCGGCGAGTTCATGGCCGGCGCCGAAGATATGCTTGACGAAGAAACCGGCTGGCTTTCCCTGGCGCTAAAGTACCGGGAATATGCGGATACCGCCGCCGGACGGCTTTATAGGCTGGCGGGCAGCGTCGGCGGGCATATCGAAGGCTATTCGGGGGAGCTGCGGACCGAGTTAATAAAATCCGAAGCCCTGTTAAGCTATTGGGACGATGAACTGGAGGTGGCCGAGGCGCTGAGCCAATACGCCCAGGAAACCGGTTCCGTTATCGAAGATTCCGCCAGAACCCGGAAAGAACTGGAATCGGCCGGGGCCGCCTATGACACGGCGGTAAAAAACTATGAAAAAATGACCGGCCTTGTCGCCGAAAAAGATTTAATCCTGAATAAAGCGCAGGACCGTTTTGTCGAAGCCCAGACCGCGTTGGCGGATCTCCGGGGAGCGGTTGAAGAAGCCCAGCGGGATTACGCCAATGTACTGGCCGCCGCCCAGGAGATGAATCCCGCCCCAATTTTCAATGAATTGGTGAATCTTGCCCGGCGGATCCTGGATTTTTGGGAGGGGAACCTTGAATCCGGCGGGGATGACGAAGGCGCGAAAACCATGGGGGAATCGCTGCTGGATTATTACCGCCTTTCCTTTGATTACACAAACATATTGCGGTCCATGGAAATAAGCGCCCTCCTGGAAACCCTGGAATCGGGGGCCGGCCTTGGCCAGCCCGGTATCGGCGAACTGGAATCCAGGGCGGAGGAAACGCGGCTTATTTCCCAGTCCACCGGGGAGGAGGAACTGCGGGCCGCGGCGGGGCTTTATCCCGCGGAGATAGTCGTCTCAATAAGCTGGGGGGATACGCCGGGGGAAATTCCTTTGTATTCAAACGGCGGGGAACTCCTTATCGCCCTGGACTTGCTCTACCGGGAAAGCGCATCCCCTGAAGAACAGGAGATTCTGTCGGCCCTGATGCGGGAGATCTGGGAAGAAGCCTCCCGATGGTATACGGAGGAAGCCCTGCTGCGGAAGCAGAGTATTGAATACCTGAAAACAGGGAACCTGCCGGAGGCAGACAGGAATGATCCGGCGGACGCGGAACTGCGGGTCCGGCTGGGCGGATTCCTGGCGGCGCTGCGCGTTCTCCCCTCCCTTATGGGGCCGGACCAGGACCCCGTGGTGACTCCGCAGGGCTGCGCCGATCTGGAAGACTTGATCAATGACATTCTGTCCCTGCCGCCAAAGGAATTGGCAAAGGCCGTGGAAGACGCCGGGGAGGATCCTCTTCTTGCCGGCCTTATGGCGGGGACCCTCGTCATGCCCGCCGGGGCCTATGCGGCGCTGTGGCTGGCGCAGCGGCAGGCGAAGCGGGATCTCGGCCTCCTTGACGCGGAACGGGCGCAGCTTATTATGAGCCGCTACGGCGCTTACGACGCGAAAACCATAAACACGCAAAACCGGAAGGCCCGGGAATCGGTCAAGGCCCTTATTGATTCTTTCCGGGACGGGACCGGAGGGGCCGCGGGAAGGGCGGGTGCCCTGAGATACGCGGCGGAATTGCGGAACATCGGACAGGGGCTTAACCAGACGGGGCAGGAGGCTCTGGACCTATATATTGCCTCCTTCTTGGAATTTGCGGCGGTCCGGGATTTTCACGACAACCCGGAAAACGAATACCCCCTTTCCGTGCCGCGTGAAGAATTTGCCCGCGCGGAAAGCCTCTTTGGGGTTTATAATTCCTGGCAGTATAAAATTTATAGCGCCGCGGGCCTGGACGAAATAGCGAAGAGCGGCGAATTTGCGCTGCTCTCCGCACATATCAGGGTCGAATTCGACCAGCACGCCTCATCCCTGGATTATATAGCCCTGGCCGAGTGGACCGGGAAGGTCATAAAAACCGCCTATAAAGAATACATGGGCAAGGCCGACGCCATGACCTATGCCCAATACTACCAACAGGAAAAAAACGGCAGCCGGTTCTCCTGGATAGATGGACTGGCCGCCTATGGGGATCGGGTGTCCGAATACGGCGTGGATAACGGGATCCTGAAAGAAATAGATTCGCTCTTTACCGGTGATGCTATAGACCTCGCTTTACAGGGTTTGAAAAACAAGACGCTGACGGCTGGGATATGGTTTACCGGCGAAAACGAATGGAATTACGCCCAGTACCGGGAAGGCGGCGGAGAATCCGCCGCGGAACCGGCCCGCGCCGCCCTGGAAAAGGGCTGGAATGAATATTACGAGAAAACCATGATGGATAACAGCCTCTACGTGATGATGAGCATAGGGCTGGGCAGGCTGCAATATGTAAATAAAAGCGGAGAAGAACTGAATGTGTTGATAGAGGAGAAAAAAGAGGCCCTGAACAACGCGCTGGAGGCCTACAACACATATTTAGACAATGACTACGATTTAGCCGTCAAAGTTCTTGATCAAAGCAGCAGGGATTACAATGCCGCCGTGGACCGGATGGATTGGTACTACCGGGAAATGGCGGCCGCCCGCCTTCATCTGCGTAAAAGGCAGGAAATATACGACTGGGCCTCCAGCGTGTACCTAAAAGATTTTGGAGTCAACAATGAAGAAAACTACCTGAGCCCCCTGGAAAAGCTGATTCAGGTTCGTTATGCCCGGGAAAGGGCGCAGGCCGCCGTAGAAGTAATCAAGGAAATACTAAAGGACGGTTATTCCTACAGCCGAACCGGCGGGGCTATGGAATCGTATAAGGAAAGCAGGCGGAATTATTATCTTGCCATGGTCGCGGCCTACGAAGGAGAATCGGCGCTTGACCGGCAGCAGGCCGTTGTCCGCGAGGCGGAGCTGGCGGAGGAATCCGCCCGGGCAAAACTGGTGGTCAGGGCCGATTCTGTCGTTCCCTCCGATTACGAATTGGTAAGCCTTATCAGCGACGGAGACGGCGGCTACACGGCAGTATTGGCCTACACGTTGCAGGAAAAGTACATTGAAGGCATTTTTGGTTCCCATGATCCGGATAGACCGGAAGCCAGCAGAATAGTTCTTGGCAATACGGCGGTAAGAAAAACGGATGTAGAAATTGACAAGGAAGCCTTTAGTAAATATTTTGACGATGATAAGGCGGTGCCGGTAGAAAGGGTGGGCGCCAAAGAATACATAACCTTGGCCGAGTATGAAGCGGGCGAATGGCTTAAAAGAATGGCCGCCTTGGGTATCGGTTACTATGACGACGTGATGCTGGCCTCCCTTTATGTTCGGTACTGCGCCGAGGACGGATCGGCGGAAGGGGATGCGTGGTTTAAGGGAATAAACGATCCCCGGTCCGGCGGGAATTACAGCCTGGGAGATATTCCCCTGAATTACAGTATCACCGGCTTTAACTTAAGGGCTGAGTACAATTCCGCCAGGCGGGAGGTGCTGAAAGACGCCTATACCCGGATTATGGCAGGGGAGGGCGGGGAGGAGGATATAGCCCGTTATCTGCTGTACCGGGGCAGAAATATTATCAGCGACGCCGCCGATCATGAGGAAAATCTTCTCAAAGTCCGGTCCATGGCCCTCGTGGAAAGGGCGGCGGGCGAGACATACCGGAATTATACCGTTGCCGTTAACGTGGCCGTAGGATTGGGAGTTTCCTTGACCGCTACGGGGACGGGCCTGTTGGCCGCCTCCTTTTTTAATCCCGGTCTTTTAGTTTTGGCCGGCGTTGCCTTTGCGGGAGCCGCTGCTTCTTTTGCCACGGCTGCTGTCCTGGATCACACCCGCGGCCAGGTTGACGATATAGGGAACGGCATAAAAAGTCTTATAGCCGGTACAAACGCGAATCTCGACAGCGATTCCGCTTACCATGCACAATTCAAAAATTACTATGCTAAATGGCAGGAGACCCTGGCCTATTTGTCCCAGGAAAGAAAGGTGCTGAATGTTATGATGTATGGGAGCGAGGAGAAACCGGCCGGGATCGAAGATGACGGGACAGATAAAACACCGGAGCTGAGTTATGAAAATTTCTGCGGCGGTCTTTCGCTGATCCTGAGTACAAGCCCGGCCAGAATATCCGTCTCATACGACGAGTGCGCCGAACTCTACACCAGGGAATTATTCGATAAAAGCGAAGCAAAAAACGGCGCTACGATAGGCGGAGCCATACGAATTCTTAATTCGGCCCTGGATAAAGAGGCCGCCGAATGGAAAGAGCACCTGGACGCGGAGTCGGAAAAGCTCATGGCCGAACAGAGACGGAACATGGAATCCTACTACGCGGTAATGAACACCGCCATGGAGATTCCTGAAGACCGGCGGGCGGAACTGAGGGCCTTGGCCTTAAGAGCGGGGGATCCCAGCCTGGATATAGCCGAACGGCGGAATGCCAGGGCTGAATATGAAAGAATCATCGGGAAAATATACGGAAAAACCGATGCCTTCCGTGGAGAAATTCAGGCCCTGCTTAAAACCGCCCTGGGGAACGGAAGTTGGAACAGTGAATGGTACGCCGCTAACCTAATCGATATAGAGGGGGAACTCTTTGGCTCCCGGACCCTCTATACCCGGACGGCGGAACCCTATACCGAACAGGAAATCGCTCTGCTGCGGGCGGCCGTCCTGGCGGCGGAGGACGAAAATTCCGTCCTTGCTTTATCGGCAAAAGAATGGGAATGGTCCCTGCGGATGAAAGATTTTCATGCTCAATTCTATTCATGGCGGGAGCAGGTGGAACAGATAAGGCGGACCGGGCTTTCCGAATGGGAGAAGGCGCGGGCGAGAATGAACGAAGGATATTTCAACTGGCAGAAGAATTTTGCCGATGAATACCGGAAAAAAACCGGCGAATGGGATCTTAATTACCTGGAATTTGTGAATGAAAAAAGACAGTGGATCGAGGATCAGTACCTTTACGCGGTGAATGTGGAGAATGCCGGACTCTTTGACTATGCGGACAACGACGCCGCCCGGATGGCCGGGCAGGCTTTGGCGCGGTTTTCGGTAGAAAGAATGAACCGGGAAACCTTCGATCCGTCTTCATACACGGATATGCTGCTGGAAGATTCTATTATGGAGGATCTCCTGTCCCGCATGAGCAGCCTGGAGGGGAGGGGAGAATTTGCGGGGCCCCGGGTCCAAACCGCGGTAAAACGGACAAATTTCGCCGCCGATCTTGCCCACGCATCAAGGATTCTTGACCAGATGAACGGCGATATGCGGAAAGCCGCCGCAAAATTGGCCGTCTATGACGTGCAGCATATCATTGACGAGGCGATTCGCCAGTTTATGATCCGGCTTGATTCGGAAAACAAGGCCATGTGGGAGTGGGAAGAACACCTGGTACAGGCAAACGGATACCGGACCGACGGCGAGATCCGGCGGCAGGCCATCGTCGATTCCACGGCCTTTGAGACTATCACCAGGACCCAAACGGTTCACCGTTACCAGGACTACAGGCCCGGTTCCATGCCGGCTGCCGGCGTGGATCTGAGCCCCGCCGCCGTACAGGATCTTGACGCGGACACGATCATGCGTTTAGTTCAAACCGCCCGCTGGAATCTGGATAAATGGGGGGAAATGATTTTTGGGCGTCTTGATGATGATGAAAGAGTCATGGAACATCTGATTCCCCGCGGCCGCGGCGAACTGGATGCCGCCGGTTACGCGGCGGCCGCCTCCTCGGAAAAGGCCAGGGTTAATAATTTGACGGCCAGGATGGAAAAACTGGAGTCAAAGGGATTCGATTCTCTAACCAACGATGAAAAAAGGGAGTACGAGAATCTGGTAAACCAGTTGGTCTCGGTACGGGACGGCGAACTGGGGGCCCATATCGGATATGGGCCGATACTAAAGGATAAAGTAAATTACCGACATAGCCCCATTGACGACGCCCTTGACCTGGGGGCGGGGGAAATGGGCAGGATCATGCTCGATTTCCTGTGGAACAGCCGGGTGAGCGCCGCCGGTTACACGGAGTCCTTTAGCGCCCTATACGATCAGAAATTATGGTCTGAGGATAGCCTCCCCTGGATGAATGCCTTTACCATACGGGATGTCGTAGGCATGGCCGCGGGTATTGGAGGGATGGTGAATCCCCTCATAGGGTTGGTTGACGACGTGATCTTTGCGGGTTTCGATCTGGGCCTGGGTTACCAAAGCCCCGAAACCGTCCTGTCGTCCCTGGCGATGAACGCCGCCGTATCGGCGCTGTCTTTTGGAGCCTCCGCGGCGGGCGGCCTGGAGGTCGTCAAGAATTTGGGGATGGGGGCTTTGGAACCCCTGACCGGCCTTTTAGGAAAAGAAAGCTCGAACATACTGTTTAATGCCCTGGGTTCCGCCGCCAGGACCTATACCGGCGCCGCCGCGATGAACGCGGTTCGCGCCTTCGATTTCCAGACCGGGAATTTTGATTATCAATCCTTCGCCAGGAGTCTGTACAGCACGGAAACTCTGTCCGGCGCCCTGGGCGCTTTTGTGGGGGCCGGAATCGGCGGCCTTGCCGGAAGCGTCATGTCCTATCCCGATCAAAAATTGTACGGCGGCCTGATGAACCTTGCCGCCGCCGGGTACAGCGAGGCCGCCCGCTACGGGGTATACGCGCTGGACAGCATGATGCACGGCAGCGGCGGTTTTGCGGATCGCCTTGGGCAGGCATACGATAACATGGGCGGCGTTACCCTGAATATTGCCAACCTGGGAAGCATGCTGGACCTGGCGGGGGTCATGAGCTACCGGCTGGGAGAAAATTACCATACCGGTCTTGGGGACCTGGGCAGGCAGCTTGGCGGCGCGGGGCTCCTAGAACTCAATTTGGGCCTTGGCGGCGCTTCCCTGTCCCTCGGGGCGGGAGGAATCGACCTGGCGGGCAATCTCTACAGCGGCGTAAAACACGGACTGGACTACGCGCTTCTCCGGTACGGCAGCTATGGGGCCGATGGAGACCGTGAACGGCTTCTTAGAAATTATTTGTACGGCGACTGGGCTGCGGAGAATACCTCCATGCGGATAGGGGCCGGGAGGGATCTATTGCGGATAGATACTGACGGGACTCTGCTGCCCTCCGGCGCTTACGGCTACACCTCAAGACTCGCCACTGGCGGAGGCCGGCTTATCACCATAGCGGACACGGGGAACATCAATAACGACGCTTTGATACTACAGCACGAATCTTACCGGGACGGATACATGACCTCCGGCAATGCCGCGGAAACCGTCGCCGCCGTACTGGCCCACACCCAAATGACGGACCGGATGCTGCGGAACGGAATGGACCTGCGGATAAATTCAACACTTGTGAACGATTTGACGGCGTACTACGGATCCTCGGGCGATATAGCTTCTTTTGCCCGCTATGCGCTGGAAAATTACACGACGGACGGGGACTTTTGGAAACTCACCAGGGAGGGCAATCTTGAGTATGATGGGTTTGCGACGCTGAGGGATGAAGACGGAAATATCATCATATCGAACAGGACGATGGGTTTAAGCGATACGGCGGTAGAAAGCGCCCTGTTGTATATCCTGCGGATTAATCCAAAGGAGGGCGATAAGGTCGCCGCCGTCCGCAACATGATGGCGGCCGCCGGGATTGTACATTCCTTTGACGAGAATCCCGAAAATTGGCATTGGAACGGCGAACATGAGGTTGTCGATATCAAATTCAATGTCCTTATTTCGTCGAACCCGAAAGACCTGGTGGAGAATTCCGAATTTCGGCTTGCGACCGAGATGCCGTCGGGAAAAATGAAGATCTTTTTGAATTATTCAAAGGATATAAAGAAAAGCGATCTGACCGCGTTAAACATGGGAAAGATAATAAACCTGGGATCAATGTTAAATTTGTATAACGAAATCGGCGCCGGAGAAAACGTTGTGAGCGGGTTCATCAATAACACCTATGGGAGTGCAGTTGATTTCCTGAATTACGCCGATGCGGGCGGCAATACCAGCATCGCCGATGCCATGATTTCCAAGTATCTTGATTTGAATCAGATGGGGATGGTAAAGGCGAACCAGAAATTTTTAAACCACCTTCGCACAAACCACCAGAATATAGTAACATCGATGTTTACCGGTGATGTTGTCGAAACATTGGAATTCGGCGTTATATCAGAATCCATAGGACTAAAGAGGTTAAAAGAAACTGATCCCTACCATCTCATAGAGACTCATCCCGCGATTGATGTAGCGGGTAAAGGCGAATCAATTACGACTCCGGGCGGCTATTGGATGTTTGAGGGGACAAACGTCTATAACGCGATATTTTCCCTTTATGGCAGCAGCCTGCGGATGCGGATAAATCACGTTAATACGGACGCGATCACCTACAAGACAAACCAAATAATCGGGGCCGGCGAAAAGTCCGTGCGGCTGCTCGATTATCCGGATACACTCTACGGCACCGGGAACGATACGCACGTCCACGTCGAATACACGCTGGCATTGCCCTATAACGGGGTGTATACACGACAGTATGTCAGCCCGAACACCCTTTTGCCGAGTCCTGACTACCTGGACTATCATTTGAATTACTACGACCAGGATAAAAAAAACATCGTAACCAGCATAAAGTACAACCGTCTTTTCTGAGACGGAACAGGGGGGGCTTGTTCAATAACCCGGCTGCCTGCGGTTGTTGTTGAGGAAATGAAGTTTTTGTTCCAAAACCCCGTAAAATGATTGCGAACGGGGCTTATGCCGAGGGGCCGCCGCGGCTCGCTCCGGCGGCCCCTGGCTGTTCCTTAAGTCCGCCCTTCCGATTTCCGGAACGGGCGGACGGCTTGCAGCTTTTCTATTCCTTTACCGCCGCGCCGCCCAGGGCGGTTACCAGCATCTTTTGGGTGATCATAAAAAAGGCGACAAAGGGAACGGATACAATAACCGAACCGGCGGCAAAGTTGGTAAACTCGTTCTTTCGGTCGGTAACAAAGCTGAACAGCCCCAGGGCCAGAGTCTGGTTCTCGCTGGAACGGAGCACCATCTTGGGAAAGATAAAATCCATCCATGGGGAGGTAAAACTGGAGATGGCAAGGAAAATAAGGATGGGTTTTATGATGGGCATGATGATGGTAAAGAAGATCCGCAGGTTGTTGGCCCCGTCAATACGGGCCGCCTCATCCAGGGACATCGGGACCGTATCGACATAGCTCTTTACCAGCCAGGTGTTGTAGGGGATGTTGCCGGCCAGGTACACCAGCACCAGGCCCCACAGCCGGTCAAGGCCGCCGATTCGATAGAGGATCACATAGATGGCGATCATCCCCACAAAGGAGGGGAAAATTTGCAGCACCAGGAGGCTCATCATCATGCTTTTTTTAAAGGTGAAGTAGAAGCGGGAAAACACATAGGCCCCCAGGGAGGCCGCCAGCACGGTGAGGAAGGAGGTACACACCGCGATAACCAGGGTGTTGCGGAACCAGAGGCCGTAGTTTGTCTCCAGGAAAAGATGGCGGAAATGCTCAAAGGTTACGCCCTTGGCGAAGGGGATAATCGACATATCGGAAATGGAATTTCCCGGCGATACCGCCCCGCTCACTACATACACCAGCGGGTAAAGCACAAAAAAGGCCACCACCGCCAAAAACAGAGTCAGGATCGCCTTGTTGATAAAACGGACGAGTTTATACATCTTATATCCTCCCCTCTTTGAAAGACTTGGTGCGCCTAAAGTTGAAGATGGCGAAAGGCGCAAGGACGACGAAGATCATCACCGCCAGGACCGAAGCATACTTATAATCCATAAGGGTAATGGTAAGTTTGTAGATCCACGTTACCAGAATATCCGTCCCCGCGGCGCTGGTAGTAGTACTGTCGGAAACAACGGGACCGCCGCCGGTAAGAAAAAAGATGGCGCCGAAATTGTTTATGTTAAAAGTAAAAGACATGATGATAAGCGGCATGGTCTGGTAGAGGACCAGGGGCAGGGTGATCCGGGTAAAGGTCTGGACTTTATTGGCCCCGTCTATGCTGGAGGCCTCGTAAATATCCTTCGGAATCGCCGTAAGGGTGCCGGTTACCAGAAGCATGAAGTAGGGAACCCCGGCCCAGAAGTTCACCAGAACGCAGGTAAATTTCGCCATCCACTGACTGGACAACCAGGGAATAACGGCCCCCTCCTTAAGGATATGCAGGGCGATAAGGGTCTGGTTCACCGTTCCAAAGGAACCGTTAAGAAGGTTCTGCCACACCAGCATGGAGACCACCGCCGGCACCGCGTAGGGAAGGATAAAAATCGTCCTGAAAAAGGGAATGATCTTTATTTTGCTCTCGTGGAGCACCACCGCCAATATGGTGCCGCCGAAGTAGCAGGTGGCGGTAGCCGTGGCCCCCCAAATCAGAGTCCACAGGGCGACCCGGCCCAGGGCGCCGGTCCATGTCTTTTCCCCCCCGAACATGGCGACAAAATTTTTCACCCCTACCCAGTCTATCGTGTTGTTGGGCGGTATATGATCGGGGGTCGAATAATTGGTAAAGGCCACCAACACCGAAAACACCAGAGGTACGATGACAAAAAACACTATCATTAACACCGAAGGACTCAGGCCGAGAATGGGAAATGCCCGGTTGAGGAGTTCGCTAAAAGGATTCTTGCTCTGCGGCATCCTGCCGGTAATTTTATACTCGTCCCATCCCTTAAGGGCGCTCCGTACCGTGATAAGGTACACCGCCAGGTATATCCCAAGGATCGCCAGTATCATAACTCCGTCGATGAGCATGAAAACCGAATTGTCCCGCTGCCGAATGGGAAGATGGGGCTTGGGCTCCCCCAGAGTAACAAGATGAAACAGTATCGTTACGATCCTGGGAGAAAGAACAATCATCGCCGCCTCGATAAGGGCAAGCAGCGCACCCTTGAGGTACTGCTTTAAAAAGACAATATGTCCCAGGCCCATAAAAAGGAGAGACGTTATAAGTACCTTGGATCGCTCGGTATCCAGATTATTTTTCACGATGCTTTCCGACATGGTTCACCGCCCTTTGCAAGATGAAAGTTACGTTCGAAAAATTCAGTTTCCGAACAACGTCCGGTTAAAACGGCAAAAAACCAGCAATGCTCAGTTTAGGAAACGCCGCGTATCGAGTAAAAGCAGGGCGCATTTTTTGCTTCGCAAAAAACCGGGCTATCCGCTCCAATTCCCCGCCCCCGGAGGGGGCGGGGAATTCCGCTTCTATCCCTTGCGCGGGCGCGAAACAGCATCCCTGCCGTTTCGCGCCTGGTGCACCCGCGGTGTGGAGTTGCCGCGCTCCATGCGGCAACTCCGCCAAAACCCAAACCTCAAAACGCTCGCGCGTTTTGCTTCGGCCCCCCGCCGGCAGGGCTTTCGCCGTTTCCCGCCCCGTTAGCGGGCCGCGGATGAACGGCATATATGCCGCAGCATCCGTGCCTCGGCATATTGCCGAAGCAATATGCCGAAAGATCCCCGACGCGGGACGGACCGGGAGCAAACTGAGAACCGCTGGCAAAAAACGCGGATTTCTAAAAAATTCACGTTTTTTGGAGACCCGCCGGACGGCCGGTTGGCGGACCGCCAACCGGATTGCCGAACAAGTCCAGGGATGCAAAGCCCCCGGGTCTGCCGCCGGATGACCCTTTCCGGATAAATCCCGCCGAATAAAATCCATCGCGCAAACCCCGCCGGACCGGGGCCGGATGAAATCCGGCGGGCTTTCATCCGTTCCGTCCGGCTGCGTTCGTATAAAAAAAGCTGTCCGTAAAACCGGACAGCTTTTCATGTTAGTTGACGGCCAAAATGACGGCGTTGCAGGCGTCAAGTTCCGTCTTGACATCCGCGCCGTTCCAGATATTCGCGCTCGTCGCGTTCATGGCGTCCCAGAATTTCGCCATCGGCGGAATGGACGGCATGGGGAAAGCGTATTTAAGCTGTTCCACAAAACCGGCGCTGTAGGGGTTGTCGGTAGGAGTATCCACAGCCGGCAGGGTATTGGTGATGTTGGCCCGGAGCTGCTGCATCTCCGGCGTCATCAGGAAGGCGCCGAAATCGTTGGCCTCGTCGGGATAGTCGCTGTAAGCCGAGACAAACATGACCCGGGTGCCGGAGAAGGAAGCCGCGGGAACGTCTTCCCCGGGCAGACTCGGCAGGGGGAGGATCCCAAAATCCAGACCGGCGTTTGCAAAATTCATCACATTCCAGGGGCCGGAAATATGCATGGCCGCGCTGCCGGACTGGAAAGCGCCGTCCGCCACCGACGTGTTAATATCGGCGGCCGGCACATTCAGGGCCTGGCGGAGGCTCTGGAAAAACTCCATGCCCGATACCGCGGCGGGGGAGTTCAGGTTCGTGTTCTGGGTATCCGTGCCGCTGGGCCCGAAGAGCCGGTTCCCCCCCTTGGTGGTAAAGAGGATGCTGTAATAAGCGTTCCCCACATCCATCACAAAGGGATACTTGCCGGCGACGCTGAAGTTCTGTATATAGGCGGCCATGGCCTCCCAGGTTCTCGGCACTTCGTTCTCCGCGATAAGGGCCTTGTTGTAATAGAGGGCGTAGGTTTCCGCCGATACCGGATAACCGTACTGGACGCCGTCATAGGTGGTCGCCGTAAGGCAGGCCCCCAGGATCTTATCCTTGACCGCAGAATCCAGGCCGGCGGTCGGCAGAATATGGCCGTTGGCCACCAGTTCCCCCAGCCTGTCGTGGGGGGCCGCAAAAAGATCGGGCCCCACTTCCGCCGGGCCGTCCAGGGCGATTTGGTTGACCGAATCCCCCAGCTCCACATTGACGAATTTGATGGTCGTATTGGGATGCTGCGCGGTGTAGGCTTCCCCCGCCCGCCTGATGAACTCGTCCGGTCCGTTGGTGGATTCCCAGACCGTCAACACAACCTGCTCGGGACCCCCCGAGGCCCCCCCCTGTTTCTGGCAGGAAACAAAAACCGCCGCCGCCGCCATGATCAGTAAAAGAAGTTTTTTGAACATGTTCCGAATCTCCTCCTAAATGAATTGGACCTGTTTCATAACCCGGTTGGCTGCCCGTCAACCAAGGCTGGTTTGCAAGTCTCCAAAAACACGGACCGCCTAAAGGAATCCGCGCCTCTGACCTGTTTAACTAGAGTCTGTCTATAATATAGACGCATTATGGACAGACTACCTTGAAATCGGACTGAAATCCGCGGTTTGTCCGCAAAGCAACCGGCCTTGTGGACAGACGCTCTAACTATATCACAAATTTAATCGTATGTTCACAGGGTGGATCGGCCCCTTCGCTTTTTCGGAAGAATTTTTCCGGCCTCCGCGCTGAACCGTTCAACTCCCCGGCGGGACTACTTTTTGGCCGTGGTAAAGCCGTTCCCGATCATCTCCGCGATGGGAACCCCCAGATCGTCGCTGACGCTTATCCGGTAGACCGACATGGTCTTCCCTTTGGAGAGGCACACCGAGCGGGCAATCAGCCGCTTCCCCCGGCTGCTCTTCAGGAACGAGATGCTGCAAGACTGCCCCACGGTGATCCCCAGATCGGCGCCCTGAACCATGTCCCGGTTCGAGTGAACCGCGAAGGCCAGGTCCGCCAGCGTAAAGACCGCCCCGCCCTGAACCGCGCCCCCGGCGTTCCGGTGAATGTCGGCAATCTCCATGCTGCATTCCACCAAATCTTCCCCTACCGAATCGATGCGCACCCCCGCGGCGGCGGCCCAGCGGTCGGCGGCAAAGAAGCTCCGAAATTTTTCCAAATCAAAGGCCATGAAACTCCCCCGCTTGCGGGCCGGGCTCAGCTTGGCAAACGCCCCATATCGAGCGAATACCGGGCCCCCGCGTTTTGGCGGTCCCGTTTTCGGTTCACCCCTGCGGCATCAATGCCGCGGCATTGATGCCGACAGATATCCGCCCTAAGAAGATCCGGGAACCAAACGGAGAATCGCCGTCGCGGATCAACTTAGCATGGTACTTTTACTCCGTCAATGTTACAATAATAGTATAGTGCAGCTACGGTCCGCCCTCATCCAGGAACAGCGTCTTAAACTGAGCCCCCAGCTTATCCAGGGGATCAAGCTGATGGAATTGCCGTTGCTGGATCTGCGGGGCCGGATCCAGGAGGAGCTTGAACAGAACCCGGCTCTGGAACTGGTGGAGGATAAATCCACCGTGTCTCTGGAAGGGGCGATTAAGCCGGTCAGGGAGGAGGAAGAATATTTCGAGGCCTCCTCCGATCCCGGTTTCAGCTACCGGCGGGGGGCGGAGGAGTCGGATGAACGCCAGCGTTTCATCGAGGGAGTCCTCACCCGTCCGGAGACCCTTCAGGAGCATTTGCTCTGGCAGATCCGGCTTGAACCGCTGGACGGGGAACTGTACCGCCTCTGCGAGGTCCTCATTCAAAACCTTGACGCCGACGGGTTCCATCGGGAGCCGGTGGAGGCCCTTTTTCAGGGACATCCCCCCCGCTTGGAGGAAGCCATGGCCCTGGTCCGTTCCCTGGACCCCCAGGGGACCTGCTGTTCCGATTATCCAGAGTCCCTCCGGGTCCAGATCGGCCTGTTGAACGACGCCCCTCCGGGCATCGAGGGCATCCTCGACCACCTGGAGGCCCTGTACCTGGGGAAAATAAGGGAAACCGCCAAAAAACTGGGCCGTTCCGAGGAAGATCTCCGCCTGTACATGGAGCGCATCAGGGAGCTTTCCCCTTTTCCGGGCCGCCAGTTCGCCTCCGGGGAGGTCCGCTATGTGATCCCCGATGTCCAGGTGCTGCGCCGGGAAGGGGAACTGGTCATCGTCCTGAACGAGGAGGAAATTCCCGTCCTGGGGATCAACCAATATTTCCGGGAACTTGCCGGACAAAGCGGCGGCGGCAAGGACACCCGGGATTTCGCCCGGAAAAACATCTACGACGCCCGGGCCTTCATCAGTTCGATCAAGTACCGGAACCAAACATTGCTCAAGGTTTCCCACGCCGTGACCGTCTTTCAGCGGGATTTTTTCATCCGGGGCCCCAAATACCTGGCCCCCCTTACCCTGCGCGACATCGCCCAGGAATTGGAGATCAACGAGGCCACCGTGTCCCGGACGGCCCGGGGCAAGTATATGCAGACCGAATGGGGAATCTTTGAGATCCGCCATTTCTTTACAAATTCCATCAGCGGCGCCGGATCAGGGGGGGGGCAGCATTCCAAGGAAGGAGTCAAGGAGGTCATCAGGGAGATCCTCGATTCCGGGGAATCCGGGGGAGGGAGGCTTTCGGACCAAAAGATCGCGGAACTCCTGGCAAAACAGGGCATCTTCCTGGCCCGGCGGACCGTTGCCAAATACCGGGGCGAGCTTATCCGGGGATCGCCCCACCGGCGTTGATCCGGCCATGCCGAATGTGAAAAGGGCGGACGCTGAATCCGGGAAAGTTCTTCGTGGGGGAATATGCGCGGATCTCCGCGAAATAATGGGGAATCCAAAGGGGCCGCGCCGGTGGAACGCGGCGCCGGCCGCGCTGTTTTGCCGGTATAAAACCGGATCGCCGGCATTAGAGTTGTTCAGAAACTTCAGTTTCCGAACAACAGCCGCTTAAAACGAAGAAGGCGTGGATTTCCCCGGGAAACCCGCGTTTTTCGCGGGGCTTGTTCAATAACCAACCGGGTTATTGAACAAGCCCGTTGATCTACCCGGAGCATCCGCTCTGTGGTATTATTTTTCGAGGAGGCTGGTATGAATATCGACGTGAAGGCCGTACACTTTGCTTTGACGGATGAAACCAGGGAATACCTGGCCCGGAAGATCGCCCGTATCCACAACGCGGAGAACATGATTGTGGATCTCCTTATCACCCTGACCCATGACAAGAATTTTCAGGCGGAGGCGACGGTGAATTTTCGCTGGGGGGTTTCCGTTCATGTCGAGGAACAGGACTTTGACATCAATCCCGCGATTGATAAGCTGATGGACGTACTCGATCAAAAGATTACCAAGGAAAAGGAAAAGGTTAAGGAAAAAAGATAAGGGCCGGCGGCGGGAACTGAAGTTTCCGCCGGCAAGGCTTAACACCATAGATCCCTGGCTGCGGCCCCGTGTTCGGGGCATATAAACCCGTAAAGGAGGAACCATGAATCTCTTTTTTATGACGCCCGATCAGGTGGCGCAGATGACGCCCCAGTGGAAGGGGGAGCGGTTGGATGACGGACGCCCGAAGGTGCCTGAATCGATCCTGGAGCGTATGCGCCGTTTAACCCTAGAGGAGGCCTGGATGCACGCCTGGCGGTTGAAGTGGGATTTCCAGACCGAAGCCAATTTTAAAACCACCCATTCTACCGATACGCCCCTGGTGGGCCGGGCCCTGACGATTGAATGCGTCCCCTGGCGGGAAGATCTGGATCTCTATTGTAAAGAAGAATCCCGAAATTTCGGGTTTAAAAGCGATCCGAACAAGAACGATTACAACAAGGAAGCGGTAACCCGCCTGCAAAAAGACGACGTGATGGTGGTCGATTTTTTCGACAAGGTCCGCTACGGGACCTTTTTTGGGGGGAATCTTTCCACCGCCGTGGCCAACCGGACCCAGGGGGGCGGCGCGGTAATATGGGGAGGCATTCGGGACATCGATCAGGTGATCAAAATTCCTCACCTCCAGATCTATTACCGGGGCACCCATCCCACCCCCATTCGGGACTATGTGATGACCGGCTATAACCGGCCGACCCGTATCGGGGAGGCTACCTGTATGCCCGGCGATATTGTATTCGGCAGCGCCGGGGGGGTGTGCTTTGTGCCCGCCCAGTTTGCCGAGCAAGCGGTGGACGCGGCGGAAAAATCCCACGTCATCGATATTTTCGGCTTCCAGCGTCTGAAAGAACGGAAGTACACCGCGTCGGAAATCGATCAAAGCCCCTGGCCCCGGCACATCTGGGAGGATTTTTTGGCCTGGTTCAAAAAAGACGGGGAGGCCCAAAAATACGGCTACCTGGACTGGAAGGACGATCCCCGGGGCGGCGCCCTCTGATATTTCGGAGTTTCGCGCTGGAGCGCGAAACTCCGCGCGGGGAGCGGCATCCCCGGGCTGTTGCGCGGAGCGCGGCGGCCCGTGAGGCGAAAGCGCCGGCACGGAGGCCGGCGGGGGGGGGATACGATCCATGGGTTTTGGGGTGAAGCGCCAAAACCCGGAAGGCGAACATCCGCAGGGACGCGGCTGTTCGCCCCCGCCAGGGCTAGGAGCGGAATTTTTGCGAAGCAAAAATTGGAGCGGATAGCCCGGTTTTTTGCGGCGGAGCCGCAAAAAATGCGCCCAAAAGAGGCTTGATATACGGCTGTGTCCGGGGCGGTTCATGGGGTCCGGCGGGCGACATCGTCCCTGTTCTGTGCTAGGATGCGGTCATGTTCCTTGCCATACCTTTTCCAAGCTGGCTTAAGCCGGAGCTGATCCCCAATCTTCCTATCCGGTGGTACGGGGTGATGTACATATTCGCCTTTGGGACCGCCTATCTGCTTTACCGTCGGCAGGTGCGGGAACGGCGTTTCCCCATGACCGGGGACGAGCTTTCCGGCATGTTTTTCTACTGCATCGTCTGTCTGCTGCTGGGGGCGCGGATTTTTTCCACCCTGGTTTACGAGGTCGATGACTACTACCGCCGCCAGCCCTGGCTCATTTTTTGGCCCTTCCGGGACGGTCGTTTTACCGGGTTTATGGGGATGAGTTACCACGGGGGGGCCATCGGCGGCACCTTCGGCATCATCAGCTACGCCCTGTACAAGCGTTTTGACCCCCGGGAGATCGGCGATATGTTTGCCGGCAGCATCCCCCTGGGATACACCTTCGGCAGGCTGGGCAACTTTATCAACGGGGAGCTTTACGGCCGGGCCACCGCCCGTCCCTGGGGGATGATTTTTCCCCATGCCACCCCCTATCCCGCCGGGGAGAGCTGGGTGCGGGAGATAGCGGGAAAGGCCGGCATTCCTCTTGAGGGGGGGATGATTAACCTGCCCCGCCATCCATCCCAGCTTTACGAGGCCCTGCTTGAGGGGGTTCTGGCCTGGGCTATTACCTGGGCTATCCGCAACAGAAAGCCCTACAAGGGTTTTTTGTTCGGCATCTACTTTGTAATCTACGGGGTCATGCGGGTTTTTGTGGAATATTTCCGGGAACCCGACGAGTATCTGGGGTACCGGTTCGAATTTGTCAAAAGCGTCCTGCCCCCCGCCGCCGGCCACCCCCTGCTGAGTTTTTCCACCGGCCAGCTTCTCTCCTTCCTGGAGATTTTCCTTGCTCTGGTGTGGCTTGTCATCGCCGCCCGCCTTCCCGACAGGAAACCTATCCGGGTCTATGCGGAAGCCGCGGCTTCTCCGGGAAAGAAAAATCAGGACAGCGCCCGGAAAGCCCGGCGCAAGCTGCGGAAGAAGCTGCGTTAGCCCCGGCCCGGCCGCTTGCGGGGCCCGCAGCCTCCGCGCCGCTTTCGCGCGTTTAGCGGCCGGCCGCCGGGGTCTGCCGCGGGACGGGGCTTGGGGCGCGCTCCTTGCCGCCAGCCCCCTCTACAGGGCCAGGAGGATCCCCGCCAGGGCCGCGGCGGCGATGTAGAAGACCGGGTGCTTTTTGAATTTCACCACCAGGAAGAAAAGAACCCCGAAAAGAATCAATTCGCGGAGGCGCAGCGCCTCGTACCAGATCTTCCAGCCGGGATTGTACAGGGCCGCGGCGACCGCCGCGAAGGCCGCCGCGGAGAGGAGCCCCGCCCCGGCGGGCCGGAACCCGGCGAAAAGGGCCGCCGCCGTCCTGCTGCTCTTAAAGGCCAGCAGGACCCGGGCGATGATCCCGATGATGATGATTGAGGGGGCCACCAGCCCCAGGGCGGCGGCAAAGGCGCCGGGGACCCCGGCGAAGCGGAAGCCCGTATAGGCGGAAAGATTGACCCCGATGGCGCCGGGCAGCGATTGGGCCACGGCCAGCATGTTCCCCACGTCCTCCCGGCTAAGCTGTTCGTAGTTATCCGCCATCTCGTAGAGGAAAGGCAGAGTCGCGTAGCCGCCGCCGATGGAAAAGAGGCCGATTCGAAAAAACTGGACAAAGAGGAGAAGCGGGTTCACCGGCCCTCCCCCCCGGATTCATCCGGTTTGTCCGCCGGAGGAGCCCCCTCTCCCGCTTTTTTCGCCCCCCGGACCCCGCCGTCCGGCCCGGTTCGAAAGATCAGAAGCCCCAGGATGCCCGCCCCGGCGACCAGCGCCATGGGGGACAGCCCCCAGACCGCGGAAAGGGCGAAGGCCGCGGCGTAGAGGGCCGTCGCCGCCTTGTTTTTGAAGACCCCCTTGATCAGCTTTACCACCGTGTCCACGATTAACGCGCACACCGCCACCCGGATCCCCGTAAAGGCGTGCCTAACCGCCGGAAGATCCGCAAAACCGGCAAGAAAAATCGCGATTGCCGTGATAAAACACATGCCGGGCAGCACAAAACCCAGGGTCGTCAGGATCCCGCCCAGGATCCCCCCGCGCTTGCAGCCCACAAAGGTGGAAAGATTCACCGCGATGATGCCGGGGGTAATCTGGGCGACGGTGTAATAGTCCATCACCTCGTCCATATCGACCCAGCCCCTCTTGTTGATAAGCTCCCGCTCCACCACGGGAATCATGGCGTAACCCCCGCCGAAAGTAAGGACCCCCATCTTAAGAAAAACAGCAAAAAGCTCCCAATATTCTTTCAGAAGATTACCCCTTGCCGGCGTCCAGCCTTCCCCAACCCGGCAATTCGGACCGGTCAGACCATGCCGCGTATTGAGGGCAGGTTGGGCGCATTTTTTGCGGCTCTCGCCTGCGGCGGGCCGCAAAAAACCGGGCTATCCGCTCCAATTCCCCGCCCCCTCCGGGGGCGGGGAATTCCGCTCCTATCCCTTGCGCGGCCCACGAAAACGGCCTCCGTGCCGTTTTCGTGGGCTTGTGAGTTTTGGCGTTTCACGCCAAAACTCATAGAACATATCCCCCCGCCGGCCTCCCTGCCGGCGCGGCTGCTCAGAAGGATCTTGCTCCCTGTGCGGCGTTTCACGGCGTACCGTGAAACGCCGGAAAACCAAAACGCAGGGCGTTTTGGTTCGGCATTCCTCACCGTACTACACTTGCACCCGCCGTACAAGGGAAGATCCGGGGGGCCGGGCGATGCCGCGCGGCGTTTCGCGGGGGGCCGGAAACGCCGAAACCTGCCCTTTACAAAGGTAGGGCGGTATAGGACACTAGCCAGATGGTCGAAACCGATAAATCTCAAAATGAACACAAAGGGCCGGAGACTGTTCAGAGCCCCGGCCCTGCCAGACCCAACGCGGCGGACCGGCTGGGCACCGTGGCGGTGGGCCGGCTGCTCCTGGAGTTTTCCATTCCCGCCATAACCGGCATGCTGGTCAACGCCCTCTACAACATGGTGGACCGGATCTTTGTGGGCCGGGGAGTCAACGAAATCGCCCTGGGGGGCCTTTCCCTGGTGCTGCCCCTGATGACCATCCACATGGCCGTCGCCATGCTTTTCGGCATCGGATCCGCCAACATGATCTCCATGCGTCTGGGCCAGGGCCGCCGGGGGGAGGCGGAAAACGCTCTGAACCACTGTTTTTTTCTCCTCCTGTTCATGGGGATCCTCACAACCCTGCTGGGGCTGGCCTTTATGGATCCCCTCCTGTCCCTGCTGGGGGCCCAGGAAAACAGCGCCGCCCTGGCCTACAGCCGGGAATACTTTAGAATCATCCTTTTGGGCAGCTCCTTTTCCATGGTAGGCTTCGGGCTTTCCCACTGCACAAGGGCCCAGGGCTTTCCCACCGTCACCATGATCGGCATGATCATGGGGGCGGGGCTTAACATGGTTTTGGACCCCGTTTTCATTTTCATTTTCGGCTGGGGGGTGCGGGGCGCCGCCTGGGCCACCATTATTTCCCAGCTTGCCAGCACCGTCTGGATCGTCTTCTTTAGCCTGAGCAAGCGGGCGGTCATAAAACTGGAACCCCGGAATTTCAGGCCCTCCTTTTCTATGGTGGGCCAGATCATGGCCTTTGGATCCGCCCAGTTTCTGCTGCAGTTCATCATGTCCGCCGTCCAGCTTTTGAACAACATGAGCATGGGCTGGTACGGCGCGGAGGCTCTGGGGGTGGAAAACGGCGGGGACATCGCCCTCTCGGGCATGACCATCGGCGGTTCCATCATCATGATGATCCTGATGCCTGTCTTCGGCATCAACCAGGGGGCCCAGCCCATCCTGGGCTACAACTACGGGGCGAAACGGTACAACCGGGTTCTGCGGGCCTACGTCCTGGCCGTTGGGGCCGCCACCGCTATCTGCGTCGCCGGTTTTGCGGTGGTCGAACTCTTTCCCCGGTTTTTGGTCGGCATCTTTCTCACCGAATCCAGCGAGGCCCTGCTGGCCTTTGCTCCCCAGGCCATGCGGATCGTGGTGATCATGCTGCCCCTGAACGGCTTCCAGATTGTGTCTACCAATATGTATGTGGTTACCGGCAGGCCCCGGATCTCCATCTTCCTTTCCATGCTGCGCCAGTTCATCGTGCTTATCCCCTGCATACTTATCTTCGGGCGGATCTGGGGCCTCTGGGGGGTGGTTTCCGCCGGTCCCGTGGCGGACGCTTTTTCCTTTGTCCTTACCGCCGTCATGATCAGTTTTGAATTGCGGAAGCTGCGGCGGGACAGCCGGATTATACCGCGGGAGCAATAGGGGCCCGTTTCGCCGGCAGGGACTCTGCCGGGCCGGCAGGATGCCGGCTGTTTCTATTTCCGGGGGTTTTGTGAAGCAAAACCCCCGGCCCAAAAATGGCAGGACGCCATTTTTGGGCCGCGCAAGGGATAGGAAGGGTGCGGAGCAGCCACGCCGCAGGCGGGGCCGGAGCGCAGCGGAGCCCTGGATAGCCCGGTTTTTTGCGGCTCCGCCGCAAAAAATGCGCCCGTATATGGAATCGGCCTTCGATGGTTTCTATCGTTTTTTTAGATTCCTCAACTTTTCTCAATTTCTAAACCGGGAATTGGGGCGGTCTTTCTGGTCCGTTGCCCTGGCCCGTCTTTTTGTGCTATACTTGCAGGGTGGATCGCGGATTGGCCTCCCATGTTTCGATTTTTTATCTGACATACACGGATTAGTGGGGGAGGCGGGGCCTGGGGATTATCAGGGTCCGCCGGTGTTGGGAACGGCCCGCGCAGTCTTGAAACCGCCGAAGGTTCCCGTCCGGGACGCGGGGCCGGGATGTTGAACGGCTCTATGAACATCAATTAGGAAGTTCTATGGAATTCTTACTGGAAGGTTTTCTCGCCTTAACCTGGAAACAGGTTATCATGTTCGGTATCGGCATTGTCCTTATTTACCTGGGGATCGCCAAGGAATACGAACCGGCTCTGCTTATGCCCATGGGTTTCGGGGCGCTGCTGGTTAATCTGCCTTTCAGCGGCGTGCTTAACCAGATAATGTCCGGCGTGGGGGAGACCCACGGGGTGATCCAGTGGCTTTTTGAAAAGGGGATCGGGGCTTCCGAGGTAATGCCGCTGCTTCTTTTTATCGGTATAGGGGCGATGATCGATTTTTCCCCGCTCCTGTCGCGGCCCGTCTATTTTCTGTTCGGCGCGTCGGCCCACTTTGGAATTTTCGCCACCATCACCCTTGCCTGCCTGCTCGGTTTCGACCTGAAAGACGCGGCGGCTATCGGCATTATCGGCGCGGCGGACGGGCCCACCACCATTCTGGTTTCCCAGGTGCTTCACTCCAGCTATTTGGGCCCCATAGCGGTGGCGGCCTACTCGTATATGTCCCTGGTGCCGATCATCCAGCCCTTCGCCATAAAAATGACGACCACCAGAAAAGAGCGGATGATCCGGATGGACCCGGTGGCCAGCGCGGAGATACCCCGGAGCCTGAAAATTGTCTTTCCCATTGCGGTGACGGTCATCGTGGGATTTATTTCCCCCTCCGCCGTCGCGCTGATCGGGTTTTTGATGTTCGGCAACCTTATCCGCGAGTGCGGGGTGCTGGAATCCCTTTCCGAAACGGCGCAGAAAAACCTTTCCAACCTGATAACTCTGCTCCTGGGCATTACCATTGCCTTTACCCTTAAGGCGGAGGAATTTATCACCCTCGACACCCTGAAGATCCTTACCCTGGGCCTTTTCGCCTTTATCCTTGACACCGTGGGGGGGGTCCTGTTCACCAAATTCCTTAATCTGTTTTTGAAGAAAAAGATAAACCCCATGATAGGGGCGGCGGGCATTTCCGCCTTTCCCATGTCCTCCCGGGTTATTCAGAAACTCGCCCTTAAGGAAGACCCCCACAACATCTTTTTGATGCATGCGGTAAGCGCCAATGTTTCCGGCCAGATCGCCTCCGTGGCGGCGAGCGGTTTGGTGTTGAGCCTGATCATAAATTATTTGTAGGGGGATCGTCTTATGGACGAAGCAGTGTTGAGAAATGTATTCGCTTCCCTTGACATGATGTGGAAGGGGATGCTGGGCCTCTTTATAGTCTGCGGCGGCATCGCGGTAATCATGATCGGCATCACGAAAATAACAAAGAAATGGAGCGCCAAATAGCGCCTTGCTAAGGCCCCCAAGGCAGGGCATACGGATAAGAATCGACCGCGAAGGCGGGGCGGGGAAAGCGCACAAAGGCCGGGGGAGGGGAGCGGTTATTCTTTCCTTCGTGTTCCTTGGTGCGCCTTGGTGGTTTACTTCTTCTGTCCCCGGTTGTTGCTCGTGTTCGCAGGTTTAGTGTAAACAGGATAATAGGTTTCCACCTTTGGAAACCGCGGAAAATCAGGATTATTCGGAAACTTCAGTTTCGGCGGTAGGAGGTTTTATGCGGTTGTTAAATAATCTGTACGTTCTTACCGGTCCGTCCTTCGGACTCCTGAGCTATGTGTACGCCGTTAAGTATTCCGGGGGCCTCGTCATGGTGGACGGGGGCATCAAGAATGGTTCGGAGGAACAGATCGCCCGGTGGCTTTCCTATTGGGGCCTGGAAAACGAGCGGGTTACCCATCTCCTGATTACCCACGGCCACTGGGATCACGCCGGGCTTGCGGCGGATTACCGGGCGGCGGGAGCCAAAATCGCCGTCCACCGGGGGGATCGGGCCCGCGTCGAAGCCGGGGGGCCGCCCCCGGAGGACCCGGAACAGATACACTGGCCCGCCGCCCCGGTTGACATCGTCCTGGAGGAGGGGCCCCTGCGTATTGGGGAGCTGGACTGGGAGGTGATCCATGTGCCGGGCCATACCCCCGGTTCCGTGATCTTCCGGGTCAATTTGGAGGGCCGGGACGTGTGGTTTGTGGGGGACTTCTTTCCCCCCGACGGCATTCCCTCCCATGGGGAAACATACGGCTGGACCGGGGATCAGTCCTTTTCTTCCCGCGAATTGATCGAAAGCTGCCGGAAGGTCCAGCGGTATCGCCCGGATATGATCCTGGGGGGCCACGGCTACCTGCGGGTGGACGGCTGCGGGGAGATCCTGAAGGAAAACTACGCGGCCGTCCTGCTAAAGTTCCCCTCCCGGTAGCTTTCCCCCCGGGAAAGCTGCCGCTCCAGGGTCCGGCCTTTCCCCTTTTCCCGCGGCGGCTCCGGGTCCGGCCCGCTGAATCCGGACCCCTCCGCCCAGGCGGTCTACCGGAATTTCCGGGATCCCGGTTTTTCCAGGGGGAGGCCCTTTTTACAGAGTTCGCAGTCCGCCGCGTCCCAGTTGCCCACGGCGACCGTGCAGGCCGCGTAGAGGGGCCAGGGGACTTCGATTCCTTCCATCCGGCGGTCCACCAGGCAGCTAAGGGCGGCGATCACCGCCCCCAGACCCTCCAGCGCGGCGGCGCTTTCCCCGGAGGACTTGGCGGTGGTAACCACGTCTTCGGCGATAAGAATCCGCTGGCCCGGTTTTACGGTAAAACCCCGGCGCAGGACCATGGCCCCGGTCTCGTCCCGCTCGGTGAAGAAGGCGGGGAGCCCCAACTGGCGGCCCAGTTCGTAGGCCGCGACGATGCCCCCCATGGCGGGGCCCGCCACCGCGTCGAGGGCCAGCCTGCCGGCGGCCATATCGGCCCGGATCCGCTCCGCCATGGGCCCCAGGGCCAGGGCCGCCTTGTCCGGGTGCTGAAACAGTTTGGCGCACTGGAAATATTTGTCCGAATGGCGGCCCGACGACAGCAGGAAGTGGCCTTCCAGCATGGCCCCGGATTCCTTAAGCAGTCCGATTGTATCCATAACGTCTCCCTTTTTAAAACGTTTTCTTCATTTGCCAAAGTCGTTAAAGCCCCGGACCGGCCCCGGATCCGAATAGCTTGTTTACACTAAATCACCGGATAAGCGAAAGAACCGAGGACAGAAATTCTAACCACGAAGGGGCACAAAGGAACACAAAGGAATAAAAAAGCGCCTCCAATCCCCGCCTTCGTATCTTGCTTACACTAAATCACCGGATAAGCGAAGGAACCGGGAACAGAAATTTTAACCACGAAGGGGCGCCAAGGTACACAAAGGAATGAAAAAACGCCTCCAATTTTCGCCTTTCCTGCGCCTTCACCGCCTGCCGCCTTTGGCGGCTTCGCGGTCAATGTCTTGCATCCGCATATCCGGCGACCAGGCGGCCCGCTAGGGCCGGTAGCCTTTTGCTATGGCCTGGGTCAGTTTGAGCTTAAGGAAGTTATTTTCCCTTTTGAGTTTGGAGATCTCCAGTTGCTGGGTCTTCACGGTTTCCACCAGATCTCCCTGGCTGAGGGCCCCGGAGTGGAGCAGATCTTCCACATACTCCATCCGGTTGTCAAAGTCGATTTCCGCCTCCGTCCCCGCTTCCTGGAAGCTGTTTTCGATCTCCCTTTCGTCCAGGGGGCCCGCCTCCTCACCGGCGGCCATGATCTTGTCGGCGATACGGTAGATTCCCTGGGCCGCGAGGGACTGGGGCTTGTAGATTACCACCGGCAGCCGGGAGGCCAGGGCGGTATTCTGAATCCCATCCCGGTATATCACCCCCAGGTGTTCAATCCTCAGGTCCAAATACTCCTCGCAGGACCGGCGGATCTTCATGGCCACGTCGGCGTCCTTGGGATCGTCAATCAGATTCATGACAAGTTTGGGGTGGAAATGATTCAGCCGCTCCATGAAGTTATCGTAGGACGCCGGATCGAGGGCCTTGATCTCCGGCAGCATCTTGGGAATGTAGAGCCGGTGGGGGCCGGCGTTCTCTTTCCGGGCCTGTTGCAGGTAGATCGCCGCGGGGCTGCCCTTGGCAAAGACCGTGTACATCATCCTGAAAACGGTATTCTTCAGGAACACATAGGCGTTAAGGACCGCCGTAACCGCCGGGGCGGAAACCACGATGCCCTGGCCCGACAAAAGGAAAAAATCCAGGATGGACTGGTGGGTCCCCGCCCCCAGGTCCAGAATCAGGTAGTCGGTTTCATCCTTAAGGGCCAGCAGCCGTTTCACCAAGGTCCTGCGCTGGGAAACCTTGAGATTCGCCGTCCCCGGAATCTCCTGGTCCCCCGGAATAAAGCGGAGCCCCCGCACATCGGTGTCCGAGACGGCATTCTTAAAGTCCTTCCGGGTGTCGTTCAGCCAGACCCCAATCCCCATCTTGGGAGCCCGGCAGCCCAGAACCAGGTGCAGATTAGAGGCCCCCAAATCCAGATCCGCCAGAATCACCCGCCGCCCCGCCTGGGCGAAGGCCACCCCCAGATTCGCCGCCAGGAGGGATTTCCCCACCCCCCCCTTCCCGCTCGCTATCGGAATGATACGCATCACAACTCCCCCGGGTCCCCGGCGCGTAAAGACGAATCCCGGCCCGAATCCCTCCCCGCCCCTTGCCGGCGCAGCGCCAGGAAAACTCCGCAGATCGCCGAAAAAACGTCCCCCAGGGCAATAACCGCAAGACCGCCCACCGCGTAGAGAAAATCAATCCCCCTCGCCAGAATCGACCGCATTATCATATCCCGCCGGAACATACCAACACTGGACAGAACAAGAACCGACAAAATCTTCCCCGCGCTATACAAAGGGGCGTAGACGCCGTAACGGTCAAGATCCGCCAGCAGAAACAGGGCCATCAGCAGGAACAAAGCATTGGCGGCCCCGTACACGATACCGGGAAATTCTCCCTCCCCAGCCTCGCCGGCCATGATTCGGACAAGCACCGCCAACCGAAGGGCCTCGTAAACCAAAAGTCCCCAGCGCAAAATCCGGGGAACGCCGCTTTCTCTGGCGGTTTCCAAACTCATAACAAAAATCTAAGGATATAGGTAGCCCCGGTCAAGGCTTCCCGGCGATCCGGGGCTGGAAAACGCGCCGGCCCAGTGTTTTTCCTTTCATTTGGGCGCATTTTTTGCGGCTGCGCCGCAAAAAACCGGGCTATCCGCTCTAACAAAAACCCTGCGGGTTTTTGTTGGCCGCTTCTATCCCTTGCGCGGGCGCGAAACGGCATCCCTGCCGTTTCGCGCCTTTTGAGGTTTGCCGCTCCGCGCCAAACCTCAGGGAACCTTCCCCGCCGTGTGGAGCCGCCGCGCTCCGTGCGGCGGCTCAAAGAACGCGCCCCGCCCCGCAGCCGCGCCGCAGCCGCGTTGCCCGGCGGCCCTTGACGGCAAACCACCAAACAAGCGAACCAACCGGGAACAGGAAGGGAAACCACGAAGGCGCACCAAGGCGAACTACGGATCGCCAGGAACGCGAAGAAATGTTCAACCGCTCCCTGCGCCCGCCCTTTAGCTTAAGCAACCCAATAGCCCCAAACCGCCCCGCGCCCGTATTGCCCGGAGGCCCTTGCTTACCCTAAACCACCAAACAGGCGAACCAACCGGGAACAAGAATTTTAACCACGAAGGCGCACCACGGTACACAAAGGAATGAAAAAGCGCCTTCAATCCCCACCTTCGTGTGCCTTCCTCGCCTTCGTGGTAAATTTCTTCCGTCTACATATCCAATTTTTTAGGCCAAACAACCTACCGGTCCGGGAAAAGAGCGGCGCGGTTGCCGTTTGGGGAAAAGCCGCGCGGATGTCCGCGGAACAACGGGGAATCCCAAAGGGGCCCCGTTGTTGGAGCGGACAGGGGCCGCGTTATTCCATAAAAACAGCGGCAACCGCGCCGTTTTTGAGGTCAAAGCATATTCACCAGCCGTTTTTGGCCGGACATTGACAAAGCGTTCCCGGTTTCTACAATGAAATAATGAGTTTGCAAAAATACCGTCCTCCGGCTGCGTTTCCCGGGGCCGCCGTTCTTTGGACCGGCGTTACCCTTATCATTGGCGTTGTGTTTGTTCTTGCTTCCGCCCCTCAGGTCCAGGCCCAGAGCGGCGGCCAGGACGTTCAGCGTTACAGTTCCATCATTCAATATGTCTTTGATTCCATCCAACGCCGCTACGTTGAGGAGATTGACCCCAAGGTTGTTTTTGAGGGGGCCATGAACGGCATGCTTAACGCCCTGGGGGACCCCTATTCCAGTTTTCTTCCCGAAAGCGAAATGGCGGACCTGAACGATACCACCAGGGGGATCTTTGGAGGCGTGGGCCTGTATATCACCGCGGGGGAGCCGCAGATCGACGGTACCATGAAGTATGTCGAAGTGGCGGCCCCCATGGAAGATACCCCCGGCTGGCGGGCGGGCATTAACCCCATGGACCGGATCATGGCGATTGATGAAGAATCCACCGAGGGCCTCACCATGAACGAGGTGCTGGTCCGGCTGCGGGGGACTCCGGGGCAGCCGGTGCAGGTGCTGATCCGCCGGGGGGAAAGCCTGGAGTTTCCGGTTACAATTATACGGGAGATTATCGAGGTTCCCACCACCAAATACGCCATGATTGGCGACACGGGGTATCTAAAACTTCTTACCTTTACCCCCCGGACGGTAAACCGGGCCAGGGAAGCTCTGGCGGATTTTCTCTCGAAAAATTACCAGGGCCTGGTGCTGGATCTGCGGAACAACTACGGCGGCCTGCTCCAGTCGGCGGTGGACATCTGCGATTTGTTCCTCGATTCCGGTGTCGTGGTCAGCACCCGCTCCCGGCTTTCTTCGGAAAACGCCTCCTACAGCGCCAAGGATTCCACCCTGGTGGCCCCGGACATTCCGATAATCGTCCTTATTAACCGGGGTTCCGCCAGCGCCTCGGAAATTGTGGCCGGCGCCCTGAAAGACCGGGGCCGGGCCTATCTGGTGGGGGAAAAGTCCTACGGCAAAGGTTCTGTTCAGCAGGTCTACCCCTTGGGCGCGATGGGCTTTAAACTTACCACCGCCCGGTACTACACCCCCAGCGACGTAAACATTGACAAAATCGGTATACCCCCGGACCTGGAGGTCAAGTACCCGGAATTTACCGACGAGGATGCGGCGGCCTTGAACAACCTGTTGAAGACCAACCGGATAGGGGACTACATTAAGGAGAATCCAAACGCCGGCGCCCTGGAAATAACCACCTTTGCCGGGGTCCTCCACCAGGAGTTCAACCTGGACACCCAGGTGCTCCGGCGGCTTATCAGGAACGAGCAGATTCGGGCGGTCATAGCGCCGGTTTACGATCTGGAATACGACATTCAGCTTCAGGAGGCCGTTAATATTCTGCGGAACGGCAGTTACTCTGGATTGATGCAGTCCAGCAAAACCCTCAAGGTCCTCCAGGAAGAAGCCGCCCAGGATGAATTTGCCCAGGCTTCCTGAATCTGGTGAAGCAGTTCCTGCTTTCCGCCCCGCCGGACCGGGACGGTCTGGTCCGAATTTCCGGGGAGGATTTTCATTACCTGGTCCATGTACGGCGCCTTAAAGCGGGGGATCGTTTCAACGCCCGGCTGCCGGATCCCGGCGGGGGCAGTTTCCCCCTGCCGGGGACCCCGGTTCTCCTGGAACTGCGCTCCCTGGGGCAGGGGGTCCTTACCGCGGCGGTCCTGGGGGAAGTGCCGGATTCTGTTCCCCTCCTGCCCCCGATCCTTCTGTTTCAGGCCCTGCCCAAGGGTTCCCGGATGGATCTTATCGTCCGGCAGGCGGCGGAGGGAGGCATACATGAAATCGTTCCTTTTGCAGCGGAATATTCGATAATTAAAAGCGGGGATTTGCGGGACGGTGGAGAAAAGCCGCGGCGTTGGGGGCGGATCATCCGGGAGGCCCTGCAACAGAGCGGTTCTCCGGTGCCCACCTCCCTGCACCGGCCCCTTGATGCGGACGGGCTTTTCGCCTACTGGGAGGAGTTGAAGGCCGCCCGTCCCCGGGCCCTGGGAATCTTTCTGCACCAGGAGTCCGAGGATTGGGGGAGTCCGGCTCCCCCCCTTGCAGAACGAAGTTTTCATCGGTATCTTAGCACAATCCCGGAAATTCTGGCCCTGGCCATTGGTCCCGAGGGAGGCTTTTCCCCCGCCGAGGCGCTGCGGTTCCTGAAGGCGGATTTTAAGCCCCTTGCGATTGGCGATACTGTGCTGCGGACCGAAACGGCGGCCCTCTACGGGGCGGCGGCGGCCAGGGTTATTCTTTTGGAGAGGGAGACATGGATACAGAAGCTCCGGTAGATTCACAGCCGCCGTCGGGGATCGAGCCGCCAACGGCGGAGGATCCCGCCTATGCGGCGGCGGGCCCTTTTTACGAGCGGATCTACCTGCTTAAAATACCCGTCGATATTGTAGCTCCGGATCATCTGGGGTCCGTGGTGTATGAGCTTTTGAACAGGGGGGAGGGGCAGAATCTGGTGCTCCTTTCCTTGGCGGATCTGCTCCGGGCCCGGCGCAACAGTGAATACCGCAATTTTGTCCAGAACGCCGCCCTCGTCATTCCCATAAGCAAGAGTATTGTGGGGGGCGTCCGCTTTCTTACCGGCAAGCGGGCGTTCCGGTACATGCCCTTCGATTTTGTGGTCGCCCTGCTCAATATCCTGGAGGAGCGGGAATTTTCCCTCTTTCTGCTGGGGGGCAGACTGCGGGTCCTCAGGAAGACCGAAAGCAACATCCGCCAGACCTTCCCCCGTCTGCGGGTGGTGGGCCGCTTTCCCGCCGCCTTTAAGCGGCAGGAGGAGAACATGGTGGTGGAGGCGATCCGCAAGGCCGCGGCTTCCCTGCTTCTGGTGGGCAGGGGGATCCGGGGCGGGGAACGCTGGATCGCCCGGTACTCCGCCCGGCTTAATTCGGGGCTCCGGCTCTGGTGCAGCGATCTGTACGATGTGTTTGCCGAGCGCCGCCGCCGTCCCGCCCGGAAGACCTTTGATCAGGGGCTGGAATTCGTGGGCTACTGTTTCCAAAATCCCCTGAAATTCTTCCGGATCTTTCCCTATGTATATTATAAGCTCCTCCTTTTGGGGTATAAGCTCTTTGTAAAGTCTCGTTAGTACCGTGCTTACACTAAACTTACCGGATAAGCGAAAGAATCGGGAACAGGAATGTTAACCACGAAGGGGCACAAAGGAACACGAAGGAATGAAAAGGCGTCTCCAATCCCCGGTCTTCGTGCGCCTTCTTCGCCTTAGTGGTAAATTTCTTTCGTCCGCATATCCGGTCTTTTAGGCTAAGCAGCCTGCTAGTACCTTGCTTACACTAAACCACCGGATAAGCGAGAGAACCGGGAACAGGAATATTAACCACAAGGGCGCACCAAGGCGAGCTGCGGCTCGCCAGGAACACGAAGGAATGAAAAAGCGCCTTCAATCCCCGGTCTTCGTGCGCCTTCCTCGCCTTAGTGGTAAATTTCTTCCGTCTATATATCCGATTTTTAGGCCAAGCGGCCTGTGAGTACCTTTTACCCTAAACCGCTGGATAAGCGAAAGAACCGGGACCAAAAATATAAACCACCAAGGCGCACAAAGGTACACGAAGGAATGAAAAGGCGTCTCCAATCCCCGGTCTTCGTGCGCCTTCCTCGCCTTAGTGGTAAATTTCTTTCGCCTGTATATCCGGTCTTTTAGGCTAAGCAGCCTGCTAGTACCTTGCTTACACTAAATCACCGGATAAGCGAGAGAACCGGGAACAGGAATATTAACCACAAGGGCGCACCATGGCGAGCTACGGATCGCCAGGAACACGAAGGAATGAAAAGGCACCTTCAATCCCCGGTCTTCGTGCGCCTTCTTCGCCTTAGTGGTAAATTTCTTTCGCCGTATATCCGATTTTTTAGACCAAGCAGCGTACCAGCGGTCTGCCGCAGGTGTCCTGGCAGCCGGTTTTGCGGCGCGGCCGCAAAAGATGCGCCCCGCACGCTTGCGATGCGCGGATTTTTCTCAACCGGGCGTTGCCGCCCTGATGCGGCCCAGGAACGGCAGGGCACGGCGAAGGCAAGCCGTGCCGGCACGGCTTGCGCCCGCGCAAGGGATAGGAGCGGAACAAAAACCCGCAGGGTTTTTGTTAGAGCGGATAGCCCGGTTTTTTTGCGAAGCAAAAAAATGCGCCCAACCTGCTCTTGATGCGCGGCGTGTTCTCAACCGGGCATTGCCGATTGCTGCGCTTTACTTGCAGTTTCTAATGAAAGTATCTATCATTTACTTATGATAGACGGGGCGTTGATCGATACCTTTAATCTTCAGGCGAGGGAATTTGCCGTTAGATGGAAAGAGCGGATCCGTAAAAGCCCCCACTTGCGGCATTACAACGCGCTGGATGACGAGGCGTTGGTCGAGCTGGATATGGTTTTTTATCCGCTGCTGGCCCGTACGCTTTCACGGGGTTTGGACCGTTCGATTCTGGGGGGTTTTTTTGTCGATTTAGGCAAGAAGCGGATGGATGAGGGTTTTCCGATTTCGGAGGTTATCTACGCGGTGAATCTGGCGCAGAAGGGGGTCATTGAATATATTATGACCGACTACGCGCCGGAAAACACGCTGCGGATGTATCAGTCCATGGGGATTATCACGGAGGTTTCCGAATTTTTTCTGCTTGGCTGTTTTTATTTGACGAAGGGATTTCTGGAATCTACATATACCCACATGAACAATCGTGATAATGTCTCCAAGGAACTGTTGAACAAGTATTTTCGGGACGATTTTTTCTTCAAAAAAGATTGACCCTGTCCCGCGAGGTGAAAAATCGTGGATATTAAAAAATCTCTGGAAGAATTTAAGGTTATTTTTTCTATTCCTCTGCCAAGGGGGTTTTCTTTCAGTTTTTTTGGGCAGACCGTTGACTCTATCGATATCAATGAAACGATTCTTGTTTCCTGGGTGGTGATGGCTATCCTGATTCTGGCGTCCCTGTTCCTTACCCGGCGTTTGCGGGAGGTGCCCCGGGGGGCCCAGATTTTTCTGGAGTGGGCGGTGGAGTTTTTGAACAATTTTTCACGGGAGCATTTTGGCCGGCGCGCCCAGGTGTACGGCCCCTATATCGGTACGGTGTTTCTGTTCCTCCTTTTGGCGAACATCATTCCCGTCTTTTCCCCCATGGCTGTCAGCGTTCTGGGGATAGAACCGCCCTTCGTCATCCGGCCTCCCACCAGGGACATCAATCTTACCGCCGCCCTTGCCCTGGTTTCCATCCTTCTTGTCTTTTTTGGGGGGCTGCGGGCCCGGGGGATCAGGGGCTGGGCGAAGAATCTGTTCCACCCGGTCCCCATGATGCTTCCCTTTAACCTGCTGGAGTATGTGATCCGCCCCGTGTCCCTGTGCCTCCGGCTTTTCGGGAACATTTTGGGGGGTTACATCATCATGCTCCTGGTGGAGCTGGCTATGCCGGTTCCCCTGGCAGTTCCCGTGGTCCTGTCCCTCTACTTCGATTTTTTTGACGGCCTTATCCAGGCGGTGGTCTTTACCTTTTTGACGACTCTGTTTATAGGGGAGGCTGTGGAGACCGCGTCGTAATGCAGTGTCTGTCCCCCATGTGGGTGTGCGTGAGGGGGAGATGCGTTAAAGACCGTATGTGTGCGCCGTTTCGGTGCAAAACGGGAACACCTGCAAGGTCTGTCCCCGGGATTGCGGACGCGGTTTGCGTCCCTGCTTTGCGGATAGACGCCATATAGCGTTGTTCGGAAACTTTGTTTCCGCATGAGGCCGTTGCGAAACTTCGGTTTTGCAACGGCAGCCTTAGATGTGAAGGGAAAAAGCGGCCGGAGGCCGCTTTTTCCAAGAATTTGTTTCAAAATTAAATCAGGTTTTGAAGCAAACTCGCATAACAGCCGTTTAAAATTGTTGTGTTAAGGAGAATTGTATGGCTAACCTTCTATTTCTTATCGGTGCGGGTATCGCGGTGGTTACGGGCATCGGGGCCGGCATCGGGATCGGCATTGCCACCTCCGGGGCTTCGCAGGCCATCAGCCGGCAGCCGGAGGCTTCGGGAAAGATTATGACGGTCTTCTTCCTGGGCATTGCCCTGGCGGAGGCGACCGCCATTTACGGTTTCGTCATCGGCATCTTAATCTTTACGAAAGCCGCGTAAGTCCTATGCTGACTCCTTCCATTGCTACCTTTCTGGTAACGCTGATCAATATCACCCTCCTTTTCGTGATTCTCCGGGTCCTGCTGTTTAAGCCGGTCGCCAAATTTATGGCGGACCGGAGCAGGAAGATCGAGGAGGGTATCGCCGGGGCGGAAAGCGAAAAAGCCCAGGCCCGGCAGCTCCTGGAACAGTACCAGGCCCGGTTGGAAAACGCCGACAGGGAAGCGGAGGCGATCATAAAGAACGCCCGGGAAAGCGCGGAACAGGAGGCGGAGCGGATTGTGGCGGAGGGAAGGGCCCGGTCGGAAAGCATGATTGCCGCGGCCCGGGCCCGGATCGACTCCGAACGGCAGGCGGCCCAGGCCTTGTTCAAGGCCGAGGCCGCGGCCCTGGTGGTCGCCGCCGCCGGGCGGCTTTTGGCGCGGAATCTGAATAGGGAGGACGACCGCCGCCTGGCCGCCGGCCTGCTCAAGGAAGTGTCCGCCGGTACGGGGGCCTAGGGTGTTTCTTCCGCAGCGTTGGGCCCGGGGCTTTCTCGACGCCTCCGGCGCCGCCGCGCCGGAGGCTCTGGACCTGGTGAAGGCCATGGCCCCGGTTGTCCTCTCCGCCCTGGGGCGGCAATCGGGTACGGCGGCGGCGCGCCGTTTGGAGCCGCTGATCCGCCGGGCCTATGCCGCCGCACTGCCGGATGCCGCCGCGTCATCGGATGCGGGCCGCGCCGGCGGCATGGCCCTTGGTCTGATACTCCTTTTGGTGAAAAAGAACCGGCTTAACCAGATCCAGCGGGTCATAGAGGCTGCGGACCGGGAACTCGACGCCCGGCGCGGCATCCTGCGGGGGCTGCTGGAGTCCGCCTTCCCCGCGGAGGAGGAATTGCTGGAAGCATTAAAGCGGGGCCTTATGAAAAAGACCGGCGCGGCGGGGCTTAGACTGGATACCCAACTGAGGCCGGAATTGCTTGCCGGTTACCGCCTGCGGATCGGCGGCCAGGTAATTGAAGCAAGCCTGCGTCTCCATCTGCGGCAGTTAGGGGCGGAACTGGCGGAGATTCATATTGAAAACGGTGCAGCCCATGGAGGTTTTTAATGGCCGATTACGGAAACCTGGCCAGGGTTTTACAGGAACAAATTGAACACTGGGAGGGGAAGCCCTCCTCCGATTCTACGGGTTTTGTGATCCAGGTGGGGGATTCGGTCGCCACGGTCTACGGTCTTGACAAGGCGGTGTACGGAGAGCTGGTGGACTTTTCCTCCGGGGCTGTGGGGATAGTCCTGAACCTTGAGGAAGAGGGGGTCGGCTGCGTCCTCCTTTCCGGGGAATCCCTGGTGCGGGAGGGGGAAGAAGTCCGCGGGACGGGCAAGGTGGTGTCGGTTCCGGGAGGCGCCGCCCTCCTGGGCCGGGTGGTCAATCCCCTGGGGGAACCGGTGGACGGCAGGGGCCCCATCGCCGCGGAGGAATACCTTCCCGTGGAGACTCCGGCGGCCCCGGTAATCGATCGGGGGGCCGTGGACGAACCCTTGCAGACCGGGGCCCTTTCGGTGGACGCCATGATACCCATTGGCCGGGGCCAGCGGGAGCTTATCATCGGGGACCGGCAGACCGGCAAGACCGCCCTGGCGATTGATACGATTATCAATCAAAAGGGTAAAGACGTGTACTGCGTATACTGCGCCATCGGGCAGAAGTCTTCCGCCGTGGCGGCCATTATCGGCAACCTGGAAAAATTCGGGGCCATGGACTATACCTTTGTGGTGTTGGCTTCCGCCTCGGACTCCGCGGCCCTCCAGTACCTGGCCCCCTATGCGGCGGTGGCTATGGCGGAACACTTTATGAAGGCGGGGAAGGACGTGCTGGTGGTGTACGACGACCTTTCCAAGCACGCCGTGGCCTACCGGACCATTTCCCTGCTCCTCCGCCGCCCCCCCGGACGGGAGGCCTTCCCCGGCGATGTGTTCTACCTCCATTCCCGGCTTTTGGAGCGGGCGGCAAAGGTTTCGCCTGCCCTGGGGGGCGGTTCCATTACTGCCCTGCCCATCGTGGAAACTCAGGCCGGCGATATTTCTTCGTATATACCCACCAACGTAATCTCCATCACCGATGGACAGATCTTTCTGGATTCCGAGCTTTTTAACGCCGGCTTCAGGCCCGCCGTGGATGTGGGCCTTTCGGTAAGCAGGGTCGGTGGTTCGGCCCAGTCCGGGGCCATACGCCGAATCTCGGGCCGTCTGAGGCTGGATCTGGCCCAGTACCGGGAAATGGCCGCCTTTGCCCAGTTCGGAAGCGATCTGGACAAGGCCACCCAGGACAAGCTGGGCCAGGGGGAACGGCTCATGGAGGTTCTCAAACAGTCCCAATATTCACCCTATACCATAGCCCAGGAGTTCGTCATTCTGTACATTTCCGTCAACGGCTATCTCATGGATGTGGAGACCAAAAAGGTTTCCGCTTTTATACGGGGTTTCCTTGAATACCTGGCTTCCCATAGCGCCGCGGTTCTCGAAACCCTGAACACGCAAGGAGTCTCATCCCCGGAAATCGAGGAAGAGATCACCCGGGCGGTCGAAAACTACAAACATATCAATAAATAGTATGGCGAATTTACGGGATGTCCGCCTCAGGATGCGGGCCATAGAGCAGACCTTGCAGGTTACCAAGGCGATGAACCTCATTTCCACCGCCAAGTTGAGGAAAGGCCGCCGGATTCTGGAAGATACCGAACCCTATTTCACCAGAATTCAGAAATCCATGTTTGATATTATTTCCGGCGCGGGACAGGTAGAAAGCGTCTTTTTCCCCCGGCCGGGCGGGGAGAGCGTTTCCCGCGCCGCCATCATCGTGGTTACCAGCGACAAGGGCCTCGCGGGAGGCTACAACGCGAACGTCTTCCGCCAGGTGATAAGCCTTTGCGGCAGGGTAAAAAA
>JAIRSD010000003.1 GCA_031255615.1 Treponema sp. | reverse complement strand
GGAAGGGGCATATTATCGCGGAAGAGGACATTCCGGTTCTGCTTGACATGGGGAAGGAGCAGATTTACGTCTGGGAATCGGCGCCGGGGACGGTGCACGAGGAGGAGGGGGCCGCCGCGCTGTGCGCCCTGGTTCAGGGGAGTAATCTCAGCCCCGGACCGGTCTCCGAGGGGAAAATTGAGCTGTTCGCCTCCATCGACGGGCTTTTAAAAATCGATTCGGAAAGGCTGGCCGCTCTGAACGGGATTGACGGGCTGATGGCGGCGACCTTGCGGGGAAACCGGGCGGTCCGGAAGGGGGACAAGGCCGCGGCGGTCAAGATTATTCCCCTTTTTATCGAACAGGAAAAGCTGGACCGGGCCCGCCGGTTGTGCGGGGATGAACCGGTTATCCGAATCCTTCCCTATTTGTTGAAGAAGGCGGGGCTTGTGGTAACGGGGAATGAGATTGCCCGGGGCAGGATTCCCAACGCCGCGCCGGACCTGATACGGCGCAAGCTGGAGCCCTTTGCCGCCGAATGCGCCGCCGCGGTAACCCTTGAAGACAAGCCGGAAGAGATCACCGCCCGCATCCTTTCGATGATTCAGGACGGGCTGGATCTGATTCTCTGCACCGGCGGCATGAGCGTTGACCCCGACGACCGGACTCCCCTGGGGATCAAAAACACCGGCGCCCGGATAGTGTCCTACGGCGTCCCCCTGCTGCCGGGGGCCATGACCCTGCTGGCCTATTACCCGCAGGGCGGGCGGCGGATCCCCATTCTGGGGCTTCCGGCCTGCGTCCTTTATGAAAAAATCACCGCCCTGGATTTCCTCCTTCCCCGGATTATGGCGGAGGATCCCATCAGCCGGCAGGACCTGGCCCTTTTGGGCGAAGGGGGGCTGGGGCCCCGGTAGCCCTAATCGTCCCGGGGCCGGGCCATGAGCCGCACCGCCAGGGCGGCGCTGGTTTTAAGATCCGCCACCGTTTCCTGCCGCAGCACCGTCAGCCGGAATATGGCCGCCTCGATGAGGGGATAAAATAAATCGTCGGCGGCCTTCACGTTCATGGATACTATTTCCCCGGCCTTGATCCCGTCGATCACCATGGTCGCCAGGATATGCCGCAGTTTTAATGTGCGGCGGCGGACCCGGTAATTGGGATCCCCGCCGCCCCTGGCCGCGTGAAGCAGATAGTCCAGGATAACCGAAAGGAGACGCCGGTTTTTTTCCAGCAGATCGATAATCCGGGAAAGGACCTGGATAATCTTGTCTACCCGGCTGAGATTCGCATCGGCGCGGACCTTGTTGAGATCCGCCTCCACCGTTGAAAGAAACTGTTTAATACTGTAATTAAAAATTTCTTTTTTGTTTTTAAAATAGATGTACAGGGTTGTCCGGGTTATGGCGCAACGGTCGGCAATTTTTTGAAAAGTGGCATCCTCAAAACCCTCATCGACAAACACGTCCAGGGCCTTTTTAAGAATATTCTGCCGCCTTTTTTCATGTTCAACAACTATGGACATAGCCCCCAAACCCCCCTACAAACTCTGATATTGAAAAAAATACGACTGCACCGCGCCGTTGCTTATTTCCCGGCAGGAATCCGCCCCCCGTCCAAAAAAGGATTCAAAACCGGGATGGTTGGTGATTACCCCCAGTTTCCAGCCGGGGAATCCCCGCCGGAGCAGGGCCATCCCGGCATAGCAGGATTCCGCGTCCTCCGGATCCCCCAGCCGCTTCCCGTAGGGGGGGTTGGTGACAATAAAGCCCTCCCCGCCGGGCCCCGCCGCCCCGTCGAAGGGGGGGCGGGCTTCTTCCATGGGGAGGCAGCGCAGCGCCGGTAATGCCGGCCCGGCGGAGCCCCCCGCGTCTCCGCCCCGGGCCAGATCCCGGGCCCGCTGAAGGTTGGCGGCGGCAAGGGAAAGCGCCCGGGGATCCCGGTCGCTGCCGGCGATCCGGACGGTGTGTTCAAAATTCACGCGGCCCAGGAGCTCGGCCCGGATCGATTTCTCCAGGGCGGGGTCCGCGATCAAAAGGTCTTCCAGGGCGAAACGCCGCCCCAGGCCGGGGGCCGCGTCCCAGGCGTACAGGGCGGCCTCCGCCAGAATCGTTCCGGACCCGCAAAAGGGATCGTAGAGGGGAAACTTGCGCCGCCACAGCGAAAGAATCAGCAGGGCTGCGGCGGTGGTCTCCCTTAAAGGGGCGTCCCCCCCTTCCGGGCGGTAGCCCCGCTTGAACAGAGGTTCCCCGCTCAGGTCCAGGAGCAGGGAAACCTCGTCCTTTTCCACATAAACCCGCAGATTCGCCTTCTTCCCCCCATCGGGAAGCCGCCGGATGCCGCGGACTCCGCAGAGCCGTTCCACCGCCGCCTTGTGAACTACCGCCTGGATGCTGGTCTCCGCCTTAAGGACGGAACGGTTGCTCCGCACCTTGTCCACCGCCAGCCCCATATCCGGGCCCAGGTATTCTTCCCAGGGGACGGCCCGGGTCCCCTCAAAAAGGGCGTCGAAATCCCGGGCGGGGAAATGCCCCGCCTCCAAAAGAACCCGGTCTACCGTGCGGAGGGCCAGCAGGGCCCGGTAGAGCCCCGCCAGGGTGGAACAGAACCGCACCCTGCCAAAACCGGATTCTTTAACGCGAAGGCCAAGTCTCCGCAGTTCCTGGGAAGCGGCCCGTTCCGCCCCCACCGCGCAGAGGGCTGCCGCGATCATCTCTCCCGGTTTCGCCGAGGGTGCTGCCGTCGGCAGGGCCGTCGGCGAAACCGATGGATCCACCGATTTTTCTTTCTCCACCGGGACAGTATAGCATAAAACGTAAATTCATCGCACAAGAATCGGCCCGCCGCCGGGCAATTCCCGGTTTTGAGGTCCGTATAGCAGTAGACTGCTTGGCCTAAAAAATCGGATATGCGGGATATGCGGATGGAAGAAATCGACCACGAAGGCGAGGAAGGCGCACGAAGACCGGGGATTGAAGGCATTTTTTCATTCCTTCGTGTTCCTTTGTGCGCCTTGGTGGTTAACATTCCTATTCCCGGTTCTTTCGCTTATCCGGTGATGTAGTCTAATCAAGGTAGTAGGTATATCCAGGCGCGTCTCCGCCTCCGGCGGAGACCGGGCTGTCAAGGCAGCCGCGGGTTGCCGGGGCTTCGCCCCGTCCCCGCGCGGGCCGCACCGCGCCGGGGTTAAATTGAGAACCGCCGCCGTCCGGCAGACCCCCTTGCCGCGAAAGCTCCGCAAGAACACTGCCGGACCGGGAAAAATACCAAAAGAGCTTTGTGGTGTGTTATGAGGGTCCGTAGAATTCACAGGGCTCTGGCGCAATTCTACGGAATTTTAGCGTTGTATTTATGCGGTTGCTGCCGCCGGCAACCCTCATGCCGGACGTGTTCAATAACCCGGTTGGTTATTGAACACGTCTTGCGAAAAACGTGGGTTTCCCGAAGAAATCCACGTTTTTTTCGTTTTTAAGCGATTGCTGTTCAGAAACTTCAGTTTCTGAACAACTCTGCTATTTCAAGGTAGTCAGATCGGCGGATTCTTTATCGCCGCCGACATTATCCGCCGCCCCGGTCATCATGCTGGTACTACTGATCTCTACCGTGGAATTGTCGTAGATGTAACCGGCGATTTTCCCGACTAAATCGGTGCAGCCTCCGGTAATACTGCCGGAAGTCGAGCTGTTTGCAATCTTAAAGGCGCTTGGAGCGGCGAGATCTTCATACCCCGGCATCGACGCCATTACGGCATACATGCTGGAATAGAAACCGCTGCCGACTATACCGCCAATCCGTTCGGCGCTGGGAGCTGCGCTGATGGCAACATTGATAACCCTGCAATTATCAATGAACCCAGGGGGATCAGGGGAGTATGTCCCGGCAAAACCAAGGAGTCCTCCAACCATGAAACATTCCTCTCCTACCGTAATGGCGACATTGCCAACAACGCAGTCCCTAATTTCCGGACCTTCTACGCAGCCAGCCAGACCGCCGATAGCCATACTCCCATCAGGGGCGGTTATGGATCCGCCGGTTACGGTGCACGCGATAATCGAACTGTCTTCCATACCGCCCGCAAGAATACCGCCGACGCCGATTCCTTCTTTTCCGGTCAGGATAATGTCAGCAGCCGCACTGGAATTCTTTATATCGCAGAAACCGCCGCCGACAATACCTCCCACCATGTTGGTACCGGTAATCGTATTGGCGCCTTGCAGGGTAATGTTTTCAATGGTATTTTTAATCTCCCCGTATCCTATGACGCCGCTTACCAGCATATATCCGGTGACCGTTGCATTTTCCACTACCAGATTTTTTACAACGCCGTTCACTCCGGCTACACAGCCAAATAATCCGACTCCCGCCTGGGTGGGCGCGGAAATGGCAAGATTGGAAATTTTGTGCCCGTTGCCGTCAAAGACGCCGGTAAAGGCCAGTTCAAGTTTTGGGGTTTCCGAATCCTCCGGTGCGTCGGAAATAGGCGTAAATACGCCGATGGGATTAAAATTAGTATAGGACGACAAATCAATGTCGGCGTCTAAAATATAGTTCCCATTTAAATTGTTCCTGATTGCATCCAATTCCGCCGCTGTTTTGATTACCACGGGTGGATCAGTGTTGCCGCCGTCAGAGCAACCCGCCGCCGCCAATGCAAAGGCAAAAAGCAGTATGCTTAATACCCCGCCGAAAAGATATGTCCTTTTCATAAAGGAACCTCCTCGAAAAACAGCCGCCCGTTTTTCGGGCAGCATTAACAAGGGATACCCCTTGTTCCATAAAAAGCGTGGACCGCCTGTTATTGGAAAAAAATAAGCCGGCGCTTCCAAAAGGCGGAATACCGGCGTGAATTGCGAGAAAAACAGCCGCTGTTTTGTAAACGATGTCTTTGAAGGGCGTTTGATGGAGGGAAAAGAGGCCGCATAATCGTTTGGCGGGAATCGCGTCCGGTTCATAAGTTATAAAAAGCTAACATTTTTAAAAGATGTTGTCAATAGCCGTTTATAAGCCGCTGGCCGGATTCCGCCCCGGCCTTGGCCGCGGCGGCCGCCTTCGCCCTGCGGGTTTGCGGGGCCGCAAACCGGCGGTTTGCCTGTCCGGCCCGCAAAGCCGCCGCGTACAACCGAAACAGCCCCCGGGTTTTTGCGGAGCAAGAACCCGGAAGCGTAAAGGGGCATGGCCGCACGGCGAAGGCGAAAACCGCGCCCGGCGCGGCTTTCGCCCGCGCAAGGGATAGGAGCGGAATAAAAACCCGCAGGGTTTTTGTTAGAGCGGATAGCCCGGTCCCCGGCGGAGCCGGGGATGCGCCCAAAAATATAAAAAAAAGGCCGTTCCAGCCAAACCGGAACGGCCTTTCTCCGAGAACGTTTTTCCCGTTTTACTGGAGAAGCTGTAGAACCGATTGGCCCCGCTGGTTGGCCTGGGCCAGCATTGCGGTGCCGGACTGGTTGAGAATCTGGTTTTTGGTGTACCACACCATCTCGTTCGCCATGTTGGTATCGCGGATGCGGGATTCGGAGGCCTGCATATTTTCGGCCCCTACATCCAGGCCGCGGACCGCGTGTTCCAAACGGTTTTGGTACGCGCCAAGATCCGCCCTTTGTTTGTTGATGGTCTTGATCGCCAGGTCGAGGGTTCCGATGGCGCGGTTGGCGCTGTCCGAATCGGACAGTGAAAGGATGGTCTCGTCACCGATGTTCCGGATGCCCAAGCCCTTGGCCGTCATGGTGCCGATAAATACCTGCTCCCGCTGATCCATATTGGCGCCGATATGGAACCACATGGAAGCGGTGACCACATTTTCGCCGACGACCCGCGCAAAGCGGCCGGTCATCAGGTTCATTCCGTTGAACTGGGCGTGTGAAGCAATCCGGTCCACTTCATCGATGAGGGCGGATACTTCAATCTGGATGTACATTCGATCTTCATCGGTGTAGATGCCGTGGGCGGACTGAATCGCCAGTTCACGAAGGCGCTGGATAATATCTTCGGATTCCTGGAGATAGCCTTCCGTGGTTTGAATAAACGAAATACCGTTCTGGGCGTTGGTAGACGCCTGATTTAAACCGCGAATCTGGCTGCGCAATTTTTCGGAAACGGCAAGCCCCGAAGCATCATCCCCCGCACGGTTGATGCGCAAGCCGCTGGACAATTTCTCCATGTTCTTATCCACATAAGACTGGGTAACCTTAAGAGACCTGTCGGCGAACATTGCGCTCAAGTTGTGATTGATAATCATACATACACTCCCTTGGCATTTCCGGTCTGGACCGTCGCCCGACGGCCCCACCACCGCGGCATCCCTGCCGTCGAAAAGGCGTAGCCTTCCGCTGCTTCCTGTGTCCCAGGAGGCGTTTTTGCGCCATGATTTCCCTGATAAGGAAAATCCCGAACCCTCGACTCTTCGTTCCCGGAAGGTTGAGGGGGAACCGGCCTTGCCCATCGACGCGGACAGGACCGGAATTCCTCCCGGCCGTCATCAGGAGGCCCAACGGGCGCGTGATTCCAACCGGTTCTTTTTTAATATCGGTTTCTGAATTTTCGACTTTAGCAGAAAATACCGGCCCGCATACGGTGAAACCGGATAGGCCGTCTATCATGGTTTTTTAGGGCGCATCCCCGGCGCTTTGCGCCGGGGACCGGGCTATCCGCTCTAACAAAAACCCTGCGGGTTTTTGTTCCGCTCCTATCCCTTGCGCGGGCGCGAAA
>JAIRSD010000197.1 GCA_031255615.1 Treponema sp. | reverse complement strand
GTGCGGAAGGTGGGGTCTTCCTTGGTAAAGCGGTTTAGGGCCTTGGCCATTTGGTCGGAGGATTTTTTGTCCTTGGGATCGATGGCAAGGGAGATGACCGGATTGGGGACGTACATACTGGTCATAGCATAGTTTAGGCCGCCGCCGCAGAAGGTGTCCCCGCTGGCGCAGTCAATGCCGAACAGGGCCACAATGTCCCCCGGAGAACCCTCGCTGATATCCTCCATGCTGTCCGAATGCATACGGACCAGCCGCCCCACCTTAAAACGCTTGCGGGCCCGGGTGTTGGTCAGCTCCTCCCCCTTCTTCAGGGCCCCCTGGTAGATCCGTACATAGGTAAGCTGGCCGTACTGACCGTCCTCCAGCTTAAAGCCCAGGGCCACGGTGGGATTCTTTGCATCGGAAACCAGTTCCCGCCGCTCCTCGTTGTTGTCCAGATCCAGGGCGTAGTTCTTTACCTCCGTGGGGTTGGGAAGGTAGCGGTTCACCCCGTCCAAAAGACACTGGATACCTTTGTTTTTGTAGGCGGAACCCACCATGACCGGCACAAACTGTTCCGCCAGGGTCCCTTTGCGGACAGCCTGGTGGATCAGGTCCTCGGAGACGGCCTCCCCGGCCAGATAGAGCTCCGCCAGTTCATCGCTGAACATGGACACCGCGTCGATAAGCTCCTCCCGGTACTTTTCCGCGTCCGCCTTCAAGTGGGGGGGAATCTCCGCGCAGCGAAGCTCGGTCCCCTGGTCGCCGTCAAAGTAGACCGCCTTCATGGCGATAAGGTCCACCAGCCCTTCCAGCTTGTCCTCCAGGCCGATGGGAATCTGGATCATCACCGCGTTCAGACCCAGCTTTTCCCGGAGTTGATTTTTCACCTTGAAGGGATTGGCCCCGGTACGGTCGCACTTGTTGACAAAGGCGATCCGGGGCACATGGTAGCGCTTCAACTGCCGGTCTACGGTGATGGACTGGGATTGAACCCCTCCGACCGCGCAGAGGACCAGGATCGCCCCGTCCAGGACCCGCAGGGACCGCTCTACCTCTATCGTAAAGTCCACGTGGCCGGGAGTGTCGATAAGGTTGATAGTATGCTCTTTCCATGTTACCTGGGTGGCGGCGGACTGGATGGTGATGCCCCGCTCCCGCTCAAGCTCCATGTGGTCCATCGTCGCCCCCACCCCGTCCTTGCCCCGGACCTCGTGGATAGCGTGGATCTTGTTGCTATAAAAAAGAATACGCTCGGATAGGGTGGTTTTCCCGGAGTCGATATGGGCGCTGATCCCTATGTTGCGCATCTTGGTAATGTCGCTACTCATCTACTACTAACTCCTTATACATATTCCGTCAAATGTTTCGAATTTCTATAGTATAGCAAAGTTTTCAACGTTTTTCAAGGCGGGTATAAGGCATACCGGCTATTCCCCGTTTTATGATGCCGCATGCCGGGCGCATTCCCGTCTGCGGCGGCGCCGGGCTATCACGGCGCCCGGTTGCCGCGCGAGAGGCGGGGGCCGCGCCGGTACGGAGGCCGAAATGAAGGGCTCCGCGGTCTGATTTTCGGGGTTTCGCGCAGCGAAAGCCCGCAGGGGGATAAGAGACGTGGGTTGCCGCGCGGAGCGCGGCAACCGGGGGGCGAAGCCCGCGCAAGGGATAGAAGCGGAATTCCCCGGCCCCGCAGGGGCCGGGGAATTGGAGCGGATAGCCCGGTTTTTTGCGGCCCGCCGCAGGCGAGAGCCGCAAAAAATGCGCCCAAAAACCCGATGAGTCCTAGAAAAAACTTCGGTTGTAGCTGCCGCTCAGATTTATAAGCAGGGCAATGCCGAAGGGGCGGTTGTTCTTGTCCTGGTTATTGCGGTAGTAACGGCCGTCCCGGCTGCCCAGCGCGATGGGGAAACCCAGGGAAACGTCTATGTAGGAGAGGGGGGTGAAGGACAGGGCGGGCAAGAGGTAGGCGCTGTTGGTGTCCAGGACCCAGCGGGAGGCCAGGGCAAAGCGCAGGTTCCATATCCAGTTCGGTTTAAAGGCCAGGTTCAGGGCTGCGTTGAGGCCGGGGAGAAAGGGAGAAGAAAAGGCGTCTTCCAGTTCGGTCTGGGGATTGAAAAAGAAGGCGTTGTCCTCTCCGTTCCAAAAGATTTCTCCGTTCAGCGTTACAACTTCGTTGAAAAAGCTCTGGACCAGGCCCAGATTGGCGGAAAAGCTCAGGCGGTCCCAGTCCGTATGCTGGATCGCCCCCATGGTTTCGGCGTATACCTCCGTGTTCTTTACGGTGGTTTTTATCGACAGGAAACCCCGCAGGGGCATTTCCTGGTGGTAAAAAAGGCCGGCGTCTATGTCCGCCCGGTCGAAGGCCAGGTTGTACTTTCCCCCATAGCCCAGTTCTTTGAATTCGGGGGTGGAACCCCGCATGAAACCGGGGCGGGTAAGGGACAGAATCTGCAATCCCCCGATGCCGACCGGAATATCGGCTTTAATGATGTAGGAATCGCCGCCGGAATTGCCCTCGGGGACGCGGGACAGGAGGTTGGCCGCGGGGAAGTTTGGGGAAATTCCCCAGTTATGGGCGAATTTGCCTACCCGGAAAAAAAGCCGGTTGAACATGTTGTAATCAATGTAAAATTCCTTTAGGGACAGGCCGGAGATCTCGGGTATCATAAAAGCAAGGGAGCTGTGGGCGCGGAAACTTTCCGAAATTCGGACATCCATGCCCAGGTAGGAATACAGGTTTACCCCCAGAATATGGCTGTATTCGGCGGGGCGGCTGCCGGAGAACCAGGGGCTCTCGCTCCAGCCCGGGGAAAAGCCGCCGTTGGCGCTGTAGGAAAGGTCCAGGGAAAATCCGGAACGGCGCAGGAGGCCCGCCAAGACGGAATCCCCGGCGGCGGCGGGCGGGGCGTTGTCCCCGTCGGGGGTATGACCGCCGGGTATGTCCCCCCCCTGGCCGTCTTCATCCGCCGGGTCCGGGGAATCGGGATCGTCAAAGAGGGTGTCAAAATCCCAGTCCAGGGCCTCCTCCTGGGCCGGCGCGGAGGGCGGGCGCGAAAGAACGAAGAACGCTAAAAACAGGGCGGTTATGAAAATCCGTTTAACCTTAAACCCCGCCTTGAAAATACCGGTCCAAAGCCCGCCGTTTCCCCTGCCAGAAAGGCCCCTGCGCCAAAAAATGGGGTCCTGGAACGGCGCCAATAAAGAAAATCCCCGGGAGAAACTACGACAACCCATGTATTCAAAAACTCCAAATCATTGGGCTTGGTCAATAACCCGGTTGATTATTGACCAAGCCTTGCGGAAGACGTGGGTTTCCCGAGGAAATCCACGTCTTCTTCGTTTTTAGGCGGTTGCTGTTCAGAAACTGACGTTTCTGAACAACTCTATTTTAAATTTAGATGTAGACGCATTATGGGCAGACTACCAGGCTGCTTGGCCTAAAAATTAAATATATGGACGGAAAAAATTTACCACGAAAAAGAGGAAGGCGCAGGAAGGGCGGGGATTGGAGGCGCCTTTTCATTCCTTCGTGTTCCTGGCGAGCCGCAGCTCGCCTTTGTGCGCCTTCGTGGTTAAAATTCCTATTTCCGGTTCTTTCGCTTATCTGGTGATGTAGTGTAAGAAAAGTACTACCTTGAAATTAGTATTTTTGCAGCCCTTATGCTGAGAAAATATGTCGGACTAAAGTCCGCGGTCTGTCCACAAGGCGGCCGGATTTGTGGACAGACGCTATTGGGCTTGTTCAATAACCTGGTTGGTTATTGAACAAGCCTTGCGAAAAACATGGGTTTCCTGAGGAAACCCATGTTTTTCTTCTTTAATTTAAGCGGTTGTTGTTCAGAAACTGAAGTTTCTGAACAACTCTATTTAACAGACACGAACATATACTTTCATTATTCGGACCGCCAAAACCACAATGCGGGCGTTTTTGTTTTGGCGGAGTTTCGCGGCGGAGCGCGAAACTCCAACACTGCGAATAAGATTTTTGAGTTTTTGCGGAGCAAAAACCTGGAAGGCGAAAGCCGTGCCGGTACCGGCACGGCTTTCGCGCCCGCGCAAGGGATAGAAGCGGAACAAAAACCCGCAGGGTTTTTGTTAGAGCGGATAGCCCGGTTTTTTGCGGCCCGCCGCAGGCGAGAGCCGCAAAAAATGCGCCCAACATGCACTCAATACGCGGCATGTTCTAAACCGGGAACGGCTTACCTGTTTACAGATTCCAAAAAGGTTTTTGAGTAGGTGGAATTGGGGACCGGCGAGAACGAGGGTTTGTTGATGGTTATCTGGGTCCGTTCATGGATAAGCTTGTCGTTAACCATTGCCCCTCTCAGGGCTTCCTCAAAGAGGACCCGCCTGGGGACAAAGCGTTCCCCAATTTTATGATACTCGGGGAAGGCGCCGGTCCGCAGAAGCTGCCCGGAAAGGCTGTAGTCTTCGGTCTTGCGTACCAGGCCGTCCTCGCTAATCCAAATTTTCATCCGGGGGTAGGTTACCTCGGTGGTTACCGCCTCCAGGGTAAGGAGGCGGCACTTAAAACGGCCCAGCATCGCGTCCTCCCCCTGGAGGATCCGGTAATCCTGGGCCAAGGTGGACCGGGTAAAATCCGAATTCCGGGCATTGGTGTTTTGAAAGCGCTCGGCGCTGGAGGTGGTATTAAAGCGGCGGCTTTCCGGATCGTAGAACCACAGGGTCTTCCCCTGTTTCAGGTAGCCCTGGCCCCGGCTTACCGCCGGCTGCATGATCACGATCACATAGGTTTCGATGCTGTCCCGGCGGAACAGCCCCGCCACCGTGGTAGAGCGGCTTTGGCCGGGCTTATCCTGGACGATGGTGTATTCGGCGGAAAAGTCGGTGTCCATGTAACTGGCAAGACTGTCCGCCCGGCGGAGAATCTCCAGGTCCGTCTGGGCGTGGAGGGCCGAAGCCGCCGACAGGAACCACAGCGCGAACAGGACGGCCGGCATACCGCGGCCTTGTATAATTAACATCAATGGCCTCCGCTCAACATCCCAGGCAAGGGCTCCCGGGAAGATCGGTAAACCGGTGCTATGGCCGCCGTAAACAGGCTGACAAAAACCGCCAGAATATTTACCGCCACGGTCCGGGACAGATACAGGGTCTTCAGTTTACCGTTTTCCAGAAATATTTCAAAGCTAGGAAACCACGAAAAGGATATAAACGTAACAAGCCATTGGAAAAAAAAGGCGAGGAGGAATCCCGCCGCCAGGGACACCAGGGCCAGGCCGAAGGTTTCCAGCATCAAAATAAAGCGGATGTCGGCGCCGTAAAAGCCGACGGCCCGCATGGTCCCCAGCTCCCGGCGCCGTTCATGCAAGATAAGGCGGTAGGTTACCAGGGCGCTGACCATCATAATAATGAGCATCATAGTATACAGGAAATAAGTAATAAGACTCATGGCCCCCAACAGGTCCGCTACCTCCGACAGGTATACCGCAAGGGTGATAAGAAATATTTGTATACCCTGGTAGGGTTCGGCGATGGCCTTATCAAGCTCCTCGCGGTTATGAACGATGGGGCCGACGGCCAGGCGGTTTTGCAGAGCCCTCTGGAGCAGGGCCCGTTTGTTCTCCACATCCCATCGATTTTTCACAAAGATACCGATAATCGAACAGTCTTCATCGTTAAAGAGGAGCAGGCGGTTCAGGGTAACGCGGTCGATATAGGCCTTGTAGTAGCCAAAAATTGTGGAATCTTCCACGATGCCGCCCACGATAAAGGGGGCGGTGTTTTTTTGACCCTGGCGGGTATTCACTTCCAGAATCAAACTGTCCCCAACACGGGCCTGCAACAGGGAAGCCACGGGGGCGGAAAGATAGATCTGATCCATCCCGTCCATCCCGGAAAAAGACTCGGAGGGAGAAAAAAAGTCTGCCGCAAATTCCGGCGTCTCCGCGCCCTCCCCCGGCCCCCCGGCGTCTTCCGGTATAGGCGGCGTCAGCCGCTCCCGGTACGCCAGACTGTCGAAATAGGCGGCCTCGTTCTCCCAGTCCACGCCGATAACGTACTTAAGCCGCACCGCGCTGCCGTTAAAATACAATACCCCCTCCTGGGGGAAGTGGGTCCGTTCCACCACCTGGGGGCTTTCAAAATGAACGGCCTCCATAGCCCGGTATACTTCCGTCCGTTCCCCGCCGGTCAGGTGAAAAATATGGGAATTATCACTATCGTATCCCACAACGACAATATCGCCGGCATAATGATCCTGGGCGGACTTGTACACATTGGCGTACATCCGGTCCTTGATCGCGGTCATCAGGGTAACAATGCTAAAACCCATGCTCAGGGCCAGGAACAGAAAAAAATAACGGCGGCGGTAACGGACAAGATACTTGGCGGCAAGGGTGATCAGCGTAACAAATTTCATGCTATCCTTAGTTTTATTACACGCGCGGAACCGCACAAGAGGCGGGTGGAACAGGGCGGAAGACGGCCTGGATGAATAGGGGCGAAAATCTTCGTTTTTAAGCGGTTGTTGTTCAGAAACTGAAGTTTCTGAACAACTCTAGTTTTTGCGGAGCAAAAACCGGCTGTCAAGGCAAGCGCAGGTTGTTGTCAGGGCCCCGCTTCGGCCCCAGCGCATGCCGCGCCAGGTCTGCTCCGCACCTCTCCTGTCCCCTTGCGCGGATGAAATCCAAGCCGGACTCTGTACCGGACGGTTTCACGATCTTCCCGCCGCGCCGTTTGCGGGCCGGGGCAAGTTCAGCCCCCGCACCAGGGGCAAACCGGGAACCACCGGCCGGAAACGCGGGAAAACGGGCCCGCGCTAGTAGATTGCTGGGCTAAAAAATTGGATATGCGGATGGAAGAAATTTACC
>JAIRSD010000073.1 GCA_031255615.1 Treponema sp. | reverse complement strand
CCCGCCGTACCCGTAGACCGTCAGTTCCCTGACCGGTTTGCAGCCTAAAACTCTGACGGCTGATTTCCGGTGGCATCCGGTCAGTCGGGTGAATTCGTCAAGCAGAACCCGCTTGCCTTTCTTCGTCGTCTTCTGGTAACGGGGCCTGCATTCCCTGGTTGCCGCCTGTTTTTCTTTCATGTTTAACCCCATTCGAACGCCCTCCTTCGAGCGTCCTTTATTGTAATTCGGCCAACCCTTTCAATTTGAGGCGCGGGCTCTTTTCGGTAACATTTCTCGTGAGGCAAACGTATCCTTGACCGGCAGGGAATTTCGTGTAAAGCTCTTTTATGCCTCTGGAGAATCCCCGAATCCGTGAATTCGCCGCGTTGATGGGAGAAATATGCCCCCGCGCCCTCGTTGCGCCGGGAAAAAACATCCGTTGGACCCTGGTGATCAATCCCAGCGCCGGGGGCTTTACCATCCGCTCCCGCTGGATCCGGCACCGCGCCGCCCTGGAGGATTATGCGAAAAAGGCCCGGGCCAACCCCCGGCGGGACGGCTGCGGCCCCGCCGTCTTTGGATGGTCCGCCGCCGCCGGAGAGGGAGGGCCGGTCCTCACCGCCGGCGCGGGGGACGCGGAGGGGGCCCTCCGTTCCCTTTTGGAAACCGCCGCGGAGGCGGGGGAACAGGATTTCTTCCTTGTCGTTACCGCCGGCGGGGACGGCACCAGCCTGGAAGTCCAGAGCGCCCTTTACCATGCCCCGGCGGCATTGCGGGAACGTTTCGCCGTTCTCCGCCTTCCCATGGGGACCGGCAACGACGGAGCCGACTCCCAGGACTTGGCCGGCGCCCTGGACCTGTTGATTAAGCCGGTGGATATTGTCAAGGCCCAGGCCCTGCGGCTTAGCACCGCCCGGCCCGGCAAGGGCCCCTTCCTGGCCTTCAACATCCTCTCCGTGGGCTTGGACGCCTTTGTGACCCACATGACCAACAAAATGAAGGGGAATCTCCCCGGTGATTCCTATAAACTCTGGGTAGACATCGCCGCCCTCTTTTACGACCGGATCTACACCGTGGGCCCCCTGGATCTGCGGGCACTGGACCGGGAGGGCCGGGAAGTGGCGGAGGGAACATTCCGCCGGCATATCCTGCTCCTGGCGGTGGGGGCCAGCGGACGCCGGACCTACGGATCCCGCAAACGGATCCTCCCCGACGACCGGAACGTCTGCGCCCTGAAACAGATGTCCCTGCTGCGGAAACTGGCCTTGAAGGACCTCTTTAACACCGGCGCCCACGTCGATAAACCGGAGGCGATCCTCTTTAACGCCGCCCGGGTGGAGTTTTCCGGCCTCCATCCTATCCTGGCCCAGATGGACGGCGAAACAGTATTGCTGCGGCCCGAAGATTTCCCCGCCGCCATAGAACTTACCCCCCCGGCGATACCGGTGCTCAAACCCCGGAACGGCCTTTCTTCCCCCGGTTAAACCCTTCTCCCTCATGCCGGGACGATTCGGGGCGGCGCTCCCCGATAGTGAACCGCGGCGGGCCTGATGTCCAGTCTCTTTTGGGCGCATCCCCGCCTGCGGCGGGGACCGGGCTATCCGCTCTAACAAAAACCCTGCGGGTTTTTGTTCCGCTCCTATCCCTTGCGCGGCGAAAGCCTCCGGCTTTCACCTTGTGAGTTTTTGCTCCGCAAAAACTCGGGGGATTTCTCCGGCGGGACGGGAGCCGGCGCACTCCCTGCGCCGGCTCCAAAAAACCAGAAGGCCCCGCGTTTTTATTCGGCCCCCCTTATTGGAACGGACAGGGGCTGCGCCCCGTTGGGCCGAAACCGGAACCGCCTGAATCACTGGATCCGCGGCCGTTAAATTGGTATTTTTCATTATGACGGGCTTGTTTCAAAACTGAAGTTTTGAAACAAGCCTCGGCTGTGTAAAAACCGGTTCCGGATTCGGAATCCGAAAAATTCAGGGGAGGCGCGATGCTACGGGTAAGCGGTAGAGGGGTGTATTTGTTCGGGGGAAAGGAGATTGTCGAAGATTCCCCGGAACAGGCGGGGCTTTTGGCGCGGCTGGGATCGCGGTATGGGCGGGAGGCCGGCGGAGCGCCCCGGCCGGAGGAAGCCCGGCGGGGCACGATGGCCTATGGGATTTTGGCGGCCCACCACCGGGGGGACGGCCCCATCGGTCCCGGGAATCCCCTCGCCCTCTCCTTCGACGCCATGGCCTCCCACGACATTACCTTTGTAAATATCGTCCAGACCGCCAGGGTAAGCGGCATGGACTCCTTTCCCATTCCCTATTACCTGACCAACTGCCACAACTCCCTCTGCGCCGTGGGGGGGACGATCAACGAGGACGATCATCTTTTCGGACTCTCCGCGGCCCGGCGCTACGGCGGGGTCTATGTGCCCCCCCACCTGGCGGTGATCCACTCCTTTGTCCGGGAGGAAGCCGCGGGCTGCGGCAAGATGATCCTGGGCAGCGACAGCCACACCCGCTACGGGGCCCTGGGAACCATGGGGGTCGGCGAGGGGGGCGGGGAGCTGGTAAAGCAGATCCTTAAACAGAGTTACGACATGCCCTATCCCCGGGTGATTCTGGTGTACCTCCGGGGGGAGCCCCGGCCCGGCCTGGGACCCCAGGACGCGGCCCTGGCCCTGGTGGGCGCGGTTTTCAAAGAGGGGCTGGTAAAGAACGCGGTGCTGGAGTTCGCGGGGCCCGGAATCCGCAGCCTGCCTATAGATTTCCGCGCGGGAATCGACGTGATGACCACCGAAACTACCTGCTGGTCTTCGATCTGGGAGACCGACGAGCGGGTGCAGGAGTTCCTCACGATCCACGGCAGGGCCCGGGATTACCGGAAACTTTCCCCGGCCCCCTGCGCCTACTACGACGGCCTGGTGGAGATCGACCTTTCCGCGCTCAAACCCATGATCGCCCTGCCTTTCCATCCCAGCAACGTATACCAAATTGATGAGGTGCTGGAAAACGGCGGGGATATTTTTGCCGAGGTGGAACGGGCGGCGGCGGCCGTCCTGGAGAATCCCCGGGTTCCTTTAAAACTGCGGGACAAGATCAAGGGGAAGGGCCGTATCCAGGTAGATCAGGGGATCATCGCCGGCTGCGCTGGAGGAACCTTTGACAATATCACGGCGGCGGCGGCCGTCCTGGAGAGCGGCAGGCAGGGCGGCGGCGGGCCGGGGGCCTTCTCCCTTTCGGTGTACCCCGGCAGCCAGCCGGTGATGCTGGAACTTACCCGCAACGGTACCGCCGCGTCCCTCCTTGAAAGGGGCGCGGTGCTCCGCAGCGCCTTCTGCGGACCCTGTTTCGGCGCCGGGGACGTACCGGCCCACAACGGATTCTCCATCCGCCACACCACCCGGAATTTTCCCAACCGGGAGGGAAGCAAGCCCGGCGGCGGACAGATCGCCTCGGTAGCCTTGATGGACGCCCGCAGCATCGCCGCCACCGCCCTGAACGGCGGCTGTCTGGCCTCCGCGGAATCCCTGGGCCTTGAGGAAAAGCCTCCGGCCTACCGTTACGACGACGGCCCTTACCGGGTTCGGGTATACCGGGGCGCGGGGAAGCCGGACCGGGGGGTGGAGCTTGTCTACGGGCCCAACATCAGCGACTGGCCGGAGACGGAGGCCCTGGGGGAAGACCTGCTGCTTAAAATTGTGTCCTTTATTACCGATCCGGTAACCACCACCGACGAGCTTATCCCCTCCGGGGAGACATCTTCCTTCCGGTCTAACCCCCTGGGGCTGGCGGAATATACCCTGTCCCGCAAAGATCCCGCCTACGTGGGCCGGGCCAAGGCGGTGCGGCGGCAGAGCGAGGCCCTGCGGCGGGACGGAGACCCCGGAAGCGGTTCCGGGGAACTTCCCGAATTTGCCGCCGTCCTTGCGGTGCTCAAGGGCCTCAATCCTCGGGGCCTCCCCCAGTTTGGATCGGCGATCTTCGCCCGCAAGCCCGGGGACGGCAGCGCCCGGGAACAGGCCGCAAGCTGCCAGCGGGTCCTGGGAGGGGCGGCGAATTTCGCCAATGAATACGCCACCAAACGGTACCGCAGCAACCTTATCAACTGGGGGATCCTTCCCTTCACCGTCGAGGGGGAGCCCCTCTTTGGGAACGGGGGCTATGTGTTCATCCCCGGTATCAGAAAGGCGGTGGAAACCGGGGCCCCGGCGCTGGACGCTTGGGTTGTCCTGAAGGACGAGGCTGTTCCCGGCGGCGGGGGATCCGGGACAAAGCCCCTTCCCTTTGTCCTTGCCATGCCGGACATGAACGCCGTGGAACGGGCGGTTCTTTTGGCGGGGAGTCTTATCAACTACAACCGGGGGCGTCTGTAGGACAGCGTCATTAAGCTGCCCCGCGGGACGGGGAATTGGAGCGAAGCCTGAGTTTTTTTGCGGCGGAGCCGCAAAAAATGCGTCCAGCATACATTCGATATGGGGTGTTTTCTGAACCGGAGGCCGCTCTTTGGGGGGGAGGTTTACATTCAACGGATGACGGATCGGCGGGGGGGCGAGAAGCGCCGGATACTGAAGGAGCGTTTCGGCTACAGTCAATTCCGGCCCGGCCAGGAGGAAGTCATTGACGCTATCCTGGAAGGCCGGGACGTATTGGCGGTGATGCCGACGGGGGCGGGGAAATCCCTTTGTTACCAGATCCCCGCCCTGCTGCTTGAAGGCCTTACCCTGGTTATTTCGCCCCTCATCTCCCTGATGAAAGATCAGGTAAAGGCCCTGCGGGATGCCGGGATTCCCGCGGCCTTCCTCAATAGTTCCCAGAGTCCCGGCGAATACGGAGAAACGATCTCCCGGGCGGTCCGGGGGGAATACAATATTCTTTACGTTGCCCCGGAGCGGCTCCGCAGGGGCCTTCCCTTTGGTCTCGCCGAATCGACGGAGGGGCCCAGGATTGCCCTGGTGGTCATTGACGAGGCCCACTGCGCCTCCCAGTGGGGCCACGATTTCCGGCCCAGCTATCTGGAGATCGCCGGTTTTATCCGCCGCATTGAGGAACGGCCCGTTACCGCCGCTTTTACCGCCACCGCCACGGGGAAGGTGCGGGAAGACATTCACCGGATTCTGGGTCTGGAGGATCCGCTGATTCAGCGCACCGGTTTCGACCGGAAGAATTTGTACTTCGAGGTGCGGAGGCCGCAGGACAAATTGAGGACCCTCCTGGACTGTTTGCGGGACCGGCCGGGCAAGAGCGGGATCATCTACTGCGCCACCAGGAAAACCGTGGATGAACTTTGCCGGGCGCTGTCCGCCGAAGGATTCGCGGCAACCCGCTACCACGCGGGTCTTGAGGACGGGGAGCGGCGGAGGAATCAGGATGATTTTATCTACGACCGCAAGCCCACCATGGTCGCCACCAACGCCTTCGGCATGGGAATCGATAAATCGAATGTCTCCTTCGTGATTCATTACAATATGCCCAAGAACATCGAAAGCTATTACCAGGAGGCCGGGCGGGCGGGGAGGGACGGGGAAAGGGCGGACTGCATCCTCCTCTACAGTCCCCAGGATGTACGGATCAATACCTACCTCATCAACAACAGCCAGGATGACGAGGGCCTCCGGGATGAAGCCCTGGTGGAACACAACCTGGAACTTCTTAAGGCGATGACCTTTTACGCTACCGGTTCTGACTGTCTGCGATCCCGGCTTCTGGGGTATTTCGGGGAGAGCTCCCCCGCCTACTGCGGTAATTGTTCGAACTGCGACACGATTTTTGAGGAGACCGACATCACCGTCCCCGCGCAGAAGATCGTCTCCTGCGTATACCGGCTTAAAGAGCGGAACCGGTCTTTCGGCAAAACCATGGTGGCCGATATTCTCCGGGGCAGCGGCAGTGAAAAGATCCGCGCCTCCCGCTGCGACACCTTAAGCACCTACGGAATCATGGCCGCCGAGGAATCCCACCGAATCCGGCTTATCATGGATCATCTGGTCGCCGAAGGCTATCTGGTCCTCGAAGGGGGCGAGTATCCGGTGTTGTCTTTGGGCCCCCGGTGGCGGGAAATTTTTGCCGGGGCCGCTTTCCTTTCGATGATGCTGCCGGGGGAGCTTAAGCGCGAAGGCCCCGGAAAAGGCCGGCGGCTCCGGCCCGAAGGGCGGCCGCCGGCCCCGGTTGAGCGGGGCCTCCCTGAGGAGGCGGAAGGGGAGGCGGAGCAGCCGGAGGAGTCCCTCTTTCTCCGGCTTAAGGAACTGCGGGGAAACCTGGCACGGGAGGCCCATATACCGGCTTACATTGTCTTTTCCGACAGCAGCCTCTGGGATATGTGCAGGAAAAAGCCCCAAACCAGGGAATCCTTCCTCGCCGTCAGCGGCGTGGGAACCATAAAGCTGGAAAAATACGGGGACCTCTTTCTGGCGGCGATTCGGGAACACGGGCGTTCCTGAGGAGGCCGGCCCCGGATACCCGCTGAAACCGTCCCTGACGATGTACCCCCTCGCCTTACATCACCGGTCCGGGGACCGGCGCACCCAGAAGAACCCCGGCGAAAGAAACTCAGGGTCCCGGCGATCCGCTCGTACCTCGATTATAGGATACCGAAGTATCGGAAGAAGAAGCTCTATGGGGAAGCGGCCCCGGATTTAGGGGAGATATTCCACGGATTGGCCGAACAGCGGGAAAGCAAGATAGTGAAGGGGCATGTATGCTCAGATCACATCCATATGCTGATAGAAATACCGTCGAAGCATGGGGTATCGACCGTGGTAGGATACATCAAGGGGAAGAGCGCGATAGCGATGGCCCGGACGCATCTGGGGAAAGGGAACAATTTCACGGGGCAGAATTTCCGGGCGAGAGGATATTTTGTATCGACGGTAGGCCGGGACGAAACGCCCATAAGGAAGTTTATCCTGGGACAGGAAGATGAAGACAAGCATCAAGATCATCTGGAAATGTTCAAAGACAGCCAACACCCAAATCCGCCTGTAGGCGGCTCCAAAACAAACCGCTTTGAGCGGTTCACAAAAACAATCCCCCGACTTTGCCGGGGGTATTTGATTATCGGGCATCGTAGTGCACCGTATCCTATTCGCAGTCTACCGGGCCTGCGCCCGGCGCAGCGTTTTACTTTAGGAATCGCTTATTAGGCTTGTTCAATAACCCGGTTGGTTATTGAACAAGCCTTGCGAAAAACGCGGGTTGTCCGAGGAAATCCACGCTTTTCTTCATTTCTAAGCGGTTGTTGTTCAGAAACAGAAGTTTCTGAACAACTCTATTCATTCCTTCGTGTACCATTGTGGCTAAAATTCCTGTTCCCGGTCGTTCCGCTTATCCGGTGATTTAGCTTAAGCAAAGTACTAGTCTTCCCAGAGCCAGGTGGACAGGTAGCGCTCCCCCGTGTCGGGGAGGACCGCGACGATGACCTTGCCCTTGTTTTCCGGCCGCCGGGAGACTGTAAGGGCCGCTTCCAGGGCGGAACCGGAGGAGATGCCCGCCAGGATTCCCTCCTTTTTGGCAAGCAGCCGGGCGACGGTTCCGGCCTTGATATCGTCGGTCTGGTATATCTCGTCCACCACCGTCCTGTCGTAGACTAGGGGCACAAAACCCGCCCCAATCCCCTGGATCTTGTGGGGCCCGGGGCTGCCGCCGGAAAGGACCGGGCTGGTGGAGGGCTCCACGGCAATCACCTGGATGCCGGGCTTCCGGGCCTTCAGGTACTTCCCCGCCCCGGTGACGGTCCCTCCGGTGCCCACCCCGCCGATAAGGATGTCGATCTTCCCTTCCGTGTCTTTCCAGATTTCCGGCCCCGTGGTCTTTTCGTGGATTTCCGGGTTGGCGGGGTTGTTGAACTGCTGGGGGATAAAGGCATTGGGGATGGCGGCGGCCAGCTCCTCCGCCCTGGCGATGGCCCCCTTCATGCCCCTGGCCCCCTCGGTAAGCTCCAGTTCCGCCCCCAGGGCCTTAAGCAGCTTCCGCCGCTCAAGGCTCATGGTCTCCGGCATGGTCAGGATGATCCGGTAGCCCTTGACCGCCGCCACATAGGCCAGGCCGATGCCCGTATTCCCGCTGGTCGGTTCGATAAGGACGGTCCCTTCCCGTATCTTCCCTTCCCGCTCCCCCGCCTCGATGAGGGCCAGGGCGATCCGGTCCTTCACGCTGTGCAGGGGGTTAAAACTCTCCAGCTTAACGTAGATGACCGCCCCCCCGTCGTTGATCCGGTTGATCCTCACCAGCGGGGTGTTTCCGATAAGGTCCGTAATTTTTTCCGCAAGCGCCATGACATCCTCCTGATATATCCTAGTAAATTGATAGATATTATACACAATACCTTTCGGATTTTGTCAAGCCCCGCGTTGACGGCTGATTGGACCGGGGACTACAATAACCTATGAGCTTCATAAAACCCCTGGCCGCTTTCTTGACCTGCACGATCCTGGTCTTTGCGTTCCTGGGAATCGCCGCCCTGGCCCAGTCCGGTTTCGGGGCCGTTACGGTCCGTTCCGGCACGCTGGAAGGGGAGGAGCCGGGTTACTCCCTCGGCTACAAAATATTCATACCCCGGGGGGCGGACGCGGAACACCCTGTGCCGGCGGTTCTGATCATGCACGGCTACCAGAACGACCGGGAAACCTCCGCCGCCTACGGCATCGAACTGGCCCGGCGGGGCATAGCCGCCCTGTCTCTGGACCTCTACGGCCACGGTTATACGGTTCCGGGCATGCGGGAGCGGGGCTGGGCGGAACACAGCCTCAAGAATCCCGGCGGGTCCGTCGGCGGCCCCGGCCGTTTCCGTATTTTTATGACCTTCAGCAACCTGGATTTTTTTAAGGAAACCTATTCGGCGGGATTAAAGGACAGTTCCATGGGCGGAAAGGCGGGGTACCGCTTTTTGCAGTCCCTGCCTTTTGTGGACGGGAGCCGTCTGGGGATTACCGGCCATTCCATGGGGACCTGGGCTTCCTGGTCCGTGGCCGCCGCCTTTCCCGGCCACCGGGCGGTGGTCCTTCAATGCGGGGAGATTCCCGCGGAGGAATACTACGATGCCGGGCGTTACCGCTTTCATAACGTGATGCTGATCCAGGCCCGGTGGGACGAATTCGATTACTTCCGGGATTTTCAAAAAAACGTGATGGGCCTGGAAAAGACCCCCCTGCGGTACCGCGACTTTATGGGCCAGGACTCCCCGGTGGAGTGGAACAGGACCTACGGTTCCTTCGCCGGCGGCAGCGGGCGGCGTATGGAGCTAATCCAGACCAACCACCGGCTTACCACCCACGACGGCCGGGCCCTGACGGCGGCTATGTACTGGTTTACCCAGGCATTAGAGGTCCGTCCCGGCATTGCCGATACCGACCACGTTTTTATGATCAAGGAGGCGGCGGTCCTTGCCGCCATGCTCGCCGCCCTGGGGGCCATGCTCCCCTTGTTTTTGCTCTTGGCCCGTATTCCCTTCTTTTCTTCCCTCCGCCAGCCCCGGCCCGGTACGGGCGGAATCCCCGATCCGGCGGGGGGCGTCCCCGGAGGATCCCGGACGCGGGGGGTCCTCATTGCCGTCCTGGTAAGCGGTTTTACCTTTCCCTTTTTGGGCCAGCTTGGACACGGCCTGCTTCCCGTACCGGAACATGTGTTCCGTATGACCATCGGCACCGGTTTTATCACCTGGCTGAGTTTCCTCATGCTCGTTTCCCTGTTCATGCTTGTCTACTGGTACAAAAAAGGGGAGGGGAGGCGGCTTGGTTTTACCCTCTACGATCTGGGCCTGGGAAGCCTCCGGGAACCCCGTCGTTTTGACTGGGCCGCCGCCGGCAAGTCCTTTCTGGCCGCCCTTATCCTTACCGGGATGATGTACCTGTTGACGGTCCTGGGGAGCGGGCTTTTCCAGCTTGACTTCCGTTTTATCTGGCCCTTCTTTAAGACCTTTAGCCCCGCCCGGTTCCTACAATTTTTGGTCTACCTCCCCTTTTACGGGGCTTTTTTCACCGTCAACGCCGGGGCCCGGCTCTACGGCCAGCTCCGGCTCCCCGAGAAAGCCGGGCGGGGGCTCCTCCTCTCCTGGGGCTACAGCGTTCTGGTCATGCTGGGGGGTGTATTTTTGATCGCCCTCATCGAGTACATTCCCTTCTTTTTGGGTATGGGCCCCGGGGTGGATCTGCTCTTTTCAAGCCTCTTCGGCGGCCCCTTCATGTCGGTTATGATCCTGCTTATCCCCCAGTTCGCCCTTTTTTTCTTTATCTCCACCTGGCTTTACCGGAAAAGCGGGAGAATCTGGCTGGGTTCCTTTGTGGTGGCCATCCTGGCAAGCTGGATACTGGCGGGGGGTTCGGCCATGTTCTAATCCTGCCGGGGCTGAATCGCGGACATCCGGGAAGAATTGGAAATTCGCGGTTCCTCAGCGCCGCCCTTTAGCGTTTCCTGAGCATGGGCGGGCCGCTTATACCAAACGCCGCGGAGGGCGGGGCGGTTCCGGTTTTCGCGAAGCGAAAACCCGCGGGCGTAAAACCGTATCGCTGCGGAAGGCGCGGAACGGCGCCGTTCCGCGCCCGCGCAAGGGATAGAAGCGGAACAAAAACCCGCAGGGTTTTTGTTAGAGCGGATAGCCCGGTCCCCGCCGGAGGCGGGGATGCGCCCTTATGACCCGGCGGCCTGCAAATGACAGCCCTGGAGCGCGGCCTGTCTTTCTCCCTCCCGGCCCTTTTCATGGGCCGCTCCGATGCGGGGCGCGCTTTTTCTTGCTTTTGGCGATGCTTTTTGCGATATTTTGATCAAAGAGGAAATCCCGCGCAGAGACCGGTATGCCGGACGCTGTTCATACTAAAAAACTGGAGTGACGCATGTCAGATCAAAGTCTCATACCTATCGATCAGAGTCTCCCTAACAAGCTGCCGCTGGTGGCCCTGATGGGCCGGCCTATTTTTCCCGGTATTTTTACCCCTATCATGATTGGGAATCCCCCGGACGTGAAGGTGGTGGAGGACGCGGTGGCGGGGGACGCCTTTATCGGTATGGTGATGCTGCTTAATGAGACGGAGAATCCCGCCGCCGGGGATCTGCACCCGGTGGGGACGGCGGCCAAGATTGTGAAGAGGATCAACCTGCCCGACGGGGGGGTGAATATTTTTATTTCGACCTTGAAACGTTTCAGGATTAAGAAGGCCCTGCATCCCAGCAACCCGATTGTGGCGGCGGTGGAGTATCTGGAGGACGAGGAGGACAATACCAGCGAGGTGAAGGCCCTTACCCGGGCTTTGATCAGCGAGATGAAGCAGATCTCCGAAAACAACCCCCTCTTTTCCGAGGAAATGCGGCTTAACATGATCAACATCGATCATCCCGGCAAGATCGCCGATTTTATCGCCAGCATCCTTAACATCGAAAAGACGGAGCAGCAGAAAATTCTGGAGATTCTGAATGTCCGCAAGCGGATGGAGCAGGTCCTGGTTTTTATTAAGAAAGAACAGGAGCTTTTGCGGATTCAGAAAAAAATCCAAAAGGAGATCAACGAAAAGATCGAAAAATCCCAGCGGGAATATTTTTTGCGGGAGGAACTGAAGGCTATCAAGGGGGAGCTGGGGATGACCACCGACGCCAAGAGTTCCGAATACCAGCGCTTTAAGGAAAAATTCGAGGCCTTTAAGTTCGAGGGAGAGGTTAAGGAGACGGTGGATCAGGAGCTGGAAAAATTCAGCCTCATGGAGCCCAATTCCGCGGAATTCATCGTGACCCGGAACTATTTGGATGTGATCGCCGCCCTGCCCTGGGGGGAACCGGAACCGGAACAATTTGATCTGAAAGAAGCCCAGGCGATATTGGAGGCGGATCACTACGGACTTAAGGATGTAAAGAACCGGATTGTCGAATATCTGGCGGTGCGGAAGCTCCGGCAGGGGGAGCAGCCCCGGAAGGCCGCGTCTTCCGGCAGGGAGGACCGGCTGCCGACGGGGAGCATTATCTGTCTGATCGGCCCCCCGGGGGTGGGGAAGACCAGCGTGGGCCGTTCCATCGCCCGGGCCCTGGGGAAACAGTTTTTCCGTTTCAGCGTGGGGGGCATGCGGGATGAGGCGGAGATTAAGGGCCACCGCCGCACCTATATCGGCGCCATGCCGGGGAAGATTATCCAGGGGCTTAAAATCGTCAAAGCCCGGGACCCGGTCTTTATGATCGACGAAATTGATAAAATGGGGGCCAGCTACCAGGGGGACCCCGCCAGCGCCCTGCTGGAGGTCCTGGATCCGGAGCAGAATTTCAGCTTCCGGGATCACTATTTGGATCTTCCCTTTGACATATCCCGAATATTCTTTATTGTGACCGCCAATACCCAGGACACGATTCCCCCGCCCCTGCTGGACCGGATGGAGATTATTCAAATTCCCGGTTATATCGATACGGAAAAACTGGAAATCGCCAAGCGCTATCTGGTGCCGAAGAGTCTGGAAAAGAACGGTCTGAAAAAGAGCCAGGTAAAGTATTCCTCCGAATCCCTGCTCCACATTGCCAACGGCTACGCCCGGGAAGCGGGGGTGCGGAATTTTGAGAAAAACCTGGACAAGATCCACCGGAAGCTGGCGAAGCAGATCATCGAAGATGATGAAAAACTGGCGGCGGGGAGCCCCGGAGGCGCTCCGGTTCCGGTCGTTCAGCCGCCGGGTCCGGCGGCGGGAAGGCCCTTGGGGGGGGGCGGCGAAGCGGTAAAAGACGGGGCGGCGCCGGTTGAAGCGGCAAAGGCTGAAAAGGCCGCCCCCCGGACGCCGGTATCGCGGCCCCTGTCCGCCCATGCCGCTTCGATTAAGTTCGTCATCGACAAAAGGCTGGTGGAAAAACATTTGGGGAAACCCATCTTTCCCGAGGAAGAGATCAAGCGGGCGGACCGCCCCGGCATGTCGGTGGGCCTGGCCTGGACCAGCATGGGGGGGGATACGCTGGTGATCGAGGCTATCTCCGTGCCCGGCAAGGAGGGCCTTACATTGACAGGCAAAATGGGGGATACCATGAAGGAAAGCGCCGCCATCGCCATGACGGTCGCCCGGAAGCTGGCGGTGGAACGCTACGGCCTGGCGGCGGATTGGTTCGAGAAGAACCACGTCCACCTCCACATTCCCGAAGGAGCCACCCCCAAGGACGGGCCTTCCGCGGGGATCACCATGGCCACCGCCTTCCTCTCCCTGATGCGGGGGAAGATAATCGCGGACCGGCTTGCCATGACCGGGGAGCTTTCCCTTACCGGCCAGGTGCTGCCCATCGGCGGCCTCAAGGAAAAGACCATCGCCGCCCGGCGGAACAAGGCCCGGCATATCATCATTCCCCGGCAAAACCTGCGGGACCTGGACGAGATTCCCGATCATGTGAAGAAGGGCATCGAATTCCATCCGGTGGAACGTTTTGACGAGGTGCTGGCCCTGGCCCTGCCTTAAAGTCCTGCCTGAGAAACCGGGGATCCGCCGCAAGGGGCGGAACTTTGCGGCCCATAGCGGCAAGGCCGCTTAGCCTGAAAGACCGGCGGATGTAAAGATTAACCGCGAAGGCGGGGGAAGGGCGGGGAGCCGCGCCGCAGGCGGGGCCGGAGCGACAGCGGAGCCCCGGCAGCCCGCGGCTGCCTTGACAGCCCGGTCCCCGCCGGAGGCGGGGATTCGCCCGGGATACATTCGATACGCGGTGTCTTTTAAACCGGGAATTGCGGGACAAAGATCATATTCATTGATTTTTGGCTTCTAAATCCTTATGATTATAAAAGATGGGTATATTAACGAGCCAAAAAATCGGACTCCTGTATGAGCGTTTTCGGGATATTGAGGTAATTTATTCCAAGGAAATCATTCAGGTTACCGGTCTTCAACCCAGACAGATCCACATCAAATGCGTCAGCGATGCGTGGCCCTGCGTCATTTATTCGTCTTCTTTTCTGGGGGCCAAGATAGCGATAAATGTTAAATCCGGTTTTGTATCCAAGCTGCAGCAGGCGAATAACATGGTGAGCCTGCGTTTTTGCTTTAAGGATCCCTTCCAGGAGGGAGAACTCATAGCCTTTTTTGTGGCGGCCCGGTCTCTGGGCTACGTTCCCTATGGGGATGCCAAGGATGTGGGGCTTTTAACCATACAGTTTACCCAGCGGCCCCCTGACGATCTTATCGAGATCATGGGCCGTCTGCTGGACGCGAACGTCAATTCCACCCGCCGCCGGGGGGAGCGGATATTGGTTACGGCAGAAATACTGCGGAAGCTAAACATCCGTTCCAGCGAGTGCGCCGTTTTTATCCAGGGGGTGCCCCGGCGTTGTATTCTGCGGGACATTTCCTTTGGGGGCGTCCGGATCGTTATCCAGGGGGTGGTAAAATTTCTTTTGGAAAAGGAGGCTTCCCTGCGGATAGATTTTGAGGATCCCCGGGAGAGCTTCCTGATAAAGGGAAAATTTATCCAGGCGGAAAATGTGGCCTACCGCAAGGATTTGGCGATCATAAATCTGGCCTTTGACGAGGGGCGCATCCCCATGGGCTACAAGATGCGGTTGAACGGGTATCTTTCCACCGTCCGCGGCGCCTCCACCGAGGGCGAGTCCCCGGTGAAGGCGGCCCCCGCGGAAGGGGATGCCCCTGCCGCGGAAAGCCCCGCCCCCGGTCTTCCGGGGGAAGCCCCCGCTGCCGACGCGGCGGTCGAGACCGCGGTTAAAACCGCGGGCGGCGGTATGCGTTGATACCCTCTTCCGCCGATTCCCCGGAACCGGATCCCCGAACTCCCGGCGGCAGAATCGTTTTTATCCGGCTTTCCGAATCCCTGGGGATCCACATTCAGTCGCAGGTCCGCCGCCATGTACAGCGGGACGCTGAGGATCCCCTCCCGGAGGAGGATGAGCCGGGTTTTGTCTTTGATCCCTCCATTCCCATCCCGGTGGAGCTGCCCGCCGGGGAAGACGGTGAAAACGGCGGGGAAGGCGAAGAAGGCATCAATCCCGAGGAGATTACCCTGGAGATGATTCTTTCCGGGATGCTCCGAGTCCTGGCCGGAGAGGAATCTCCCCCCCCTTTTTCTCCGGCGGGGGAGGGGGGAGGGCCGCCCCGCTGGCCCGGCTACTACCGCCGCCTGGTCCTGTCCCTGCGGCCGGGAATTGAGGCGGAGCTTACTGGGGCGGCGGTTCTAAAGGCCCGGAACGGCGATTACGCCCTGGCCTTGGAAATATTGGCCGCCCTCCGGGCCCTCTGCCCCGGTTCCTCCCCGGTTCTTCTTAACCAGGCCCTGGTCCTTGAGGAGCGGGCGGCGGCCCTGGAGCGGGCGGGGCAGGAGACCATGGCGGAAAGGGACTATCTGGCCGCCGAGGCCGTCTACGGCGAAGCCCTGGTCCTGGAAAACCCGGTCCCCGACGTTCTTTTTAACGCCGGCCTCTTTTTCCTGAAACGCAGGGATTACAGCCGGGCCCTGGTTTGTTTTAGGGCCTACGGCAGCCTGGAGGATCAGGACGACGGGGCGGGGGGCTTTGAATTGAGCCCGGAAAAAAGGGAAAACGCCCTGACCCTGGCCCGGGAGATTGAGGAGCACGGCCTACAGGATGAGGATTTCCGGGAAGCCTGGGACTGCGTCCGCCGGGGCAGGGAACGGGAGGGGATGGACCGGATCCGGCTTTTCCTGGAAAGGCGGCCCGGGGTCTGGAACGGCTGGTTCCTCCTGGGCTGGGCCCTGCGGCGGCTGGAACGCTGGGCCGACGCCCGTTCCGCGCTGGAAAAGGCCGTGGAGCTGGGGGGGGATAACTGCGATACCCGGAACGAGCTTGCCATCTGCCTTATGGAACTGAAGGATTATGCCGGGGCCCGGAGGCAGTTGGAAAGCGCCCTGCGCCGGGACGCGGAGAACATTAAAATCATTTCCAACCTGGGGGTTCTGGCCCTGAAGACGGGGAACAAGGGGGAGGCGGCCGGTTTTTTCCGCACCGTCCTGGAATTGGAGCCGGAGGATCCCCTGGCCCGCCGGTATTTATCCGCGAAGGACGGAGAAGGGGAGGCCTGAAAACGAGCCCCTCCAAGGATGGGGCCGAACCGAAGGGCCGCGCGCCGCGGTTTTTCTGAGGGCCGCCGCCCCGCGGAGCTCCCGCCCCCGAAGGAGGTGCGGATTAGGGGAGGGCGAAGGGAAGCATGGACGGCGACGCTTCCAGCAGCATCCGGGTATAGGGGTCCCGGGGATTCCGGTAGATTTCTTCCGCCCCTCCCTGTTCCACAATACGGCCTTCCTTCATAACCGCGATGCGGTCGCAGAGATAGGAGACCTGGTTAAGGTTGTGGGAAATGAAAAGCATGCCGAGCCCCAGGTTTTGGTGGAGTTCCCGGAAAAGGTTGAGGACCTGGGCCCCCACCGACACGTCCAGGGCGCTTACCGCTTCGTCGGCGATGATGAGCCGGGGGCGCAGCATCAGGGCGCAGCCGATGCAGATCCGCTGTTTCTGGCCGACGGAGAGTTCGTCCACCCTCCGCCTCTTGTAGGAAGGATCCAGCCCCACCAGTTCCAGGGTCTGGTCCACCTGTTTTTTCCGTTCCGCCCCGCCGCCTATCCTGTTTATCCTGAGGGGTTCTTCCAGAATCCGGCCGGCCCTCCAGGCGGGATTGAGGCTGGCCGAGGGGTCCTGGAATACCGCCTGCACCCGCCTGGCCATTTCCCCGCGGTCCGCTTTTTTACCCTGCCGGAGACCGTCGATAACGATTTCCCCCCGGTAATCCATGAGCCCCAGGATGCAGCGTCCCAGGGTGGTTTTTCCGCAGCCCGATTCCCCTACCAGGCCGAAGATCTCCGCGGCGGCGATTTCCAGGTTGACGCCGTGAAGCACCGGCCTTTCGATCCGCCTGCCGAAACTGCCCAGGGAATGGCTGACGTAGGCGGCGGAAAGATCCCGCACCGAAAGGAGGTTCATCGGCGATCCTCCGGCGTCCCGGCGGCGGCGCGGGCTGCGTCGCAGGCGGCAAGGCAGGCGGCGGAATGCCCCCCTCCCAGGTCGGCTTCGGGGGGAAATCTTTCCCGGCAGGGCGCCGCCGCCCGGGGGCAGCGGGGGGCGAAGGGGCAGCCCGGCGGACGATCCTCCTCGATGGGGGGCACCCGGCCGGGAATGTTCGCCAGGGGCCGGCCCCGGGAAGCGGGGCCCGGTATGGCCCCCAGGAGGCCCCGGGTGTATTCATGGGCGGGACGGGAGAAGACTTCCTCCACCGGCCCCCGTTCCACCAGCTTTCCCGCGTACATCACCAGGACCTTCCCGCAGAGGCTTCGAATCACGCTCAGGTCGTGGGAGATAAAGAGAATCGCCGTCCCGGTTTCCCGGTTGATCTTCTTTAACAGCCCCAAAATTTGAGCCTGGATACTTACATCCAGGGCGGTGGTAGGTTCGTCGGCGATAAGGAGCCGGGGGCCGCAGATCATGGCGGCGGCGATCATCACCCGCTGGCACATGCCCCCGGAAAGCTGGTGGGGGTAAAGGTCCAGAAGTTTTTCCCCCTCCCGAAGCCCCAGGTCCTCCATCAAGGCCAGGGCCCTCCGTCTATTCAGCTCCCTGTCTCCCTTGCCGTGGAGTTCCAGGGGTTCGGTTATCTGCCTTCCGACGCGGATTAGGGGGTTAAGGGAAGACCGGGGTTCCTGGAAGACCATGGAAATTTCCCTGCCCCGGAGATCCTTAAGCTCCCCTTCGTTCAAAAGGGAAAGATCCCGGCCCCGGTACAGGACGCTCCCCCCGGCGATAGAGGCCGGTTCCGGCAGCAGCAGGGGAATGGAGAGGGCGGTCAGGCTCTTTCCGCAGCCCGATTCTCCCACGATCCCTAGGATCTCCCCCTCCTCCATGGAGAAGCTGATCCCCTCCACCGCGGCCCGCCCCTTGATTTCGATTCGGAGATCCCTCACCGTTAAAAGGTATGCCATTCAACCCCCCGGAGAAAGGCGGCGGCGGATGCCCTCCCCCAAAAAGTGGAAGGCCATGACGGTTAAGACGATCATGAGCCCCGGCGCCAGGGCGCACCAGGGAGCGTTGAAAAGGTAATTCTGGGATTCCGACAGCATCCTCCCCCAACTGGGCAGGGGAGGCTGAATCCCCAGGCCCAGGTAGCTCATCGTAGCCTCCGCGAGGATCGCGTTGGAAAGCCCCAGGACCGACGCGGAAAGCAGGGAGGGCAGCAGGTTGGGGAGGATGTGGATGAAGATAAGCCTGCCCGGGGAAACCCCCCACAGGCGGGCGGCCTTAACAAAGTCCCGGTTTTTGATTTGCAGCATGCCGCTCCGCATGATCCGGGTAAAACTGGGGATAAAAAGGACCAGCAGGGCGATAACCAGAGTCCCCGCGCCGTTTCCCAGGAGGGACACCATTACCAGGGCCAGGAGGATTCCCGGGAAGGAGCTAAAGGCGTCCATAAGGCGCATAAGAATCTCGTCCGCCGGCCCCCCGGCGTAGCCGGAGCTTAATCCCAGGATGCTCCCCAGGGCGGCGCTGCCGGCCACCGTAACCAGGGCGGAAAGGAGGCTGCAGCGGCCCCCCTCCATGATCCGGGAAAACACGTCCCTGCCGAAATTATCGGTCCCCAGGATATGCTCCCGATGGGGGGGAAGAAAACGCCTTTCCGGTTCCATGTCGTTGTAGCCGTAGGGGGCCCAAAAGAGGCTCGCCAGGGAAAGACCCCCCACCAGAACCGCCAGCGCCGCCCCGGCCCCCAGTTCCCCGGCCCTGAGCGAAGGAAAACTCACGCCGCCCTCCGGGTATCCGCGGAAATCCGGGGATCGATGATGCGGATAAGAATGTCCGCCAGGGTGTTTCCCAGCACCACCATGAAAGCCATGTATACCGTCAGGGTCTGGACCATGGCGTAATCCCGGCTGGTAATGGAACTGATAAGAAGACGCCCGATGCCGGGGATGCCGAAAACCTGTTCAATCACGATGCTCCCCGCGAAGGTCTCCCCCGCGATCATCCCCAAAAGAGTTACCCCGGGAATGACCGCGTTTTTCAGTACATGGCCGTAGAGAATCCGCCGCTTCCCCGCCCCCCGGGCCAATGCGCTCCGCACATAATCCTGCCGAAGCTGCCGCAAAACCTGGGCCCGCAGAAATTTTACCAGGACCGCCGCGTTGGGCAGCGCCAGGGCCAGGGCGGGGAACACCAGGTAGGCCGCGAAGGAAAGAGGATCCTGGCGGTAATCAACATAAGCGCCGGGAACAAAAAACCTCAGCAGGATGCCGAAAAGCCAAATGAAAAGCACCCCCAGGAAAAAACCGGGAAAGGAGATGCTGAGGGCCGTTAAAACGTTCACGGTACGGTCCAGCGGCCCCCCCTCTCTTTGCGCCGGCGCCAACACCGCGGGGACGGCGATAAGAATCATAAAAAGCAGGGAAAGACTCGCGAGGCAGAAGGTCACCGGCAGCCGTTCAAGGATCATCCCGGCGATTGGGGCCCCCCGGAAACGGGCGGAATTCCCCAGGTCCCCGGTAAGGAATTTCCCCACCCAGGCCCCGTACTGTTCCGGCAGGCTCCGGTCCAGCCCCATCTCCCTCCGCAGGGCCTCGACCTGTTCGTCGCTGGCCTCGATCCCCAGGGCCATCAACGCCGGATCCCCGGGAATGACGGCGAAGGCAAGAAAGGTCAGCAGGGACACCAAAAAAAGGGTCAGCAGGGTTATAGACAGCCGCTTTCCCAGGAAAAGCCAGATCCCCCCGGATTTCCCCTGCAAAATTCCCCTTGTCTCAGCCGCTGTTTGTGCCATCCCTGTTTCCGGTCTTTTGACTGTCCACCCCCAAGGCCGCCCCAGGAACCTCCCTCTGGCGAACGGATCCTACCTAACCATATATGGGGCATGTTTTCAAGTAGGGCCCCTGTCTTCACGGCGCCCCCGGTTTACGCCGATATAATAGACCTCATGCTGTATAATAGACTCAATGTTGAGTTTTTGGGCGCATCCCCGCCTCCGGCGGGGACCGGGCTATCCGGGGCTCCGCTATCGCTCCGGCCCCGCCTGCGGCGTGGCTGCTCCGCACCCCTCCTATCCCTTGCGCGGGCGCAAAACGGCGTCCCTGCCGTTTTGCGCCTTCGGAGTTGCTGCGCGAAGCGCAGCAACTCCAACATTGAATACAGCCGGCCCCCGCGCCGCGCCCTTTTCGGACGGGCAAACGAAGGGCCCCTCAGCGCGGCGTAATCGACGCGAAATCCGTCACATAAAGGGGATAGTTCAAGACGTTGGTGTAACGCCCCTTGGGGAAGGCCCGGAAAAAGTAAATATCCTGGATATACACGCCGGCGGCGTTGTCGCTGATGATTTTTTGGGCCTCCCGGTACAGGGCGATCCGCTTCGTTTCGTCGCCCTCCTCCAGACTGGCCTGGTAGACCCGGTCGTACTCGGCGTTCTTAAAGTTGACAAAGTTGCTGCCCCCGGAGGAAAGATAGCGGGACAGGAACATCCGGGGGGAACTGTTGGCGGCGTCCAGGGAAATGACGGTGGCCTGATAGTTCCGGCCCCGGTACACGTTGGAAAGCCAGGCCGCCCAGTCCACCAGTTTGATAGTCCCCTTCACGCCTACGGCGGCAAGCTGGTTCACGATTACCTGGGCGGTGTCTACGTGCATGGTATAGTTGGACGGCACCGTAATCTCCAGGGGGAAGCCCTCTCCGTAGCCGGCCTCCCGCAGCAGGGCCCTGGCCCGCTCCGGGTCATGGGGGTAGGGATTCGCCAGGGCGGAGTTGTAGTACCTGGAAAGTCCGGGGATAAGGGGGCTTCCGGAAACTTCGCCCCGGCCGAAAAAGGCCGCGTCAATAAGGGCCCGCGGATCCACCGCGTAGTTAAGGGCCCGCCGCACCCGGAGATCGTCCAAAGGTTTCACGTCGTTGTTCAGGGCCAAAAGCTGGACCGCGTTGGAGTAGCCGGAAAAAATGTCGAAGTCCCCTTCGGGAAGCTGGTCAACCAGGGAGCCGGTGATCTCCGCGGCGTCGATATTCCCCCCCCGGAGGGAGAGGAGCAGGGCCTCCGAATCGGCAAGGAAGACGATGGTCACCTTGTCCAGCTTGGGAAAGCCCGGTTTCCAGTAGTGGGGGTTCCTGGCCAGCACCAGATTCTGCTGGGTGGTGTAGGATTCGATCATAAAAGGCCCCGTGCCGACGGGATTCCTCTCCCGGTCCGGGTTGGCCGCCGGGACAATCCCGATAGTAAGGTAGGGGAGGAACTCCACATCCGGGGTCTTAAGGGTAACCACAACGGTGGCCCTGTCCGGGGTTTCCACCCCCTCAATCTGGGTAAAGCCCTGGTACCTGGCGGCGGCGGCCTGATCCAGGGTGTATTTTACGTCCCCCACGGTTACCGGTTCCCCGTTATGGAATTTCAGGCCCTCCCGCAGGGTAAACCGGTAGATCAGCCCCCCCCGCTCCACCGTATAAGCGGAGGCCGCCGCGGGCTTCAATTCCCCGTCGGGTTCTACCCGGACCAGCCCCTCAAAGACGTTAAAAAGAATGCTCCGGCCGTCCGCCGTGTTGGAGGGATCCAGGGGATCGAGGGTCGCCGGTTCCGAGGTAAAGCCGTAGCGGAGTTCCATATTCCGGGACGCCGCGGCCCTTCCTCCGGCGGACAGGGAGCAGGGAATAAAGATGAGCAGGACCAGGGGTAAAAACTTTATCGCCTTCATCGTCGATCTCCTTGAAACAAATTTTTTGTTAAATAGGGTTGTTCAAAAACTGAAGTTTCTGAACAACAACCGCTTAAAAACGAAGCGCAGGGCTTGTTCAATAACCAACCGGGTTATTGAACAAGCCCAATCTTCGCGGGCCCGCGGGGGCCTAGACCATCTTTAGACAAATAATACCAATTTGTCAATTTTGCCGCAATGCCGCCTCCGGCGCGGTCCAAAAAAGACAGGGCGCGGCGGCAGGGATGCCGGCGCGGGGGGATAAGTTCCAGGAGTTTTGGCGCTTCACGCCAAAACTCACAGGCCCGCAAAAACGGCAGGGACGCCGGACCAAAACGCGCAGCGTTTTGGTCAGCAGAACCGCGCAAGGGATAGGAGCGGAATAAAAACCCGCAGGGTTTTTGTTAGAGCGGATAGCCCGGTCCCCGGCGCGAAGCGCCGGGGATGCGCCCAACATACCGTTACTATTTGGATAATTTTCACCCCTATACGATTTTTTTAAAGAACCTTGTGTTTTTTTTGGTTCTTCTGTTGAAAAGCCGGAATGTATAAATATAGTTAATTTGTAATCCGATGGTATTGCGCCGCCGGATATTTATAGACGTTTTTGGAGGAAAGGCTATGTGCAAGCGTTTTGCAATCCTGGCGATCGCGGTCCTGGCTTTGGCGGGATGCGAAAAAAAGGAAGGGGGATCGGAGTCCGCGGCGGGTTCCGGCGGAAAAATAAAAATCGAATTTTTCCAGCAAAAGCGGGAAACCGTCGAGATCGTCGATGCGATCATTACGGAATTTATGGCGCAGCATCCCAATATCACGGTGGAGCAGAATAACGTTCCTGACTCCGGTTCTATCTTGAAAACCCGGATTGCCGCCAATGACGCGCCGGACGTTTTTTCCGGGTGGAGCAATCCTGACGCCCGGCTCCTTATCGACGAGGGCTATGTCAAGGATTTAACCGGCGAAGCGGTTATGAACCGGGTGGAAGATCAGTTTAAGAATTTTATCGCCTACAAGGGCAGGCAGTGGGCGGTTCCCATAAGCATCAATTTTGTGGGGGTCTTTTACAACAAAGATTATTTCGCGGAAAACGGCCTTTCCATTCCCCAGACCCGGGAGGAATTCTACGCCCTCTGCGACGGCATAAAGGGCCGGGGAGGGCAGCCCCTCCAGGTAACCGACAAGGAACAGTGGAGCATCGGCCACGGGAACACCATTGCAGCGGAAAATATGTACGATCCCGCCCTCATGCTGGAGGTAATTCACGGCGGTAAGAGCGTTAGGGATATTCCCGGTTTTTCCGATTACGCCGATTGGCTGGAACGGTCCAGGAAAAACTGGACCCAGACCGATTATTTGGGCACCGCTTATGAAGCGGGGTTGGGGGATTTCGCCAACGGCAAGGGGGCCATGCTTTTCCAGGGAAACTGGATCATCCCCGTGTTGGACAAGGCAAACCCCAATTTTAATTACGGCGTATTTCCTTTCCCTGCGGCGAAGGCGGAGGATACCAAGGTGCATTGGGGCGTCGATCATGTCGTCATGATGCGGAGCGAGCCCCGGAGCGCCGCCCACGGGGAAGCGGCCATGAAATTTATCGACTTCTTCTTTGATCGGGGGGTCCAAATTTGGGCCGACCTGGACGGATCCGTGTCCTGCATCAAGGGGGTCAAGAGCGGCCTTCCCCAGTACCAGCCGATAACCGATATGATTCAGGCGGGCAGAACCTACGCCGGGTGGTTTACCGACGACTGGCCGGCCGGTTGCTACGATCAGTACAACATCGTCCAGCAGAATTTCTTAACCAACTTTAATAAAGACGCCTTTTACCGGGAAATGGACGCCGAATTGAAGAATTTCAAGGGGATGCAATGAAAAAGGGCGGCCGGCTTATCAACAGGCTTAACCGGGGCGTGTATCTTTCCTTTGTGATTCCCGCCCTCCTGTTGTATACATTTTTTGTGATTGTCCCCGTTTTTATCGGGCTTTTCTACTCCGCCACCAACTGGAACGGCCTGGCCCGGTCCTACCGGATAGTGGGGATAGAAAATTACATAAAAATGTTCAGCGACAACCGGATGCGCAATTCGGTTTTGTTTACCCTGCGTTATACCGTGATGCTGGTCGCCGGTACGCTGGTCCTGTCTATGGCCGCGGCTTTGATGCTGAATTCCAGGATCAAGGCGCAGACCTTTTTCAGGACGGTCTTTTTCTTTCCCGCGGTGCTGTCGCTGGTGGTTATCGGGCTTATGTGGAACGAGATTCTCTACCGGGTAGGCCCCCGAATCGGCGAAGCCCTGGGCGTCGAAATTCTTAAAACCAATATTCTGGCCAACGGCAGCCTTGCCCAATTCGGCATTCTGCTGGTGAATCTCTGGCAGGGTCTGGCAATCCCCACGGTATTGTTTATCGCCGGCCTCCAGGTTATTCCCAATGAACTGTACGAGGCGGCGACGATTGACGGGGCCCGCTCTTACCACAAGTTTACGGCTATTACCCTGCCTTTTCTCATTCCTATTATCAACGTCGTGCTGGTCCTTTCTATGAAGGGGGGGATCACCCTCTTTGACCTGGCCCGGGCCATGACCGACGGCGGTCCCGGACGGGCTACCGAATCCATAAGCCTGTTGATATACCGGAACGCCTTTGTGGAAAATAAGTACAGTTTTGGAGTCGCCCAATCGGTGGTGCTGTTCCTGATCATTGCCCTTATATCTTCCCTACAGTTTTCGGTCCTTGGAAAAAAGGAGGTGGGTGAACGGTGAACGCCGGATTTAAGCCCGGTAGGGCGGCGGTATATTTATTTCTCAGCCTGGGGGCCCTGGCGATAATTTTTCCGGTTTATCTGACCGTGATCACCGCCTTTAAAACGCCCGAGGAGATTGCCCGGAATTTCTTCCTGCCCCCCGGTTCCTTTTACCTGGGGAACATGCGGTACATTCTGACCAGATCGAAGTTTCTGCTCTATGTGCGGAATTCCCTCCTGGTTACCGTTCTTTCCGTCTCCCTCATCGCCGTTTTTACTCCCCTGGTTTCCTACGCCATCGCCAGAAACATGGATCAATCCCGGCTGTACAGGGGCTTTTATTTTTATTTTCTCCTGGCCATATTCGTCCCCTTTCAGGTGATCATGGTCCCCCTGACGCTGGTGATGCAGAAATTCAGCCTTATGAATCACTTTGGGCTGATTATCTGTTATCTGTCCCTGGCTTTAACCCAGTCGGTGTTTCTCTACACCGGGTATATCAAGTCTATTCCCCTGGAACTGGAAGAGTCCTCCTTCATGGACGGGTGCAGCGTCCCCCAGACCTTCTTTTGGATCGTATACCCCCTTATTGTGCCCATGACCGCCACCATCGTCATTCTTAACGCCCTGTGGGTATGGAACGATTTTCTTCTCCCCCTTTTGGTGCTGAATAAATCCAACAGTTTTTGGACCATGCCGCTGTTCATGTTTAATTTCAAGAATCAGTATTCGTTTGAATCGAATCTGGCCTTTGCCGCCTTCTTGCTTGCCCTGCTGCCGATTATCATACTATACTCGTTTATGCAGCGTTACATCATCGCCGGTCTTACGAACGGCGCTCTTAAAGGATAGGGATGGGAAATTTATATTCGGCCGGGAAGGAGGGGATTGCCGTGCCGCGAATCAAAATTGGGGTTATCGGACTTGGCGGAATTGCCGGGGGGGTCCACCTTCCCGGCATCGAGAAGTGCAAGGACTTTGAACTGACGGCCCTCTGCGACATCGACAGGGAAAAGCTGGATCGGATGGGGGATCGCTACGGTATTGGCGAATCCTCCCGTTTTACCGATTACCAGGATCTTATCTCGTCTCCCTTGGTCGAGGCGGTGGACATCTGCACCCCCAACGACTGCCATTTCTCCATGGCCATGGCCGCGGTGAAGGCCGGGAAGCACTACGCCGTGGAAAAACCGGCGGCCATGAACGCGGGGGAAGCGGAGGCCCTGGCCCGGCATACCAGGGAGGCCGGGGTAAAAAACATGGTCTGTTTTTCCTACCGGTTCAAGACCGCCGTCCGTTACGCCCGGCATCTGGTCCAAAGCGGCGCCCTGGGGGAATTGTACCATGTGTATATGCAGTACCTTCAGGGCTGGGGAAACCCCGACTTGGGGGTCCCGCTGGTATGGCGTTTTATAAAGGCCAGGGCCGGTTCCGGGGCGCTGGGGGATCTGGGCTGCCACGCGCTGGATTTAGCGCGTTTTGTTACCGGCAGGGAATATACCAAAGTGGTAGGCGACGCGGATACCTATGTAAAATCCCGGCCCCTGCCCGGATCTTCCCGGACCGGTCCTTCCGACGTGGACGATTACTGCCATTATTTGGCCCGTATGGAGGGGGGAATATCCGCGGTCTTCGAGATTACCCGTTTCGGTTTCGGCAGGGGCAATTTCCAGCGTCTGGAAATCTACGGCCGCAAGGGGGCCCTGGTATACAAGCTGGACGAGAAGCCCGGAATGGACGAACTTGAGCTTTGCGTCGGGCAGCCCCTGGGGCAGCTCAACACCTTCGCGAAGGTTCCCGTTCCCCCTTTCTACGCGGCGGATCAAACGCAGTGCTTCGCCGACCTTATCAGAGGAAAGGGCGACGGCCTGGCGGCGGGTATAGAGGACGGGCTTCTGAATCAGAAAATCCTGGACGCCGTAGTCGAATCCTTTGAGCAGGGCCGCTGGGTGGCTCTGCCGTAGAGTGTTTGGAATATTCGGTTTCCTTTTGGGGAGGCCGGCGGTCTAAAGTCCGAAGGGCTTGAAGCCCGCTGCGGCAGCCGGCATGATTGTCGAAGGGCTCCGGGCCGCTGAAGTTGCGAGGGAGGAGGAACATAATGGATCGGAAGATTAATGTGACGATTTACAACGAATTTGTCCACGAAACTACGGTGGATGCGGTGCGGGCTATCTACCCCCAGGGGATCCACGGCGCCATCAAGGGATTCCTGGAAAAGGACGCCGCCGTTGGAACCATCCGCTGCGCTACCTTGGAGGATCATCGGGAATCCTTAAGCCGGCAGGTTCTGGACGACACGGACGTACTGATCTGGTGGGGCCATATAAAGCACCAGGAGATTGACGACGAGATAGCGGCCGCCGCGGCGGACCGGGTGGTAAACGGCATGGGCCTGGTGGTTCTCCATTCCGGCCACGCGTCCAAGCCCTTTCAGCGGCTGTTGGGGACCGACACCTACAACCTTCGCTGGCGGGAAGCCGGCGAGAAGGTCCGGCTGTGGACCATCATGAAGAATCATCCCATAGCCGAGGGCCTGGAGGAGACCTTTACGGTGCCCCATGATGAAACCTACGGGGAACCCTTCGGGATACCCCAGCCTGACGAGCTTATCTTCCTGAGCTGGTTCCAGGGGGGCGAGGTGTTCCGGTCCGGCTGTACATGGCGGCGGGGGGAGGGGAAGATCTTCTTCCTCCAGAATGGGCATGAAACCTTCCCGGTTTATCATCAAAAGGAGATACAGCGGATCATTACCAACGCGGTAAAATGGGCCTGCCCGGTTCAACGGAACTGCGTGAGGGATCGGGGCGGCCCCAACGCCGCCGCTCTGGAATCCTACACCCCGGAGGGGGAGGGGCCGTCCCGGTAGCCGGGATTGCCCCTTCCAAAGCGGAGGAAAGCATCGGGGCCGCCGGAAAGTCCGCGGCCCCCGCTTTGAGGGATGCCTCCCGGCAGGGGGGAATTCCGCCGCCGGATATCCGTCCGGCGGCCTTCGTCTTTCCCATTTTCCCGGGAAGGCGTCCTACTTCGTCCCGGCGCCGCCCAGCTTTCCCCGCTTTTTGAGGTCCATGATGTACCGGGCGTACTGGATATCCGAGATGGCGATATGGGAGAGGATCCAGTCTTTGAGGAAGCGGACAAAATTATTGGGGACGAATTTTTTGCCGCCCTGAAAGCTCTTAACATCTTCCAGCATCTTGCGGACAAAATCCTCGTGCTCTTTTTTGTGCTCCTCCAGGCGGGGGTACTTGATGTTTTCCATCATTTTTTCTTCCGCGGAAAAATGGTACTTCACATAGTCCATGGCTCCGTGGATCGCGTTAAAGAAGAAATCCCGGGCCTGGTCGTCTCCGGCCAGACAGCCCTGATACAACTCGTTGGTAAGCCGGATCAATTCCTTGTGCTGATCGTTAATCAGGGGAATCCCCACCGAATACTTATCATCCCACTCAACCAAAATCGCGGATTCGTCGGGCATGTTCAGCTCCTTGGCGCTATTATACCACAGGGGGATTGGATGGAAAAGAAGCTCGAAGCGGAAGTCCGGGATCTCCGCTTTGCCTCCCTTGCGGGGCGGCGGGACTTTGAAGGCGGCGGCCCCGCCGGTACGGAGGCCGGGCCGCCGGGCCTGTTGGTTTTCCGGAGTTCGCGGGGCAAGGCCCCGCGAACTCCGCGCCGCCAGGGCCGGCAGGAGGCCGGCTGTCTTTAAGGCCGGAGTGGGGGGCGGGGGGGGGGGCGCTAGCGGTGTGGGGGACATGTGGGGGGGGCGGGGGGGGGCGGGGGCCGGGGGTGTGCGGGG
>JAIRSD010000006.1 GCA_031255615.1 Treponema sp. | reverse complement strand
GGCTACGCCTTAACCGAAGATTTTCCCCTGGAAGGGGGCCGCCCCAAGGCAACCTACGGAACCCTGGGCCTCATCCGGGCCGACGCCGCCCCCCCCATGGACATCACCTTTGTAAAGCCTCGCCGTTCCGGGGAACTGGCCTATGGGGTCAAGGGCGTAGGGGAACTGGCCACCATCCCCGTCTGCCCCGCCATCACCGGCGCTTATTACCTCCGGGACGGAAAGCTGCGGACCAAGCTGCCCATCGAGGACAGCTTTTACCGCAAGGCCGCGACATGAGGCCCTAACATGAGGCCGCGGCGCGAAGGCCGCAAAACAGGGCCCCGCGGCAAAACCGCGCGGGATTATTGCGGGGCCCGCAACAAAAGCTGTACAACAGGAAGGAGTGTAGCATGGCAAAAACACCGGGCGTCCTTTCCCCCGGCGACCGTTTGATCATCGAATCCTATAAGACGACCATGGACGGCCTGGGGGACTACCTGGGCAAAGCCTTCGAGATAGTCCTCCACGATCTTATCGATCTGGACCACTCGATCATAAAAATTATTAACGGCTTTCATTCAGGCCGCCAGGAAGGGGCCCCCATTACCGATTTCGCCCTTTCCATGCTGGAACAGATTAAAAAAGACAGCGCCGCCAATTCCGAGTGTCCGCGCCCCTATGCCAGTTATCTCTCGTCCAGCAAACACGGAAAGCCCGTGCGGTCCACCACCATCGTCATTTACGGCGAAAAGAAAAAACCCATCGGCCTGTTGTGCATCAACATGTACCTGGACAGCCCTATCACATCACTGCTGCCGAATTTTTCCCCTTCCTCCCCCACCGAATATATCGCCGAACACTTTATCAGCGATTCCCATGAACTAATCGTCCGGTCCCTGGAAAAGGCAAAGGCCGACGTGCTGGCGAACGACCGCGTCCCGGCCTCCCAAAAAAACAAGGAAATTGTCAGCCTCCTTTATTACCAGGGAATCTTTAAACTGAAAGACGCGGTCCAGACCATCTCCCAGGACCTGGGGCTTTCAAAGAACACCGTGTACCTGCATATCCGGGCCCTGGAGGGAAAGTAACTCCGCCGAATCCTGAATTTTTTAAGGCGTATTTTTTTACGGCTCCGCCGCAAAAAACCCGGACTTCGCTCCAACAAAAACCCCGCGGGTTTTTGTTGGCCGCTCCTATCCCTTGCGCGGACGCGGCCAACCAACACGCGCAGCGTTTTGATTGGCCGCTCCCCGCCGTTTCGCACCGTCTCGCACCGTTTCGCGCCTTCTGGGTTTTGCCTCTCCGCGCCAAAACCCGCGCCGATATGTCCGGCGGGCCCGGAGTTTCGCGGCGCACCGCGAAACTCCAAAAACCAATACGCGCGGCGCGGCGGTCCGGCCGCAGCCGGCAACATCCCCCTCATCCGCGGACAGCATTCCCGCTCCCCGGCATGAACAAAGCGCCGGGGCCGGGACGGCGGACCGGCTACTCGGCCTTCCGGGGAATCTTCTGAACCTCCACTTCCTTCTCCCGAAGATACCCTTCCACCGTTGAGGGAATCTCATCGTCGGTGTAAACCTTCGCCACCTTGTCGGTATGCACCAGCCCCACCACCCCCGGCTGACTTAGAGTCTCCGATTCGGTAAGCACGATAATGTCCTTTACATGCCCGGCGAGATTCTGAATAGTCTCCGCCCGCAGATGATCCCTGCCGGTAAAACCGACGGATTCGGAAAATCCGTCCACCCCGATAAAGAATTTGTCGGAAAAAAAGATCTCCGCACATTTACTGGTTATGGGGCCCACAGTCACCTCGGCGTCCTTTTCAAAATATCCCCCCAAAAGGATAATTTTTCCGTTCTGGGTGCGGCTGATATGGTTGGTAATGAATACCGAATTCGTAACGATAGTTACATCCCGCCGGGTGTTGACCAATTCCTCCGCCAGCAAAGCGCAGATAGAATCGGATTCGATAAATACCGTCTCCCCGTCCTGCACAGTCTCCGCGGCCCGCAGGGCGATACGCTTTTTCACATCGTAATTGTAGGCCATACACTTACGCACATCGTTCGTCAAATCCACACAGGCGTAACCATGTTCACGCCGGACCAGACCCCGCTGCTCCAGAATATCCAGATCCTTCCGAATAGTAACCTGGGAAACCGAAAGCAACCCCGCAAGGACAGTAACCTCGACCTTCTGTTTTTGAATCAAAACATCAAGAATCCTGTTGTGACGGTTCATCATAATCTGCCTCTCTTCAAACAAAATACAAAACGGCCGCGCTGCCTGGGGCGCCGGATAAGCGGCCAGCGGCGACGCTGCCGGCAATCATGGCCTTATTTTCGGAGCCCGCTTCTAAAATACAATTTTTACTAAAATAGTCAAGAAAAATTTTTTTCAAAGCAAGTTATCTTTTTGGAAGAAAGCCGGGGCATTTCGGTAGGAGAATCGACATGGTTCTTTTGGGCGCATCCCCGCCTCCGGCGGGGACCGGGCTATCCGCTCCAATTCCCCGGCCCTCCGGGCCGGGGAATTCCGCTTCTATCCCTTGCGCGGGCGCGGAACGGCACGCCGTTCCGCGCTTTGCGGGTTTCTACTCCACAGCCAAACATAAGGAATCTATCCGCGGGTGCGGGACTTTCGCGAGGAAAAACTCCGCCAACAGCCAAAACAGGCGGCGTTTTGGCTCCGCCTCCCTGCCGGGGCCTCCAATTCCGTTCCCGCCGCCCCGCTTTTTCCGCCGGACAGAGGGCAAAACCGCCGATCTTCACGGGGAACAGTTGTACACCGCCCCGGCAGCGGATGAAGAAGGCGCCTTCACCGCCCCGCCGCCGGCATACAGGGGCTCTTGCGGGTCTGGCAGACCCGGATTCTGACATTCAGCCGGCCGTTACACCCCAGGCGGGCGGAGTCCGCGCCCCCTTCCCGGACCGCCATCCCCATCCTGCCCAGCAGAGACCGGAGGCCCGTCTCAAGAACCCGAGGCCGCCCCCGAACCCAAAATCCCCCGGAATTCGGGGTTTTCGTTACGAGACCGTACCCGCCGGACACGTTCAAGATTGTTTTTAGCATCGGCCTCATCGGGATCAATCCGCAAGGCCGCTTCAAAGTCCGCGATGGCCCCCGCCGCTCCCCCGCTTACCGCATATATTTTCCTGTATTCCCCAGTCATGCGGCATTTTTCGACGCACCGCGCCCTCCATAGTGCGGGACTTTTTTCAAAAATTAATATAAAGGAAGCGCTTGATATTGTTTAAGCGGTTATTGTCCCTCGGTGTATAAAAAAGTAGACGATTAACATATTTTTCTTTATTTCCCTTCTTTAAATAATATTGCCAAAAAAGTCCCAATACAATAAAATCTTAAAACAGGAGCACGGAATGAATCACTGGACGGAATTGAGTATACACTTTGCAAATCAACGCAACTATTTGGACGAGTTGTTCCGGGTATACCCCATGAACCCGGAAGGTATTCGGGAAATAGATAAAGATACATGGAAAA
>JAIRSD010000150.1 GCA_031255615.1 Treponema sp. | reverse complement strand
AACTCCGAAAGGCGAAAAAACGGCATGGATGCCGTTTTTTCGCCCGCGCAAGGGATAGAAGCGGAAATACCGGAAGCCTCCGGCAGGGACCTGCCGGAGGCTGAGGAATTGGAGCGTATAGCCCGGTTTTTTGCGGCGGAGCCGCAAAAAATGCGCCCGAAGATCCGAAAAAAGGCAACTGCTTTCGCCCGGCCGGAGCGGGGTTTCTATATTCAGGGCGGCGGTTCGCCATTATACTTGGGGTATATGGAACAGGAAGGGGCCCTGGAACGGCTGCGCCGGGCCGTGCGGATTAAGACGGACTGGCCGGAAAATGTCCGGGGGGAGGCCCCCGATCCCCGGGCGCTGGAGGCGGCGGAAGCGCCTCTGCGGGCCTTTCAGGACTTCCTGGCCGCCTCGTATCCCCGGTTTCATCGCGTAACGGAACGCCGGGTCCTTAATCCCTATGCCCTGGCGTACCGCTGGCCCGGAACGGCCCGGCAGGGGGGGGCGGCAGAGGGGGGCTCGGCGGATGGGGATGTGCTGATTCTGGCCCACTACGACGTGGTGCCGGCGGAGGCGGACAAGTGGAGGGTCGATCCCTTTGGGGCGGAAATCAGGGAGGGCTTTTTGTACGGCCGGGGGGCCCAGGATATGAAGGGGAGCCTTATCGCCCTGATGGAGGCGGCGGAGGGCCTGGCGTTCCGGGGTTTTCGGCCCTGGCGGGACATCTGGTTTGCCTTTGGCGGGGATGAGGAGCGTTCCGGCCTGGGGGCCCAGGCTATGGCGGCCTGGTTCACCCGGCGGGGGCAGTGGTTTTCCTGGATTCTGGACGAGGGAAGCCCGATAACCTTCAACCAGATCCGGGGAATCCACCGGCCCCTGGCCCTGTTCGGGGTAGAGGAAAAGGGCTTTTTGAGCCTGGAACTGGCGGTGGACCAGAAACCGGGCCACGCTTCCCGGCCGCCGAAGGTCCAGGCGGCGGCGCTCCTGGCCCGGGCCCTGTTGCGGGTTTCCCGGCGGCCCTTCCCTGTCCGGCTGAGCCCGGTAACGGCGGCCCTGTTTTCCCGCCTGGGGGAACTGCGGGGGGTAGAGGCGGAGGAGGCCCCCGGGGCCGGGGATGCTGGGGCGGAGGAGACGGCGAAGGCGGAGGCCGGGGACCCGGCGAGGGGCTATCCCCGCCGCCGGGCCGCCGCGTTGTGCGCCCTAAGCCCCCTGGCCGCGCCGGTCCTGGCCTTTGCCTTCCGGGGGGACCCGCAGATCCAGGCCCTGCTCCGCAGCACGGTGGCCATGACCCAGTTGGAAGGCAGCGCGGCGGACAATGTCCTCCCCTCCCGGGTGCGGGCGGTTATCAATCTGCGGCTCCTGGCCCCCTGGACCGTGGACAGGGCGGTTGAGCGCATACGCCGGATCGTGGGGGATGACCGGGTAAAGCTGCGGATCCTGGGCTCCGCCTCCTCCCCGGCGCCGGCCCACCCGGATCACGGGCGGATGGGGGGGCCCGGCTGGGCGGACATGGCCCGGGCGGCGTCGGCAATCGTTCCCGGCGCGGTTCCGCTCCCCTTCATCATGACCGCGGCCACCGATTCCCGGCATTACCGGCAGCTTACGGAGGGGATCTTTCGCTTTAGCCCCATGCGGCTTTCCCCGGCGGACCTGAGCGGGGTCCACGGCCACGACGAGCGGATTTCCCTGGAGAATTTCTTCCTGGCCATCCGTTTTTACGCCGCCCTGCTTGAGGGCCTGTAGGGGCATGGGTCTGCCGGATATGGCTCGCGAGAGGGCCTGCGATATGGCTTACCGGGCGCGGCTTATCAGGGCCGCGTCCCTTATCGCCCTGGGGGGGAATCTGATTCTGGCGGCCCTTAAAATCGGGGGCGGCCTGGCATCGGGCAGCCTGGCGGTCCTGGGGGACGGCATCGATTCCCTGGTCGATATTCTTATCGCCGTCATGGCCCTGGTGGTGTCCCGGGTTGTCTCCCGTCCCGCGGACCAGCATCACCCCTGGGGGCATGGCCGGGCGGAAACCGTGGCCACCGCCCTCCTGGCCTTTCTGCTCTTCTTTGCCGGGGCCCAGCTTATCCTGAACGCCGCCGGCCAGTTGGCGGCGGGGGAAGGCCGGGATATGCCGGAAAAGCTGGCCCTCCTGGTTACCCTGGTCTCCGTGGGGGGGAAGCTGCTCCTGGCCCTGGTTCAGTATTACTGCGGCAGGCGGGCGAATTCCGCCATGCTCCGGGCCAACGCGAAGAATATGACCGGGGACGTGGTTATTTCCCTGGGGGTCCTGGCGGGGCTGGGGCTTTCCCTTATAACCGGGAACGCCGCCCTTGATTCGATCACCGCCATAGCGGTGGGCCTGTGGGTGATCCGCTCGGCGGTGAGCATCTTTATCGAGGTGAATCTGGAACTGATGGACGGGGGCGCGGGGACCGGGGCCTACCAGGCGGTCTTTGAGGCGGTCCATTCGGTGCCCGGCGCGGGGAACCCCCACCGTACCCGGATGCGGCGCATCGCCGGGCTCTGGGACATCGACCTTGATATTGAGGTGGCCCCGGACCTGACGGTGAGCGAGGCCCACCGCATCGCCACCCAGGTGGAAGGGGCTATCAAGGACCGGGTGGAGGGAATTTTCGACATCATGGTCCATGTGGAACCCTCCGGCGACCGCGAGCGGGGGGACGCCGAAGGCTACGGTCTGAGCGAGGAGGCTATCCGGCCCGCCGGGCATGGCGATGCTTAGTAACGGCGCCAGGACTGGCGGCGCCCGGTCCAACACCCGGTCCGGCGGCGTACAGGGCAATAGCAGTTACTTTCATAATGGGCAACAAAGCCGCCTGAAGGGCGAAGTGCCGCGCCGGCGTGGAGGCCGGCTGTTTTCAGGCACGGAGGTTGGTGCTTTAGGCCGGCATGGATGCCGGCGTGAGTAATTTTCTGGGGTTGCTACTTTAGGCCGACAGGATGTCGGCTGGTTCCAGGCATGGAGGCGGCTGCTTTAGGCCGGCAGGATGCCGGCTGTTACCATTCCTTGGAATTTGCGCGGAGCGCAAACTCCGTAAGGCGAAAAAACGGCATGGATGGCCGGCATGGATGCCGGCTGTTTCCAATTCCTGGGGTTTTGCGAAGCAAAACCCCATGCCCAAAAACGGCACGGAGGCCGTTTTTGGGCAGCGCAAGGGATAGGAGGGGTGCGGAGCAGCCACGGCGCGTAGCGCCGGGGC
>JAIRSD010000143.1 GCA_031255615.1 Treponema sp. | reverse complement strand
CCCGCTTATCTTTATGTCTACCAGATGGGGTAAGGTCCAGGCGGAGGGCGAGCGAGGGAGTGCGACGTGAGCGAAGGAGTGAGGGAGGGGCAGCGAGGGCGAGCGAGAGGGCGCGGCGCAGGCGAGGGAGTGAGGGAGGAGCGATGCGAAAGGGGCGCGAGGGGGCGGCGGCAGGGAGGCCGGCGGGGGGGGGAGGGGCGCATGTTGGTCTGGGCGGGGAGAGCTTCATGAGTTTTTGCGAAGCGAAAACTCACCGGCCGAAAATCCGCAGGGAGGCGGATTTTCGGCGGGCGAAAGCCGCGCTGGGCGCGGCTTTCGCGCCCGCGCAAGGGATAGAAGCGGAATTCCCCGCCCCCGGCGGGGGCGGGGAATTGGAGCGGATAGCCCGGTTTTTTGCGGCGGAGCCGCAAAAAATGCGCCCTAAACATCTTCAATATAAGGAGTCCGTTGCACGGGGAATTACCGCTGCGTCCCTTGAATAAGGGTCTTAAAAAGCGGATATTTATAAGGGCGGCTGTTCATGCGGCGGATTTTCCGCGCGGGTGTTTCGCCGGGATACTTCGATACCAGGGGCCAGAAGGACGGATGAGCGATTTTATGTCCGGCGACAACCGGAACGACAAGAAGAATCAGAAAGGCGGGGGTCCCCAATGGCCTTTCAAGATGCCGGACCTTAAGCCTTTTGGGGGCTGGAAGTTTACTCTTGTGTACATTCTCATTCTTGTTGTGGGGATGAGTCTTTTTAACTATGTGTTCCTTCGCCGGGTGAATCCGACTATTGATTTTTCCGAATTTAAGGCCCGGATCGCCAACCGGGAGATTAAGCGGGTTGAGCTGACGGATTCGTATTTTACCGGCTACACTTCCACGCGGCAGATTCCTTCTATGCGGCCGCCGATTTCTCCTTATATGCGGGCGCCGGAGCAGGTGTACCGCACGGTGCCTATCAACGATCCGGACATCATCCGGCTGATGGATGAACATGACGTGTCCTACTACGCGGTTTCCCGGGAGGGGAGCGCTATTCTCAACATCATCTTTTCCTGGGTGCTGCCTATCGCCTTCTTTTTCTTTATCTGGCGTTTTGTGCGGTTGCGGCTGGGGGCTATGGGGGGGAACGTCCTTGCCGTGGGGCAGAACCGGGCGGTGATTGTGGCGGAGGGGGATATTACGACCCGTTTCCACGATGTAGCGGGGGTGGACGAGGCCAAGGAAGAATTGGTGGAGGTGGTGGATTTTCTTAAAAACCCCCGGAAGTACACGGAGATTGGGGGGAAGATCCCCAAGGGGGTGCTGCTGGTGGGGCCGCCGGGTACGGGGAAGACTCTGCTGGCCCGGGCGGTGGCCGGGGAAGCGGGGGTGGCGTTTTTCCGTATGTCCGGCGCGGACTTTGTGGAGATGTTTGTCGGGGTCGGGGCGGCCCGGGTTCGGGATCTTTTTAAGCAGGCCAGGGACAAGGCGCCCTGCATTATCTTTATCGACGAATTGGACGCTATCGGCAAAAGCCGGATCAACAATATCGCGGGGGGGAACGACGAGCGGGAGCAGACGCTGAACCAGCTTCTGGTGGAGATGGACGGCTTTGACGGGACCAGCGGTCTTATTATTCTGGCGGCGACGAACCGGCCTGATGTGTTGGACCCGGCCCTGCTGCGGCCCGGCCGCTTTGACCGGCAGGTGCTGGTGGACCGGCCTGATTTGAAGGGCCGGGAGGAGATTCTGCGGATCCATGCCAAGGGGGTGAAGCTGTCCTCCGCGGCGGATCTGGCGGCGGTGGCCCGGATAACCTCCGGCTTTTCCGGCGCGGATCTGGCGAACATTGTGAACGAGGCGGCCCTGCTGGCGGTGCGGTCGGGGCGCAAGCTGGTGGAGCAGCGGGACTTTGACGAGGCTATCGAAAAGACGGTGGCGGGGCTGCAAAAGAAGACCAGGGTCCTGAAACCGGAGGAGCGGAAGCTCACAGCCTACCACGAAGCCGGCCACGCACTGGTGGCGGCCTTTACTCCCAACGCCGATCCGGTGCAGAAAATTTCGATTATCCCCCGCGGCTTCGCCCTGGGCTACACCCTGCAAATGCCTGTGGAGGATCGCTACACCATTACCCAGTCCGATCTGCTGGGGAGGATCGACATTCTTTTGGGGGGCCGCGTGGCGGAGGAGATGGTGAGCGGGGAGTACTCCACCGGGGCCGCCAGCGATCTTACCAAGGCCACCGACATCGCCCGGAAGATGATCACCGACTACGGCATGAGCCGGCGTTTCCGCAACGTAGCCCTGACTTCCCGGGGGGCGGGCGCGGCGGGGGTCGAGCGGCAGGAACCCATGTTCCAGCGGGAATATGCGGAAAGCACCCAGCAGTATGTGGACGAGGAGATCGCCCGGATGGTGGAGGCGGAATACGCCAAGACCCGGGAAATTCTGGAACAGCGCCGGGAGATTCTCAACCGGGTGGCCGGGGCCCTGCTGGAAAAAGAAACCCTGGACGAAAAGGAATTCAAGGCCCTCACCGGCCAGGAATAGGGGCGGCCCTTTTTCTTGGGCGCATCCCCGCCCGCGGCGGGGGCCGGGCTGTCAGGCAGCCGGAGGCTGCCCTTCGCCCGCACGGCAGCGGCAGGGGCGCAGGATCGCGGCGGCAGAGCGGCGTGAGGGCGGCGAAACCCGCCGGGTCTTCGTCTCTTGTAAATACACTAAACGGCAAAGCTGAAGAACCGCGAATTTCCCGGTTTTTCGCAGGTTTTCATGCGAAGATCCTTCACAATCAGCAACATCCGCGCCATCCACGGGCATCACAATGCCGGAGCGTTAGCGTTAGCAGGGTCCGCATAGGCTTAGAGCCTATGCCTAAATAATATTGGCTTTACGGAACGCGATGAAAGCACAGGCGAGCATTAACAAGCCGTTATGCGTAATTGGTCGAAAAAAACATGAGAAAATATAAAAATGGCCTTAGATAATCATGTAATATGACATTTTGAAAAATATTGGACTTGTTCAATAACCCGGTTGGTTATTGAACAAGTCTTGCGAAAAATGCGGGTTTCCCGAGGGAATCCACGTTTTTCTTCTTTTTTTGAACGGTTGTTGTTCAGAAACTGAAGTTTCTGAACAACCCCATTCCTTCGTGTACCTTGGTGCGCCTCCGCGGTTTATATGTTTGTCCCCGGTTGTTCTCTTACCCGGTGATGCAGGGGAGGGAAGCAGGGGCAGGGTCCTAACGCCGGGAGGAGAGGGGGAGCTTGTTCAAGATGAAGATCTCCGGCCGGTACTCGAAGTGCATGGTATCGTAGTACATCCACTTGCCCCCCCAGACAAAACCGTACGCTTCGAAGGCCCGGATCACCGGGTCGGGGGGGTGGAGCCGCTGGCTGTAGGGCACGGCCCACCAGTCGCTCCTGTTGCGGGATGTCCAGGACCAGTAGGTCTCCAGATTCCCCCTGGATCGGGGAAGCAGATCCAGGGCGGCCCCGTAGGCATGGAAACTGCGGCTTTGCGTATCGGCGATGTTGCGCCAGTTCCATCCGTCCAAAACATTCAGGCTGTCTATCCACCGCTTAACCTGGGGGTCGGTCCGGGATTCCGCGAGGATCCGCTCCTCCACCAGGGCCAGTTCCTCCAGAATCGAATAATGGACGTACACCGGGCGGCCCAGGAAACGGAGGGACTTGACCCGGTCCCAGGATTCGGCCCGGCTTGCGGCCCGCCACAGGGTATCGTAGAAATGCTGGGAACGCTTGGGAGGATTCTGGAGGCGCCGCCGGACCTGGCCGCGGATACGCTCCACCTCCCCGGCGGCGGGGGGCTCCCAGGGCGGAAGCTCGGCGGGGTAGTTGTAGAAGGGCTGGGGATCGTATTCCGCGGCCCGGGGGAGGAGCTCCCGGGGAAGAAGCCGGCCCTCGGCATAGTAGAACCAGGTCCCCTCCAGGGGAACCGCCCAGTCCCCGTCGCGGAATTCCGCCGGGCCGACCCGTTCGGGGTAGCCCTGGGCCAGGGCTTTCATCACCAGCTCCCCCCGGCCGGGACGCTGGGGAGGCGGGGCCCCGCCCGCCAGTGCGGAATCGAAGGGGTTTTCGCCGGGGGGCGGCGGGTCCTGGGAAGATGCATCGGGGTTCTCCAGCATCGGGGGCGGCGTCCCGGCATCCGCCGCATGGTAGGAAAGGGCCGGCGGTTCCAGCTCCCAAAGCTGTTCCTGCTGCTGCGGAAGGGCGGACCCGGCGGGCCCCCGCTGGCTTTTCCCCCCGGCGTATAGGGCGAATCCCCAGGGCGGGAGGGCCAGAAAAAGCAGTACCATGCTTCCCAGGCGTCCGCCGCCGGGGAACCGAAGAAAATTCATCGAATGCAGATTAACATAAAAGGGGCCCCCAAAAAAACCCGCCCGGATTTCCTGGCGGCATACCGGTTCCAACGCCAAAACAGCGCCGCCGGCGCCGCGTTCCACCGGCGGGGCCCCCGCCCCGGGAAGGGGCCCCGCAAAGAACTGGTTATATCCGGCGGCTGTGGGCCGCGTCCACGGCAACCTTTATTTTTTGATGGCTGATGCCCTGGCCCTGGATGGTGCAATCCGCGCCCAGCATGAAACCTTCGGCCCCGATGCCGCTCAAGGTTTGTTCCACCTCGGCCCTGATCTCTTCGTCGCCGCCGTTGAGGATGTTCCCCCGGTTGTTCATGCCCCCCAGGACCGGCTTCTTAAAGAGGGCCTTCCCTTCCTTGAGGGAAAGGCCGGTATCCTTGACGGACCAGTTTACGATGGCCGCGGGATAATCGGCGAACCAGCCGGGCTGGGTGCGGAACTGGTACTCCGGCTCCCCGCAGATATGGAGGATGTTCCGGCCCCCCTTGTCCGCGGCGGCCTTCATCACCGCCAGATCTCCGGGCTTTACCAGGGTTTCCCATTCTTCCCTGGCGAAACGGCCGGGTTCGCTGAACTGGGCGGCGTAGAACAGGCCCGCGGCCCCCAGTTCCACAAAACCCGCCGCCCATTCGGCCAGGGATTCGGCGACACCCCGCATGGCGGCGGCCACCAGATCCGGGGCTTCCTTGGCATGGGCCATGACCAGGGCGTCGCCGTAGCTGTTCACCGCAGTTTTAAAGGGGCTAAAGATGGTCTGGAAGATCAGGGTCTCCCCGCCGATGGCGTCCAAAAGCCCCTTCAGGACATCGGCCAGCTTTTGATAGACCGGAGACCCGACGCCGGGAAATTTTACCCCCCGCCAGTCCGCGGGGCTCTTGATCTCCCCGTCGAGCTCCTGCCCGTAGTCCTGCATGACCTTCATAATATCCGCCCCGGTTTCCCGGTAGATGCTCAGGTGGGCCTTAATCATCTCGGCGACACTATATTCCCGTTTGTAGTGATACCAAAAACCCGCCGGAGTACAGTCCGGTTTTTCATCCCGGAACACCGCGTTCACCCGTTCAATCTTGTTCATGATTCCCCCAAGTCGCCGTATTTGGAAAATTTTCCAGGGCCGGCCGGATTTTTCAGGCCGGTTCCTTGTATTACCACCTCCCGGTACGACCGTCAAGGATTTTCGGCCCCCGGACCGGCAATTCCCGGTTTAAAAGACTCCGCGCATCGCCTGTATCTTGGGCGCATCCCCGGCGCTCCGCGCCGGGGACCGGGCTATCCGGGGCTCCGCTTCGCTCCGGCCCCGCCTGCGGCGTGGCTGCTCCGCACCCCTCCTATCCCTTGCGCGGCTGAAAAA
>JAIRSD010000136.1 GCA_031255615.1 Treponema sp. | reverse complement strand
GTAAGGCCCGTCACATGTCTGGGCTGCCAGTCCAGGATCTTCCGGGCCGCCGGAATATCGTCGGCGTCAAGGGGCTTCCGGACTACCCGCCGGCCCCGCTTCCTGCCGCCCGTCTCCCCGGGTCCCTCGTCCCAGTCCTCCACCGGCTTCCTTTCCGTCGGCGAATCAAGCTCCTCCAGCAGGACCTTGATCTCCCCATTGGGCTCATACTCGATTCGGACTCGCGCCCGGGGGCTGCCCCCTTGCAGGGTTGCCTCCACCGTGACGCCGAAACAACTGGACATTCGGTACAAAACATCGAGGGGGATAGCCGCTTCCCCCTCCTCATACCGCTTGTACTCATCCGGTTCAAGCCCGATAGCCTGGTACGCCTCCGCGATACTCAGCCCCGCCCGTTCCCGGAATTCGGGAATAATCCGCTGCGGTATCATTGACCCTCTACTTTCCTGGCGCCGAGGCCCCATTCCCCCCATTCCCACAGCTTAAAGACATAACCCGCGCTGTACGTCAGGCGGTCCCGGGAATAAAAGGGGATACCCTCGCCTTCCCCCAGTATGGTACCAAGGTCCCGGTCATAGCGAACCCCCAGAATTATTTTCCCCGGCCCCAGGGCCAGCCCCGCGTCAAGACCTACGCTAAGGCCCAGCGGCGGCTGAATCCGGTAAGAATATGAACCCGTCTGCCCCCGCAGGGGGCCCAGGGGGAACACGAGGTAGCCCCCCGCATAGGGGGACAGGGAAAAACGACCGAAAGTTACCGGCGTTTTGACGAACAGCGGTATATGCATGGACAGGGCGGAAAAGTTATCAAGGCTCCAGCTCGATCCCCCCCCCTCGCGGGATTCCCGGGCTGCCGCAAAGACTTCATAGGCGACATCCACCTCCATTTGCGCGCTCAAATAGCGGAGGGGGTGAAACTCCAGGACCATGGCGGCTTCGCCCGAAAAGGACCGGCTGACCCCTCCCCCATAGTTCTGCATGGTTTGAATGGTATATAAGCCCTGGAACCCGGCCAGCCGCAACCCCAGGTAGAGGGCCGGGACATGGGGGAGGAGCTCCTCCACGCCGCGTTGGCCGTCCCCGGACGATTCGATTGGGGGAACCGCAGGGGGCGGCCAGTCCACGGCGCCGCGTTGGTCGTCCCCGGGCGATTCGATTGAGGGAGCCGCAGGGGGCGGCGAGTCACCGCTTTGGTCGTCCCCGGACGATTCGGTTGAGGTATCATCCGCAACGGGCCAACCCACGGCTACTCCGCGCAAGGTCGCGTCGGGCATCAGTTTAAGGATGGGCGCATTCGCCATGGCCTGGTAGATCATCCACAAATTCCAAGTGTACATCTCGGTCAGATCGGCATAGGTCCGGCTAAAGGCGATGATGGGGGTTTCGGGACGCCTGGTATTGTACAGGACGAGACGCAGCTCATTAGGCGGGTCCTCTTCTTCCGTGTGGATAATGGTTAAGGACATAAAGAACTCGGATTCCTCACGGCTCTGGGCCACCTCATAGGCGGCCCCCATCAATTCCATCTCGAAATTTTCCTTAAAAAAATCTCTTTCTTCCTGGGTTCCGCCTTCCGGCGGGTCTATATAGACCTTCACCGGCGGCATCTCGACAATCCGGACAAAAGGCTCTTCCGGTTCCAGCCCCGGCTCCGGCTCCTGCGCCAACTCCGGATCCAGCCCTGACTCCGGATCCAGCTCCGGCTCTTGCGCCGACTCCTGCGCCTGCGCCGGATCCGGCGCCGACTCCTGCGCCCACAAGCCCGTACCGCCTGACCGACAGAGTACAAGAATAACAATACTGATAAACGCAGCCTTTAACACGCCCTTTTACTCCTCAACTCCCCATCCCCGACCCTCCCCCCGGGGGGGATGTTTCAACAACGTTATATTTTGTCGCAAGATCCTGGCTGCGGGGCCTCCGCAGAGATCCCTGCGATCCATAATACTTTGCCGGTTCTTCCGTATTCCGGCTACCGGCACGGAACAACGGTCTAACCGGTTTGAACTCATCTTCCTTCATGTCTTCCCCTGATTTTTCCGGGTGGGAGAGGAAGGACAACCCAGCAGGATTTCTATTTTTTCCCGCAGATCCTCCGTGCCGAAGGGCGCCTTTAAGTACCCCCGGGCCCCGTAGAACAGCGCCAGTTCCTCCTCGTCCGGTCCCATATTCCAGGAAATTTTTAAGGCCGGAATTTCTTTATGGACCCCCTGCCCCTTGGCGTACAGATATCCTATACCGTCCATATCCCGGCCCACAATTACCGCGTCCATGCCCGCCGTTTCCAGCATCCTGAAAGCGGCCTCGCCGCCGTTACAGGCCACCAGATCGTAGTCCTGCCCCAGGGCCCCCCAACAGGCGTCCAGGCATACCCGGGACCCGTCAACCACCAACAGGCAGGGCCGCTTTAGGTATTCACCAGCCATTTATACGATTCTCCTTCCCTCACCTTGGGCCGCACACAGATAAGTTCCATCGTTACCGTGAGCGTATCCCCGGCCCGTACCGGCATGGCCTCCGTAAGCCGCCCGCAGGCCAGGTAAAAATCCTCCGCCGCGTCAGGATATACGCACACTTCAAGGACCGTGTCGCCGTCC
>JAIRSD010000170.1 GCA_031255615.1 Treponema sp. | reverse complement strand
GCCATGATGGCCCGTTTGGCGATGGTCCTGAAGCAGGGTTCCAGGTAGCCCAGTTTTACCACCACCAGGGGGTATGCCGCCGCGTCGATCCCCAGGGCGGGGAGCAGTTCCTCGTCCCCAAAGCCGATATGCTTCGACGTAACGCTGATAAGGATATTCCGGTGTCTCACCAGGGCCAGGATCGAATGGTACGGTCCGTAATCGGGGACGATTTTTTCTACCCGGACCCGCAGGGGAATCTTTTTGCCGTTGATGCTATCCCAGTTTCCCCCCAGGGTGATGTCAAGCTCCGCCCCCTCCCCGGCTTTGAGGCAGGCCGCCGCCGCCGGTTCGTCGTAGAACCCGGAGTAGAGCAGGGGGCCGGGAAGCCGGTCCACCTGGTCCATCGAGGCGAGGATAGCCTCCAGCAGTTCCGTGGCGTCCCCCGCAGCCCCCGCCGTGGGGTTGTCCCCCGAATCGGACACAAAGACCGGCCGCTCTCCCCCCTGGACGGCGGCATAGGCCGCGGCCAGGGATTCTTTGGAGTTGTACCACTCCGTGCGGAAGTTGAATTCCCCCCGGCGGCGCCAGAATTCCTCCGCCAGTTTCCGGGCCCCCCGGTCCGCGGCGGCCCGGTCCTCCTCAAAGGCGGAGACCAGGACGGTTACCGCGTTGTACTCGCAGTCCGCCCAGGGGAATCCCAGGAGCAGGGAGGCCGCCAGGACGGCGGGCCGATCCGGGGCCGGTTTTTCCAGCTCCCCGCAGGCGGCAATAAGGGAAGCCATGGGTTCCGCGGCGGTCTCCGATTTTTCCCCGGCGATCATCATGGGAACCCTTACCCGGGCGGTGTAGAGTTTTTTCCCCGTGTTCAGGGTTTTCAACAGCATCTCCGCGGCAAGTTCGCCGGTTTCATAGCTGTCGATATGGGGGGCGGTCTTGTAACCGGCGAAGCCGTCAACGGCCCCCAGCAGGTCCGGCGTGATGGTGGCGTGCATGTCCAGGGCCGCGGTAAAGGGGATGCCGGGAAGAATCTTCCGCAGGGCGCCGCAGAGATCCCCCTCGGCGCAAAGACCCCCCTCCACCTTCATGGAGCCGTGGAGGGCCAGGCAGACGCCGTCAATGGGCCCCTGTTTCAGGGCCTCCCCGGCCCGGTCCAGCATTTCGGCCTTTAGCTTTTGGTAAAAGGCTGCGGAGACTACCCCGTTGGGCACCGCCCTTGCCAGCACGGTGGGGGCGATCTCCGCCCCCCCCTTTTTCAGGACGTCGATGATCCCCGCCGAGGAATGGCGGGAAAAGACGCTGTTTTCAATGATTTCTGCCCCCCGGAGGACGGAAAAATCATCTTCCCCTGTGATGATGGGGTTAAAGGAATTGGATTCATGGCTGAAGCCGCCGGTCAAAATTCGCATAGAAGTTCTCCGTTTGGGTTTAGAGCGGACCCTGTTTTTTTAAGGGGTTGTTGTTCGGGCACTGAAATTTCCGAAACTCTATTATTCTTTCAGAGCGCCTTCGCTGAAACCCTTGATAAGCTGGGAATGGAAGACGATGTAAAAAATAAGCATGGGCAAAAAGCCGATGACCAGGGCGGCGTATTGCAGGCCGTATTCGGTGGTGCGTTTTCCCGCGAATATCGTTATCGCCGGCGGCAGACTCTTAAGCGCCTGGCTGGAAGTAAAGACAAAGACAAAGAGAAATTCGTTCCAGTGGCCCAGAAACGAAAGGATCCCCATGGTGGCGATCACCGGCGTGGAAAGGGGGACGATCATGCGCCAGAAGATGTAGCGGTATTTCGCCCCGTCAATCTCCGCGGATTCAAGCAGGGCGTCCGGTATGCCCCGCACATAGGACAGGGCGATCATAATGGACATGGGAAGGCTAAAGGCCACATAGGGCAGAATGATGCCCAGCCGGGTGTTGACGATGCCGAGCTTTACCTCCACCAGGAACAGGGGGATGATCACGGCGTGGACCGTCAGCATGAGCCCCAGGGCGAAGGCGCTTATGAAAAAATTTCGGCTTTTGAAGGGGAATTTCGAAAGGGCGTAGGCCGCCGCCAGGGCGACAAAAATCCCCAGCACGGTGGAAGTGATAGAATAAAAGGCGCTGTTAAGAAGCGCCTGGCCCAGGCCGGCCATTTCCCAGGCGGTAGCGTAATTGTACAGCGTGGGGGACCGGGGCAGGGCCAGGGGCCGCTGCATAATTTCCTGGTTTGGTTTTAGGGAAGAATAACTAAGCCAGACCAGGGGGAATATCGTAATGACAGCGAAAATAAGCATAAGTGTATAGGAGGCTATCCGCCAGGAAACCGGCGCCTTCCCCAAGGCTGTACCCTTTTTCATACTATTCTACCTTGAAAAATTTTGTGACCCCCCTGGTAAGGAGCAGGGAGATGACGATAAAGAAGATGATGATGATAGCCAGGGCGCTGCCGTAGCCGTAATTTTGGTGAACGAAGGTGGAGTTATACATATATACGGCGATAACTTCCGTATAGTGGGCGGGCCCGCCTCTGGTCATGGAATATATCAGGTCGAAACTCTTGAAACTTCCGGAAATAGCCAGCACCGAGTTGATAAAAATAACGTAGCCCATCATGGGAACGATGATATGCAGAAAAATTGTTCCCTCCCCCGCCCCTTCAAGCTGGGCCGCCTCTATAGCCGCGTTGGGGATCCGCTGCATGTTGGCCAGGAAAATAACCATGTACAAACTGGTATGCTGCCAGAGCAGGACGAACATGATCGGAACGATGGCGAGGTTTTTGTTTTCGACGATGGTCATGATATATTCCCGGTTCCCCGTTAAAAAACGGACCATGGCGGGGAATATGCCGACCGGTGAAAAGATCTGATTCCAAAGCTGGGCGATAATGACCGAGGAAATGGTAATGGGGAGAAAAATAAGGACCTCAAAAAGGTTGTACTGCCGTACTATTTTCCGGTACAGGATATAGGCGAGAAACATGCCCAGGGGTATTTGGCCGAACACCGAAACCAGGACGATCATGACATTATTTCTCAGCCCGATATGAAACACCGGGTCCTGAAACATCCTAACATAATTCCCCAGCCCCACAAATTCCATGGGGCCGTAGCCCTTCCATTGGGTAAAACCCAGGAACATGCTAAAAAGAACGGGGAAAACCATCATGCTTAAGTAGATGATAAACGCGGGCAGCACGAACGAGATATAACTGATCTTTTTTAGCGTCCGGTAATTCATATTCATCCTGATAAGACCGCTCCAAAACTACGGATTCGGAAATGCTGCCGGAGGCCGGACAGGGTTGTGCGGGCCGCGCCGCATATCTGTCCTGCCCGGAACCTCCGGTCCGGCGGGGGTCCCTGCAACCCCGGCGCCGTTATCTTCTTTTGCGGTTGGAGTCGTTGGCCGCCACCCATGCCTCGTATTCGTTGGCAAGCTGCTGGGGCGTCTTATCCCCAATCATCACCGCCTGAATACCGGGGTTAAGGATGTTGTTGACTCCCTCGCCGTCCATCTTCGCGTCAATCACATAGCCCATGGACTGATTGTTAATGAGATCGATGTACTGCTTGTTCAGATTATCCACGTCGTACTTGGAAAGGTCCAGTTTGTAGGTAACCACGTTGCCGTACTTCATCATCAGATCCATGCCTTCCTGGCCGTAGATGAAGCTGAGGAATTTCCAGGCCGCGTCGGCCTTGGCGCCTTCCAGCCTGGCGCTCATCGCCAGGGCTTCCCCCAGGGTGGCCGCGCTGGAACCGTGGGTAACTTCCCCGGCAATTTCGGGGAACGCCATGACCTGGTACTGATCGTAATCTTCCCTGGAAGCCGCTCCCAGCAGGGCCGTTTGGACCCATCCGGACTGGAGGAGGTACACCGCCCGGTTCTGGGCGAAGGCGCTGATAGCGTCCATGCCGCTCATCTGGTTTGTCCCGGAGGGCAGCAGCCGGTTGTCCATCATTTGTTTGATTACCGTGACAGCGTCAACAAAGGGCTTGTCGGAGAATTTCGCGGTCCCCGCCATGGCCCTGTCGAACCAGGCCGTGCCGGCCGTGCGGTCCACCAGGCAGGACAGGAGCAGAGAGGATCCGGGCCAGGCGGCGGAATTTCCAAAGGTCATGGGGATGTAGCCCGCAGCCTGAATCGCCGGAACCTGGGCGGCCATTTCGTCCAGGGTTTTGGGGTTGCTCAGGCCCAGTTCTTTTTGCAGTTTGGGGTTTACATAGATCACCGTACAGACCGCCAGATTGGGGGAGATGATCCAGATTTCTCCGTTGGGGCCCTGGGGTTCCCAAATAGCGCTGGTATAGTTCGCCTTAAACGAGTCGGTCAGGTAGGGCCGCAGATCCTTTACCAGGCCCCGGTCCAAAATGTAGCTTGACCGGGCTCCGGCGTAGCAGGTGAAAAGATCGGGGATGGTCCCGGTGGCCGCCATAGCCTGGAATTTATCGTGAAACTGTTCCCCGGTAACGTACTCAAACTCCAGTTTAATATCGGGGTATTTCGCCGCGAAGGCATCCAGGGTTGTCGGCCAGTAGGCGTATTGGGGATCCGCCGGTTCTATCTGCATATAAATGGTAAGGGGAACCGTCCCCGCCGGTTCCTGGGCTCTCCGCCCCCCGGCAAAACCCATGCCAACGACCGCGGCGAGAACCAAGAGGGTAAGCGCGATTTTTTTCATGTAATATCCTCCTAAAAAGTGTTTGAACATGATAGTCCAAGACCCATGCTGCTGCCCATAGCCGGGATTATTCTATACCTCATCCACCTTTAAGTCAAACACACGCATCGTCCCATGTTAACTCTAACCCAAGGGGCCGGAGCGAAGCCCGGCAGCTTGAGGCTTGCTTGACAGCCCGGTCCCCGCCGCGGGCGGGGATGCGCCCGGATGTATATCCGTATCAATGAAACTTCTTGCCCTTCGGGACTTTTAGGGGCACAGGACGCAGCGGACTACCCGGTTTTCCGCAAAGACCCAGATGCCGTGGTCGCACTCGTCCCCGGTCCTCGTCCGCTCCCTGATCCACCGGCCCGCGGAATCGAAACGTCCTTCCTCGACCGTAAGATAGGGCATGTGGTTGGTTATCCGGTCCTCCGAATAAAATATGTCGTCCCGGGGGGCGAAGGTAACGGTGAAGTCCGTGCCCAGGATAAAGAATTCATCCCGTCCTTCCTGGATAATCAGGCCCCTGCCCCGGGAGGGGCCGCCGCTCCGGGAAGATTCCTCGATGGCCCGGTGGATATAGTTCGTCATCCGGTTGGGGCTAAAGTCAACCTTGACGATATACGCCTCGGTCCGGTAATGCCAGCCTTCGTCGAATTCCTCCTGGACGACGGTATGGATTCTACCGGTCCCCCGGTGCTTTGTCAGCAGCGGGAGGGCCGCGGAGATCGACGCGAAACTATCCAGCAGTTCCCGGCAGCGGGGATCCGGGGTTCCCTCTTTTGTCAGGATCCCCTCAACGCCGAATACCGCGTAGCCGACGGCGCCGTATGTTCCGAGGGCGTAAAACAGGTTTTTCGCGTTCCCGATTCCCCGGTATCCTGATTCGGGGACAAAAAGGGCGTTGTCCTCCTGGTTGTAGCGGCGGCACACCTCTTCGTAGATCCTCCGGCTGTTGTGGTAAATGTCCGGGGCCAGAAGATCCAGATGGGGGGCCGCGTATTTCCAGATTGGGTACAGCCGGGGTATGGGGCCGCCGCCGGTATAATTTATGCCCGGCAAATTCCAGCCGTATACGTAGCCGTCCAGGGCGGCGTTGGTGTAAAGGGGGATGTCGCAGACCTCCTTTCCGGCGGCCGCGACCTTATCGATATACGAGGCCGTACTGTAGGCCGTAAGATTTTCCGCCCCCGCTTTTATTCCGAAGCTCTCCTCCCAAGCGGCGCCCCGTTTTTTCCCCATCGATTCCCACTGGGCGAACAACTCCGTATCGCTGTTCTGTTCGATCAAATCGAGGAGTCCCTCCGGCACGGCCCTTTCATAATCCGCCTGTCCCAGGGGGCTGAAATCCCGGTAGCTCCGCCCCGCGATTCCCGCCTCGTTTTCAACCTGGACCGCCAGCAGGCGGCCGTCGGCGTTAAGAGTTTTGCAGCGTCCCATAAAGGCCGCAAAAGCCCTGGCGTCGGCCTCGCGGTTTTCCTCGCAGTGGGAGGAAAGAACAAAAAGACTGTTCCCCTCGCCGCTTAGCACCCGTTTAAAACGGCGGGAGTCCAGTTTTACCCAGGCCGGGACGTAGCGCATATTCCCGTTCTTCCAGGTGCCGAACCACAGGAGGATCAAATATTTATCGTGGGCCGCCGCCTCCTGAAAAAGGGTGTCCACCTGGCTAAAATCGAAGCGCCCCTCTTCCGGTTCGACGGCTTCCCAGTACACTGGAATTTCCGCGGTATTGGCGTTAAGGGCGTCCAGGGCCTTCCAGAACAGTTCCCGGTCCCGGGCGGAGTAGGTGCTGGAATTGTGGGCCTGCCCGCCCAGCACAAAAACCGGCCTGCCGCGCTGAGAAAAAATTGTTTCCATCCGTGGGACTCCTTTCCGGGTATTATGGCACGCCGGAATTTCTGGTCAAGCGGTCCGCGGGGCGGTCTATTCGGGTTGTTCGGAAACTTGAGCTTCCGAACAAGAATCGATCGTCTGACGCGCGGGGGGCTCCATTTCTTTTTGCCGGTATTTTTTGGGCCCGTTTTTTGTGGAGTAAAAAACGGGCTGCCCCGGCAGCCGCGGGTCTCCGCGCATCTCCCGCGCAGCGCGGTGTTCCGCGCGGCGTTTTACGGATGCTGTTCCCGCGGTATTCATGCCGGTCCCCCGCCCCGATCCGCGAAGGCCGGGGACCCTGCCGGCCGGCAGGATGCCGGCCCTGTTCCGGGACTCTGCGCGGAACGCGCCGGATTCGAAGGCGCAAAACGGCAGGACGCCGTTTTTCGCCCGCGCAAGGGATAGAAGCGGAATAAAAACCCGCAAGGTTTTTGTTAGAGCGGATAGCCCGGTCCCCGGCGCGAAGCGCCGGGGATGCGCCCAAAAGGGACTCAATCGGCGGTGTTTTCCAAATTGAGAATCTTTGGCGGGAACGTCTTTCTTGACAAATAATGAACCCTGGGTTATAAAGGATAGATATATTTTCTGATCCTCCTCCCATACAGACAATATGCGGGATCAA
>JAIRSD010000163.1 GCA_031255615.1 Treponema sp. | reverse complement strand
TGATACGCTATATGTAGCGCACTACTTGCATATAAACCGTGTATATGGTATCCTGGGGACAATATCACCTGTTGGTGAAACAGGAAGGAGCAAAAAATGATAAGAGACCTGAAAGAGATGAGGGAAAAGAGGGAAAGGGAGGCGAAACAGCCGAAACAGCCCGATTGTCTTAAGCCGGTATTCGAGGCCGTGAAAAAGGCTGACCGGGAATTGAACAAGCACGGGGCAAGCCTGATCTGGGAGTTCAGGATTGTTCCGTGCCACCCGATTTCTTTCCGGTCGGAAAAGGCGATGACGGGGGAAGGCCGGGGGAGCCTTCTTACACGGGAAGAATTCGATACAGCCCAGGCGGAGGCTTGAAAGGCTGGCCGGCTGGGAGGCCGGCTATTTCCAGGGCGGAAAATGGCAGGGAGGCCGTTTTTCGCCCGCGCAAGGGATAGGAGGGGTGCGGAGCAGCCACGGCGCGCAGCGCCGGGGCCGGAGCGATAGCGGAGCCCTGGATAGCCCGGTCCCCGCCGCAGGCGGGGATGCGCCCAACATACATATAAAACCAGCGGACATGATGCCGAATTGTTCGATTTGGGCCGTACATTAGCCCCGCAAAAGATCCCCCGCGAAACGGGAAATCATATCGAAGTATTCGGGGCTTAATTTGTAGTGGGTGTCTCCAGGGGAATTAAGCCGCCGCCAGGTCGCCGGGAAAAGCTCCGTGTTCCCCTCCGCCTGCTCCCGGCTGATCAAGGCCCCCGCCAATTCGGGGCGGGCCCGTATCAGGGCGGCGAAGGCGGAGGCCTCCTTCCGGGGAAGGGCCGTAATGGTCTGGGCGGCGATGCCGGAGCGCAGGAACCCCGCGTCGTCGGAGAAGGGGGTGGGGAGCAGAAGCACCCGGTTAAGGCCGATGTTCCGGGCCGACTGGAGGGCCCGGTTCCGAAGGTCCTGAATCAGGAACCGGATATGCACCGCCCCGGGGCCGGTCTCGTTTTGCAGGAGCCGGTCCGTGCCGGTGGAAATGATCAGGGTGTCCCCGGCGCCGCAGGCGTCGAAGATAAAGAGCCGCGCCCGCTTGATGCCGCTCCGCCGCAGGGACTCCCCCAGGGAATAGGCCCCCTGCTCCCGCAGGCCCTGGCCTTCCCGCAGTTCTTCCTTGTCCGTAAGAATGATCATCCAGGGGGCCCGGCCCCGGACCGAGCATCTTTTGGCCGCCCTGAGCAGCAGAAAAACCGCCGCGCTGTTGTCGTTGGCCCCGGGGCTGCCGGGGGCCCGGTCGTAGTGGGCCGCCAGGACCATGGAGGGCCGCCGGTCCCGGAAGGGAAGCCCCATGCCGGGGGGAAAGATAAAAAAATGCCGGTTCCCCGCCACGGGAAACACCATGTAGTGAAGCCCCATCTCCGGGAGCAGGGATTGGAGGACCTCGAATCGTTTCGCGCTGGGGGCGATGAATTCAAAGAAGCGGTGGAAAGGCGGTTCCGTAAGAGACTTCCCTCCGCTGCTCAGATACCGCATCCCTTACTTTTTCGTGAGTTTGCCGATCCGTCCGGCAAGGACCGCCAGGAATCGGAAAAACCTATTCTGATTCCGGCCGTATTTGACGGCGAAATCCCTGGCCGCGTCGGGCAGGGAATAGACGCCGTATTTCTTCTTCAAAAAATCCCAATGCTTCACAATCCAAACGTAAAGATCGCCGGCGCTCCTGCCGGGGAAATTCAAGGCCAGCCATTGATCCTTGATTATCAGGGCGATGGGCTGGTACACGTTGGTGTACCAGGAAACCAGGGCTTCGGAGAAGGGAATTTCCTCCTCCTTTCCCTCGTTCATGTAGTATTTATGCACCAGAATATGGTTGTAGATCACGTCGTAGCGGCCGGGCACGGTAAAATCCAGATCGTAGAATCCCGTCAGTTCCCCAAAACCCGTCTTTTCGTAGAAGATCTTTTTTTCGTAGGCAACCACCGCCGCCTTTAATTCGTCGGAGGTCATCTGGGGGGTCATGGCGATTTCGCTGGAAAGGCTGATCACCTCCGCGTCGATCTGTTCAATCCCCTGGGTGCGGGCCACCGACACCCGGTGGTTCCCGTCCCGGACAAAATAGACCCCCCCAATTTCATAAAGCTGAATGGCGGGCAGATCGACATTTTCCAGCCTCGCCACGTCCACCCGCATCCAGCGGGCCCGCAGATGGTTGCGCCGGGGCAGAAAGGCCTTGTTAAAATCCCGGTACCGCCCCTCGCTGCCCACGATCAAGGAAATCGGCACCGCCTGCATCCCCCGGTACACCTGATTCTTGGGCTTAAGAATCTCCTTCACATTGTTGAACGAAAGAAGATTGTCCCGGTCGGTATGCATAAAATGCTGAATCCGGGAAAAAAAAGCCCGGTTTTTCGCGTTGTTAAAATCGTCCATAGCCTGGATCTGGTTTATGTTACCGCCGGCGTGGTTTAAATCATTCATTGTCCTGTCTTCATCCTCAATGTCTTCATCCGCAAACAGAGGCCCCCGTCAAAGGCGGGGCGGCCTCGCTGCTGGTATCAATCACATAATGACTATATGCGTTAATCACCTGAGTCCCCTCGTAATGGGACACCCGTATATCGGAAAGGCTGTAAAGGTGTATATGGCCGTGGATAAGGTACTTCGGCTTAAAGGTCCGCATAAACCACAGGAAGGCGTTAAAACCCCAGTGGCAGCGATCCTCCTTGTCGTGGATCCCCTTGGGGCTGGCGTGGGTCAAAAGAATATCCACATAACGGCCCCGGAACAGACGGTTAATGAGAAGCCGGGGGATAAGTTTGAAGATCTCCGCCATCATCTGAATTTCGGTGAACTGATTCTCCCCCCGGTTGTAGCGCATGGACCCCCCCAGCCCCGCGATAATAAGCCCCTCCTGGACCACCACCCGGGAACCCACGTGGACCGCCCCGGAGCCCTGGTACGCGGACTCTCCGACGGTGTAGGGCTCCCCCCTCGGACGGTAATATTCAAGATGCTCCAGGTTATGGTTTCCAAAGACGAAAAGCAGCGGCTTGTTAAGACTGGAAACGATAAAATCCAGATAATCCAGCGGAAGATCCCCCGCGCAAAGAATCATCTCCACATCGGAAAACCGCTCCTTGATGCCGTTGCTGTAAACCAGCGGGTCAATCTGATCGGATATGCAGAGGATCTTCATGGGAGATCAGCTACCGGGCCGCGTTGTCAAGCATGTACTGGGAAAGCTTTTTCCCCACATCCTTAAAGCCCCGCCTCTGAGCATACACCAGCTCCCATTGGACCACCGCCTTGTTAATATCTCCCTCCTTCTCATAGCAGAGCCCCAGAAAATACCGGGCGGAGAGGCCGTCGCCGTCCCCCTCGTTCTTAATATTCTCCACCGCCCGCTCAAGATCCCGGACGGCCCGGCGCATATCGTTCTGGGCCATGTAGCAGCCCCCCTTTTCCACCAGGGCCCGAACCTGGAATTCGCCGTCCCGGGCGGCCTTCTCAAAAGAATCCAGGGCGCCGCCGTAGTCCTTTACGTCCTTTTGCAGCTTCCCCAGGTAGAACCAGGTCCGGGCCTGCTCATCCTCCCTTTGAAGACGGAGGGCCCGCTCCAAAGCCGCCTTCGCCTCCGGGGCCCTCCTCTCTTTATAACATAAAATTCCCAATTCATAGTAGGTGTTCCCGTCATTGGGAGACAGCTCCGCCGCCTTCAAAAGGTATTCCCGGGCGCTGTCCATCTTCCCCCGGCCGGCAAAGAGCTTCCCCGCCTGAAGATAAAATTCCCCCCGCCGCGGCGCCAGCTTGATAAGAAGCAGATACTCCTTAAGCGCCTCCTCCCCCTCCCCGTGGGCCTCGTAAAGCTGCGCCAGAGTCTGCCGGTAGACCGCCTCGGGAATCAGCTTCCTCTGGATGCTCATCCGGTTAAGCAGCTTGAATTCCTGGTAAGCCTCCTCGTCCCTCTTCTCCGCCCGGTAAGCCATCCCCAGATAGTAATGGGCCTCCGCGTTCTTCGGATCCTTCGCCACCAGCCGCCGGGCCGCGCTGATAGCCGTCTGGGTCTTCCCCTGCTTGATGAGCGCCTCCAGCGCCTCCACCCGCCGGGGAAAAATCAACTGCCGCACAATAACCGCAAAAAGAAAAGCCACGCCGGCGGCGAGGACGATGATTAAACCGAGAGCCCTGGTCATAAATCTCCTTTCCAGTTTATTCAATTATCGTATATTATTTGTAGAGGTCCAGCAATTTTCAGACAAGAAACCCGGAACAGGCCGCGCGTCCGGTCTTCGGGCCCTCCAGCCCTTCCGGAGCCCCGCCGCAAGCCGGAAGTACTGCGTCCTCGTCTTATGCGGGGCGCATCCCCGCCTCCGGCGGGGACCGGGCTATCCGCTTAAATCCTTTTGCCCGGCGGACCGGGCAAAAGGATACCGCTTCTATCCCTTGCGCGGGCGCAAAACGGCGTCCCTGCCGTTTTGCGCTCCGGCGGGGCGCCGCGCTTTCCCGCTTACGAGTTTTCGCCCCGCGAAAACTCATGCCCCGGCCCCCGTTTGTGGGCGGATTCCCCAGGGGAATCCCCGTTTTTCGTTGTTTTTAAACGGTGCTTGTTGGGAAATTAAAATTTTTCAATGGGGAACTGCGGTTTCCCGGCAGCCCTCATGTTTTTTCCCGCCCGCCGGTGTACACTTATCATAGCCTTTTGTTGCGCGGACGGCATGACGGAGGGACTTCTTTAAAAAACGCGCCGGTCCGCGAAACAATCGGCCCGGGGCCGGACGCTCAATGAAGCGCCCCGCCGCAAACGGCGGGCTGTCTTGTAAACGCGCCGTTTCCAACCCCCCAGGGGGCGGGGCATGAGACCCCGCTGCGGATAAAGCCGCTTTCAAGACGGAAATGTTGAAAGGGCCCCGAAAACACGATATAAAGGGAGAGTTGCTGTGAATAAATCGGCCTTTTTCGCGGTTCTTTTGTTCCCCCTCGTCCTCCTGAACGCCCAGGAAGACAGCTTCAAGCGGGGGGAAGAATTGTTCATGGCGAACAAACCCCAGGAAGCCCTGGGCCTTCTGGAGACGGCGGTTGCCCGGGACCCGGCCCCGCTGAAGCCCTACCTGTACCTGGGAATCGTCTACCAGCAGCTTAACCGCGTGGACGACGCCGTCGCGATCTACCGGAAGATCCTGCCCCGGGCCGGGGAGGAGACGAGCCGGGTGGCCTTTAATCTGGGAAACCTCTACTTCCTCCAGGGAAACGCCGAATACGCGGAGGAATTTTACAGCCGGGCCGTCGAAGCCGACAGCGCCTACGGCCCCGCCTACCTGAACCGGGCGAATCTCCGGATGAAACAGGGGGACCCCGCGAAGGCCCTGCCGGACTACGATCTTTACCTGAGCCTGGAACCCCGCTCCCCCCAGCGGCCCCAGATCGAACAGCTCTGCGCCATGGTCCGGGCGGAATTCGCCGCCGAGGAACGGCGGCGGATCCTGGCGGAGGAGGAGGCGGAACGGGAACACCGGCGGGCCGCGGCGGAGGCCGAGCGGCAGCGCATCCTGGCGGAAGAGGCGGAAGTCCGGCGGCAGGCCCTTCTGCGGGAGCTTTCCGAGTCCCTCCAGTCCGCGGCGGAAGAAACCCGGGGGGCCTCCGCGGGGAGCGAAGAAATCCGGGGCTACGACGGCGAGTTTGAGTTGGAATAGAGGAGTTCGACATCATGAACCGGAAACGAATAGTCATCATCATCGGCGTTTCCCTGGGGCTTATCGCCCTGGGGGCGGGGATTTTCTTCCTGGCCCGGACCCTCGGCGGACCCGGCAGGGATCTCCGGCAGAACAAACTCACCCTGGCCCTGGAGTACATCGAAGCCGGGGAGTACGGCCGGGCCATGGATATTTTGGACGGCCTCCTCATAGCGAACACCGCCGATCAGGAGGCCCGGGAACTCCGGGACCGGGCCATACAGGATTCCCGCTCCGCCGCCGCCGGGGATGATAAGGAAACGGCCCTCGCCGCCGAACGGGCGGCGGCGGCGGAACAACTGGCCCGCGAACTGGCCCAGACCCTGGCCTCCGGCGCCGCGGCAATGGACCCCCTCAAAGAGGAGGAGCGCCGCCTCGCCAACGAGGAACGCCGCCTGGCCAATGAGGAGCGGCAGCGCCGGGCCGATGAGGAGCGCCGCCGCCGGGAAGAAGAACTGGCGGAATCCCAGGCCGCGGCGGAATCGGAACGCCGGGCCGCCGCCGAGGCGGAAGCCGAACGCCGCCGGGCGGAGGAAGCGGAAATAGCCCGCCTTTCCGCGGAAAAGCAGGCGAAGATGCGGGCCGTCAACGATCTGATCTCCCAGGGCCGGCAGCACCTGGACCGGGGGGAATTCTCCCAGGCGGAGGCGGCCTTTGCGGACGCCTATTCCCGCTTTCCCCCCGACGAACGGCGTTTCGAATCCCAAAAACGGGGGGAGGCGGCGGAAGCCTGGTACGAAGCCTCCGTCCGGCATAGCGGCCTGGACAAGGAAACCCGGGATTACCTCCTGACCCAGGCCAGGAAGGAGGCCCACTTGGCCACGGAGGCGGACCCCCAGGCGGCGCTGCCCCATTTTACCCAGGGGAAGATATACCGGGATCTCCGGCAAATGGATATCGCCGCGGCGGAACTCAAGGAGGCGGTGCGGCTGGAGCCGGAAAACTACGTCTACAGCTTCGAGTTGGGGAGGACCCAATTCTCCAACCGCCGCTACGTCGATGCCCGGCAGGCCTTTGAGACCGTTACCCGGCTGCGGCCCGAATTGGAAACCGCCTGGTACAACCTGGGGGGAGGGCTGCGGGCCCTGGGCCGCCAGGACGAAGCCCTGGCCGCCTACCGCCGGGCCGTGTCCCTGAAAAGCGACTACACCGCCGCCTACCGGGAAATCGGCCGCATCCTCTCCGCCAAAGGGGACAGCGCCGGGGCCGCCGCCGCCTTCGATTCCGCCCTGCGCCACAACAGCGGGGACCTGGCCTCCCTCCGGGAATTCGGCACCCTCCAGAGCGGCATGGGGGACTTCCCGGCCGCGGAATCCCTGTTCAGCCGGGCCCTGGCCGTGGACGCGGATCACGACCTGACGAACTACAATATGGCCATCGTAAAACTGGGCCTGAATAAGCCCCAGGAGGCGGCGCTCTACATCCAGCGGGCGGTCGATAAGGCCCCGGGAAACGCCGCCTACCTTTACACCCTGGGCCAGGCCCGGGAAGGCGCGGGGGACCAGGAAAAGGCGGTCGCCGCCTACACCAAGGCCGCCGCCCTGGACCCCGGCTACGTGAAACCCCGAATCAACCTGGGCCGCATCTGTCTGGAAAACGGCCTCCCCACGGAGGCCCTGAAATTCCTCACCGAAGCCTACAAGGCGGAACCGAACAACCCGGACGTAAACAACAACCTGGGGGCGGTGTACGCCAGCGAGGAACGCTGGGACGAGAGCCTCCACTACTACGAGAGGGCCCTGGCCCAGGATCCCAACTACCGGACCGTGCGGTTGAACCTGGCCCGGGCCTATGTGGGGGCCGGAAAACTGGACAGGGCCCGGGACACCTACCGGGATTTCCTGCGGCTGGAAAAAGATAACTGGGAGGCCATGTTGGAATTAGGCAAAACCTGTGTCAGCCTGGGGGAGGCGGAGACCGCCAGGGTCTACCTCCAGGATCTTCTTAACCGGAACCCCGGCCACCCCGGCAGCGCCGAGGCGGAACGGATACTGGCGGCCCTATGAGCGATTTCCCCCGAATCCCGGCCGCCCCCGGGAAAGAACCCGGATCTTCCGTGGAATCCCCGGAGGATGTGATCCCGCCCCCCGCCGGAGGACTCCCCCCCCCGCGGCAGGAAGAATCCCCGGAACGGGGCTGGGGATTCAACCTTCCGCCGATCCAGACTCTGGTCTTCGCCGCCATCCTCATACTTTTGTTCATCCTGGTATGCCGGCTTTTCGCCCCCTTCTTTTCGGTCCTCCTCTGGTCCGTACTCCTTTATGTGCTGGTAAGCCCCCTCCACCACCGGCTTATCCGCAGCCTCGATTTTTCCAAAATCTCCGGACGGATCAAAAAAAACCTCTGGGCCGTATGCTTCGCCCTGGGGACGGCGCTCGTCATCCTCTTCCCCCTCACCTTTATCGCCTCCGCCTTTTCCCGGCAAATCATGGAATTAACCCGGTATCTGCGGGATTTTTTCAACGAACAGCCCGATACCGTGCGGGAACTTTCCGAGAACGCCTCCGCCTTCGTCCGCGATATTTCCAACGGCCAAATCGCAATCACCGGAAAAGAGATCGAGACCCGCCTTATCGAGCTGATCAATTCCAGTATGCAGCGGCTTTTTTCCATCAGCACCCGGCTAGCCCGGAATGTGGGTTCCTTCCTGGTCGGCATGGTGATGCTGGTCTTTACCCTGTTTTTCCTCTACGCCGACGGCCCCTACCTCTCCCGGCTGGTTCTGGGTTCCATCCCCATCCGCCGTGAGTACATCAAGACCCTTACCGCTAAATTCATGGACATCACCCGGAGCCTTTTCTTCGGCTACATCATGGTGTCCCTGATTCAGTCCGTCATGGCCTACATCGTCTTCGTCGTCTTCAACGTAAAGGGGGCCCTGATCCTGGCGATGGTCACCTTTATCTGCGTCTTCATCCCCATGATCGGCGGGGGCCTGGTCTGGCTGCCCCTGGGACTCATCCGCATCATCTCCGGCGACCTGGCGGGGGGAATCCTCTTTCTCATCGTTTCGGGATTCTTCATCTCCCTCCTGGACAACATACTGCGGCCCATGTTCCTTAAGGACCGGATCCAGCTCCACCCCCTCATCATCTTTTTTGCCATCCTAGGCGGGGTCACCGTCTACGGATTCAACGGCCTCATCCTGGGGCCCATCTTCGTCATCCTCTTTCTCACCGTCCTGGATCTATTCCTGAACGAACACAAAATCAAAGCTAAACCGGGGGACGATTTATGAACGTCATCATCACCGTGGTAGGGAGCGATAAGGTCGGCCTCATCGCCCGGGTGTCCGCCTTCCTCGCGGAACGGAACATCAACATCAAGGATATAAGCCAGACGATTCTGTCGGGCAGCTTCGTCATGATGATGATGGCCGATCTTTCCTCCTCCTCCGTCCCCCTGGAGACCGTAAAAAGGGATCTCGGCGTCCTGGGGGAATCCCTGGGGGTCTCCATCAGCCTGATGCATGAGAAAGTCTTCAGCGCCATGCACCGCATCTAAACCCTGTCCTAAGGCGGCCAACCATGCTTTTTACGCCCTTTGAGATAAAAGAAACAGTGGATATGTTCCTGCGCTACAAGCTGGACATCCGGGCCATTACCCTGGGGGTCTCCCTCCTGGACTGCGCCGCCGGATCCGGCGCGGAAACCCGCCGCCGGATCCGGGAAAAACTTCTCCGAATCGCCGGCCCCCTGGTCAAGGTCGGCGCGGAGATTGAAACCGAATACGGCATCCCCATCATCAACAAGCGGCTTGCCGTAAGCCCTGTCGCCCTGGTGGCCGCCGCCTCCGGGGACGAAGACTACGCCCCCTACGCCGCCCTGCTGGATCAGACCGCCCTGGATCTGGGGGTGGATTTTGTGGGGGGCTTTTCCGCCCTGGTGCAAAAAGGTTTCACCCGGGGGGACCGCCGCCTTATCGACAGCATCCCCGCCGCCCTCAGCGGCACCGCACGGGTCTGCGCGTCGGTGAATGTGGCCTCCACTAAAAGCGGCATCAACATGGATGCCGTGGCCCGCATGGGGGAGGTAATCAAGGAAACCGCCGCCCGCACCGCCGACAGGGACGGCATCGGCTGCGCCAAACTCGTGGTCTTCTGCAACGCCCCGGAGGACAACCCCTTCATGGCCGGGGCCTTCCACGGCCCCGGCGAGGCGGAAAGCTGCCTCAACGTGGGGGTCTCCGGCCCCGGCGCGGTCAAGGCCGCCCTGGAATCCCACCGGGACGCCAACTTTGACGAACTGGCGGACATCATCAAAAAGACCGCCTTCAAAATTACCCGGATGGGCCAGCTTGTGGGCATGGAAGCGGCCCGCCGCCTGGGAGTCCCCTTCGGCATCCTGGACCTTTCCCTGGCCCCCACCCCGGCGGTCGGGGACTCGGTGGCCCGGATTCTGGAAGAAATGGGCCTGGGGGCCGCCGGAACCCACGGCACCACCGCCGCCCTGGCCATGCTTACCGACATGGTAAAAAAGGGGGGCGTCATGGCCTCCACCCATGTGGGGGGCTTTTCCGGGGCCTTTATCCCCGTCTCCGAGGACGAAGGCATGGTAGCGGCGGTCCGCTCCGGCGCCGTCAGCCTGGACAAGCTGGAGGCCATGACCAGCGTCTGTTCCGTGGGCCTGGACATGGTCGCCCTTCCCGGCGACACCCCGGTCTCCACCATCAGCGCCATCATCGCCGACGAAATGGCTATCGGCATGGTGAACAACAAGACCACCGCGGTCAGACTCATCCCCGTTCCCGGCAAGAAGGCCGGCGACTGGGCCGAATTCGGCGGCCTCCTGGGAGGCGCCCCGGTGATGCCGGTAAATCCCGCGGAAAGCGGCCCCTTCATCGCCCGGGGCGGCCGGATCCCCGCGCCTATCCACAGCTTCAGGAATTAGTTCCGCGCTTACCCTAAACCGCCGGGAACAGGAATGTTACCGCGAAGGGGCGCGACGGTACACGAAGGGATGAA
>JAIRSD010000061.1 GCA_031255615.1 Treponema sp. | reverse complement strand
CCCGTTACGGCAATGGGGTACTCCCCGGTAAAGCAGCCCAGGCAGTAGCCTTCCCCGTCCAGGGATTCAAGGAGCCCCTCCACCGAGAGGAAGGCGAGGCTGTCCGCCCCCAGGGATTTGCAGAGTTCGGCGGTACTGGAACCGTTGCTGATAAGATCCTTGCGGTAAGGGGTGTCGATGCCGAAGTAACAGGGGCAGCGTACCGGGGGCGAACAGACCCGGATATGCACCTCCTTCGCTCCGGCGGCTCTGAGGATCGAGACAAGCCGTTTGCAGGTAGTCCCCCGGACAATGGAGTCGTCGATAAGTACCACCCGCTTATCCCGCACCTCGCTTTTGATCACGTTGTGCTTCACCGACACGGCCTTTTCCCGCCTGCCCTGATCGGGGGAGATAAAAGTCCGGGCAATGTACTTGTTCTTGACGATCCCCATACCGAAGGGGGCTCCGGTTACCTTGCCGTAACCCATGGCGGCGGGGATACCGGAATCGGGGACGCCGATTACCAGATCCGCCTGCACCGGGGATTCCCGGCCCAGGATCTTCCCCGCCCGCACCCGGGAGCCGTAAACATCCACCCCGTCAACAATACTGTCCGGCCGGGCAAAGTAGACGTACTCGAAGGAACAGATCGCCCGCCGGGTCTTTTCGCTAAAGCTGAAGGACAGCACCTGATCCCTGCTGATGATCACCACTTCCCCGGGCTCGACATCCCGGACGAGCTGGCCGCCCACCGCGTCAACGGCGCAGGATTCGCTTGCCAGTATCCAGCCCCCCGGGAGTTTCCCCAGGCAGAGGGGCCGGATTCCGTTGGGATCCCGGGCTCCCACCAGGGCCTCGCCGCTCAGCACCGCCAGGGCGTAGGAGCCTTTGATGAATTTGATCGTGCTGGTAAGGGCCTTTTCGAGCCCCTTTTTGTAATTTTTGGCGATAAGGTTGACGATGACTTCGCTGTCGCTGGAGGCGGTAAAACCGATGCCCGCGTCCTCAAGCAGTTCCCGCACCACATCGGCGTTGGTCAGGGTGCCGTTGTGGGCCACGGCAATGGAACCCAGTTTGAAACGGCTTACAAAGGGCTGGGCGTTTTCGAGGGTGCTGGATCCGGCGGTGGAGTAGCGCACGTGCCCCACCGCGGCGGGGCCTTTAAGCTGGGAAAGCATATCCGGGTTAAACACATCGCCCGCCAGGCCCATGCCCTTGCGAACCTCCATGTTCCCGTCCTTCACCACGGCGATCCCCGCGCTCTCCTGGCCCCGGTGCTGGAGGCAGAGGAGGCCGTAATACACCAGGGGAACCGCATCCCGCCCCGGATCTTCCAGAAAAACGGCGAAGATCCCGCACTCTTCCCGGAGCTTGTCTTCCCCAAAAAGATCCGCGCAAGCGTCCTCGGGCGGACAGACTTCAAGCGGACAGGCTTCGGAGGAATTAGATTCGGGCGAATAAAACGCGCTTCCGTCAGCCGATTCTGTTGAGGATCTCAATGTAAGCTTCCTTTACGTTTCCCAGATCCCGGCGGAACCGGTCCTTGTCGAGTTTTTCACCGGTCTTCGCGTCCCAGAAACGGCAGGTGTCGGGGGAGATTTCATCGGCCAGCACCAGCTTTCCCGCGCCTTTTCCCGGAGTGCGGCCGAATTCCAGTTTAAAATCGATAAGCCTTACCCCCCGCTTAAGGAAAAATGCGGAAAGCTTCCTGTTCACCTTGAAGGCGATTTGCTTGATCTCTTCAATTTCCTTGAAAGTGGAAGCGCCGATGGCTACGGCGTGGTAATCGCTGATCAGCGGGTCTCCCAGGGCGTCGTCTTTGTAGGAAAGCTCGAAGACCGCCGTCTTGAGGGGGCTTCCCTCGGCAAGGCCAAGCCGCTTCGCCATGGATCCGGCGGCCGCGTTGCGGATAATGACTTCCAGGGGGATTATTCTGACTTTCCTGCAAAGCATGTCCCGCTCGTTAAGACGGGCCACGTAGTGGGTAGGAACACCGGCCTTCTCCAGCACTTCAAAGAGCCCGGCGGCGATCTTGTTGTTCATCACTCCCTTGTCTTCTATCCGGCCCTTCTTTTCCCCGTTGAAGGCGGTGGCATCGTCCCTGTAACGGATGATAACCAGCTCTTCCCTTCCCTTTAGGCCCCCGGCGGCGTAAACCTCTTTCGCCTTCCCCTGGTAAAGCAGAGCCCCCTGCTTTAAACCGGACAGATCCGGCGCGGGCCTGGGGCGCCGGGCGCCGGGTTTCTTCCCCTCGGGGACGGATCCTTCCGCGGCGGACTTTTTCACGGGGGCTTTCTTTACAGCGGCTTTCTTTACGGAGGTTTTTTTCGCGGCGGTTTTTTGGGACGCCGCCTTTTTCGCGCCCCCGGGCTTCCTCCCCCCGGCTTCGGTTCCCTTTTTGGCGATCCTCGGACTCATAGCTCTCCCCCTTCCTGGTTGTCCTTTGCGAAATCAGCTTTCATTTTTACGCGGAAATCCGCGAGTTTTTGCCGGAGTTCGGGGTATTTAAGCGAGAGAATCTGGCAGGCCAGGTAGCCTGCGTTGGCGCCGTTGTCCAGGCCGACGGCGGCCACCGGGATAGGCCGGGGCATCTGCACGATGGAGAGCAGGGCGTCCATGCCGCCTAAAGCGCCCGAGACAATGGGCACCCCGATCACCGGGATCAGGGTCTGGCTGGCTATAACCCCGGGCAGATGGGCGGCAAGCCCCGCCCCGGCGATGATAAGCTCAACCCCCTCCTCCTCAAGCCGGCCGATGGTTTGGGAGAGCAGTTCCGGCGTCCGGTGGGCGGAAAGGATATGGGCGCTATAGGAAACGCCGAATTCCTTCAGCACATCGGCGGCCTT
>JAIRSD010000038.1 GCA_031255615.1 Treponema sp. | reverse complement strand
GCCCGGCCTATCTCGTCATTTCCGCATATCATCCAGGGCAGCACCCCCACCCCCTCAGGGAACACAATCATACACTCCGTCATCATCTTCCACAGGGTCCGGGTAAAAGCCCGGTCCGTCAATTCATGTACAAAGGTCATAGCCAGGGTGTTCACCGGGTGGCAATGGACCACCGCCCGGTGTTCCTTATCCCGCCGCAGCCGCACCGCATGGCTCCGCAGGTGGCTGCTCAACTCGGACGTGGGCCCCTCGCCCCCGCTAAAGCCCCAAATAATGGAACCCCCGCCCCGCCGTATCCGTATAAGCCCCAGGTTCCGCTCGGGATCAACTTCAATATTTCTAAAATAACTCCCCGTCCGGGTAACCGCCAGTATCCGCCCTTCCAGCTCCGCCGTGTCTATATCCGGGGCCAGCTCAACCGGCCGCGTCCCTTCCTCCCCCTCCAGGTACTTCGCCGCCTCCTCCTCGTCCACAAGAACGCTAATATTTCCCCCGTTCCGCTCGTTCCAGCCCAGCCGGAACATGGTAGTGCAGGTCCTAATCAACTCCCCCATAAAGGGGGCCCCTAACATACCGCCCATAAACTCCTCCCCGCTAAAAATCTTCCACAATACATCGGGGCGCTTCTTCCCCCGCGTACTTCATCTGCAAAAGGATATTCCCCGCCGCCGTAGCCTCCGCGGGCCCCCGCTTAATCTCCTTGCCGGTATACCTGCCGCTTAACTCGTTAAGGTAGCCGTCCCTGCTCCCCCCGCCAATAATCGTAATACCTTGGTACGTTTTTTCCGTAATGGCCTCCAGATCCTCCACCGCCCTTTTGTAGCCCTCCGCCAGGCTCCGGTAAACCCCATAGGCCAGTTCTCCCCCGCTTTCCGGCTTCCAGCCCAACTCCCGGTATGCCTCCCGCACCGCCTCAATCATGGAAGGGGGGCTTAAAAAACAGGGAAGGTTCACGTCAATCGCCGGCATCCCCCCGTTGCTCCCCTCCGCCTCCCGGGCCAGCCTTTCCAGGTCCCCAAAACTGCAGCCCTCCCCCAATTCCCGCCGCACCCCTTGCAGGATCCACAGCCCCATAATGCTTTTCAAAAAACGGACTCTCCCCTCAAGGGCCCCCTCGTTGGTGTAGCCCGCCAGCCGGGCCGCCTCCGTCAGGATAGGGGAAGACTGTATCCCCAAAAGACTCCAGGTGCCGGAACTTATGTAAAGCTCCTCCGCGCCGGTAACGGAAACCGCGGAGGCCGTATCGTGGCTTGCAACCATAAGAATCTCCGCCCCGCATCCTGTTCCCAGCCCCTTGTCGGGGCTCCCCACAGGGTACGGCGGTTCCCGGATCGGATCAAAAAGGGCGGCGGGCAGGCCCAGCCTTTCAATAATGGGCAGCGCCCACTCCCGCCCTGCCGCGTCCACCAGCCCCGATGTGGAAGCCAGCGTATATTCACTCTGTCTCTTGCCCCCCAACTCCCCGGCCAGCCGGTAGGAAAAATACTCCGGCAAAAAGAACAGGGCCCTTGCGTCTTCAAGCCGCCCCGCCGCCTTATCCGCCAAAAGCTGGTACATGGTATTGTAGGGCTGCCGCGCGGTCCCGGTAATCCGGTACAATGCTTCATCGGAGACAGGGGTATCAACATAGGCCGCGCTCCGGGAATCCCGGTAGGAGTAGGCCGGCCCTATAAGCCTCCTTCTCCGGTCCAAAAGAACGTAATCGACTCCCCAGGTATCTATGGCGATGTAATCCGGGCCCTTCCCCAGGTCGGCGCAGCGTTTAATCCCCGCCCTAATCTCATGGAAAAGCCCCTCCGTATCCCAGATCATGGAATTTCCCCTCCGCCGGGGGCCGTTGGCAAAACGGTAAATCTCCTCCAGGACCAGTTTTTCATCTTCCACATGCCCCAGGATATGCCTGCCCCCGGAGGCCCCTATGTCGATAGCCAGGTAGCGTCCCTTTTTCATCTTCGCCGCCTATAATAAAATTGAGAACAAGTCCAGCTACGTCTTCGAACTGCCCAACAGCAAAATCCCCAAAAGAATAAAAATTCCCACCGGAAACCATGCTCCCACCACCGGGGGAATGTATCCCAGCCTGGCCAGCATCATGGAGATCATCTCCATAACATAAAAAACCACCGCCACCGAAAGGCTTGCCAAAAGGCTCATAAGGAGGATGTTCTTCCTGAACCGCCCCCCCATGGAAATCGAAAGGATAATGACCACCAGGCTGGCGGTAGAAAAAGAAAGACGATGGTGGAAGTCCGCCAGGGCCCGGATAAAGGGAAGTCCCGCCCGCTTAAGGTCCTCCACCAGGAGCCGGGCGTCCAAAAATCGAAGGTCCTCCACGTTTACCGCGTTGCGGCGGAATGTATCGGGATCTTCCCGGTACGCCTGGGTTTCCCCCAAAGGCCGGACCCGCAAAAGATCTCCCTCCCATTGGTATATAACCGCGTTGGAAAGATGCCAGTATTCCCCGCTCCAGACCGCCCGGGGCGCCCGGATATGGGAAACAAACCGGCCCTCCTTATCCTGTTCCACGATGCTTAGACCGTTCAGCACCAGTGCGCTGTAATCAAAATAGTCTACCGCGTAGATAAGATCCCCCCCCATGGTCTTGATCACCACGTCGGAATTGCTTACCTGCTGTTCCTGCCGCAGGTACTGCCGGGAAAGGGAATTCTTGATGCGCAGGGTGGGAATAACCGCCGCGTCCTCAAAGAAAAAGGCAAAAATCGAGGCCAAAATTCCCATAACCACCAACGGCATACTAAAACGCCAAAAGGGGATGCCGGAAGAAAAAATGGAGGTTAGCTCGTTCCGGGCGTAAAGGTCCCCCAAAGTATAGGCCGCGGCAAAAAGCAGGGAAATAGGCAGAGCGTAGGAAAAACACTTCGGCAGATAGAAAAGGCTTATCCTCAATATCTCCGCCACCGGCACCTGGTAATTAAGGTAGCGGAAAATATTGGCAAAAAGATCGATAAGGGCCAGGAGCAGCACAAACATGGCGGAAGCGACGGCAAAGATGGGAAGAAACTGTTTGATCAGATAGCGGTCCAGGGTCATTTGCGGATCCTGACGGCGCAGAGAATAAGCCCCACCGCCAGGGCAAGGATATTGGGAGTCCACATGGACCAAAAGGGGGAAAATCCCATCCTAACCCCCATGGTCTGCCCCCCCAGGATAAGGGCCCAGTAAAAAACGGCGATAATAAGCCCGATGATAAAGCCCACGGTCTGGCCGCTCTTCTTCGCCAGCAGCCCCAGGGCCACCGAAAGAAAGACAAAAGAAAAGGCCCCCAGCGGAATAGAAAATTTCTTGTAATATTCCAGCAGGTAGTAAAACAGGAGCCGATCCTTCCGTACGGACTGGTAGGTAAGGACCTCCCGCTGAATCTCCACCAGTTGGACTTGCCGCCGGTTCCAGTCCTCATGCCCGGGCCCCCGGCGGAGGCTTTTTTCATATTTCATCCCCAGGGAGTTAATTCGGCTAAGCCGCCCCTCCAAAAGGATGCCAAGCTGGATCTGTTTTTTCTGTATCTCCTTCCACACGTCGGCGGAACTCATCTCCCTGGGGGTAATCGACGACACCGCCTGGATAATATCGTCCTGGGGAACCCAATACCGGAGAAAGGAAGTGGAAGCGTAATCGTAATCGAGCCGGGCGGTCTCCTTGGAAGACTGGATAAAAGCGGCCTCCAGATCCAAACTCAGCCCGTCCCTGCCCTGGTCCCGGAGTTCGGCATTCTTCGCCAGGATGATTCGCCGTTCGCCGCCGCCGGTGCGGTCCAGGATCAGCACATTTTCAATAGAGTTCCCCGCCACCTCCCCGGTTACGATAATGGTATCCTTGAAACGTTTGACCGAATTGGCCTCCAGTTCCAGCGCCGGGGTGGAAAAAACAATGCGGCGGTACAGTTTGTTAAATTGTATAGTCCCTATGGGCAGAAGCACATCGTTGGCCAAAAAGGAAAACAGGGAAATAAGTATCCCCACGGTGATGGCGGGGCTAAGAATAACACGGTACGAAAGCCCGGAACTGAGCATCACCAGGATCTCGTTGTCGCTGGTCATCCGGCCCACCGTCATAAGGGTGCCCACCATGGACGCAAAGGGGGCGGAAATGGCCACCACCGACGGCAGCGCGTAGAAAACCAGCAGGGCGACCTCTCCAATGGGAACCCGTTTGGTAAGAATCTCCTGGGCCATAAGGAGAAGCTGGTTTACAAAAAAAATGATGAAAAAAAACAGAAATGAAACAAGAAATGAAAAGAGTGTTTCGGTAACAATGTAACGGAATAAGGTCCAGGAAATGGAACGGGACTTATCCACGCGTACCTCCGATGAACCTTTGCAGTATAAATTATTTTCCGGTGGACCCGAAACCGCCGGAACCCCGGGAAGTTTCGGTCAGCCTCGATACAGGCTCAAGGACCGCGCGCAGGACCGGGGAAAAGACCAGTTGGGCAATCCGGTCCCCGGATTTAACCGTAAACGCCCCGGCGCCCAAATTGATCATAACAACCTTAACTTCTCCCCGGTAATCGGAATCGATAGTCCCCGGAGAATTAAGCACCGTAACTCCCTGGGAAGCGGCTAGCCCCGACCGGGGCCGCACCTGGGCCTCGCAGCCTTCGGGAATTTCCAAAGAAAGCCCCGTTGGAACAAGGGCCCGCCCCAGGGGGGGGATAACAATATCCTCCTCCAGGCAGGCCCGTAGATCCATGCCGGCCGCGCCTTCGCTCTCGTAGCGGGGGAGGGGAAGCGACGGATCCCGTCTGAGGACCCTTACCACCGGTTCCCCCTTCATCCCGAACCTAGAAACGGCGGCCCCTGCCCTGATCCCCACGTCCGCCGTTGTCCCGTCCCTCCGGGGAAGCCCCGTTGGGATCTATGGCGTCAATGTAGGAAAGGTTAAGCCGGCCCATCTTGTCAATTTCCAGGAGTTTAACAGGAATCTCCTGCCCTTCCTTGACCACATCGGTTACCTGCGCGATCCGCTGGCGGGAAAGTTTACTGATATGCACTAGCCCTTCCTTGCCGGGAAGAATCTCCACAAAGGCGCCAAAATCCATGATCCGCTTGACCACACCGTTGTAGACGCGGCCGGTCTCCGGATCCGACACGATCCCCTGGATCGCCGTCCGGGTTTCCTCCGCGTCCTTGGCGTTTTTGCCGTAGATAGTCACGGTCCCATCGTTTTCCGTATTGATGGTAACATTGTACTGTTCGCACAGGGCCTTGACGTTCTTCCCACCGGGGCCGATAAGGGCGCCGATCTTGTCCACATCGATCCGCATGGTAACAATCTTGGGTGCGTACTCGCTGATGGACGCGGCGGGCATACTGATCGTTTTATTCATAATGGAAAGGATATGAAGCCTTCCCCGCTTGGCCTGATTCAGGGCGTTCCGCATAATCTCCGGACTTACCCCGGCGATCTTAATGTCCATCTGGAAACCGGTGATTCCCTCTTCGGTGCCGGCCACCTTGAAGTCCATGTCCCCCAGGTGGTCTTCCTCCCCCAAAATGTCGGAGAGCACCGCGTACCGGGCTCCCGGTTCGTTGCTTTCGGTGATAAGCCCCATGGCGATGCCCGCCACCGGCTTCTTCATGGGCACCCCGGCGTAAAGCATAGCGAGAGTCCCGCCGCAGACCGTGGCCATGGAAGACGAACCGTTCGATTCCATGATCTCCGAAACCACCCGGACCGTGTAGGGGAACTCTTCCTTGCTGGGGACCATGGCCTCCAGGGAACGGCGGGCCAGGTTGCCGTGGCCGATTTCCCGCCGTCCGGTTCCCATCCGCCCGACTTCCCCAACCGAATAGGGGGGGAAGTTATAATGCAGGATAAAATTCTCCCGCCTGTCTCCTTCAATATCGTCGAAGATCTGTTCGTCAAAAACCGTTCCCAGGGTAGTTACCACCAAAGCCTGGGTCTCGCCCCTGGTAAAAAGGGCGGAACCGTGGGTCCGGGGTAGAATTCCCACCTCGCAGCTAATATCCCGAATATCCTCGGTCCCCCTGCCGTCTACCCGGCGGCCCTTTTCCAAAATAGAGGAACGGAGAATGTGGTACTCCATATCCTCAAAGAGGGCGTCAAAAAGTTTCTTTTGGGTTTCATCTCCAAGCTGGGCGGCGTATTCGGCGGCTGTTTCGGATTTTACCTTGCCGATAGCCTCATGGCGTTCCATTTTTCCTTTCAGGAAACAGGCTTCCTCCAGCTTCGGATAGGCCGCTCCACGGATGGCGTCGGCGTTTTCCAACTGGCAGCTCCGCTCCGTAAGGGGCAGTTTAGGCTTCCCGGCTAAATCCCGGAGTTTCTCCTGGAGGCCGCAGAATTCGATGATCACCTGATGGGCCTTTTCCAGGGCCTCCACCATAAGATCCTCGCCTACCTCCTTGGCTCCCCCTTCCACCATGGTGATCCCGTCTTTGGTGCCGGCCACGACGATTTCCAGAGTTGACCTTTCTATCTCCTGATAGCTGGGGTTCACCACCAGCTCCCCGTCCACCTGGCAGATCCGCACCCCCGCGATAGGCCCGTTAAAGGGAATATCAGAGATATGCACCGCCGCGGAACTGGCAATGATCGCCAAAATATCCGGGGGGTTCACCTGGTCGGCGGAAAGGGTGGTGGGAACCACCTGAATTTCCCGGCCGAAACTCTTGTGAAAGAGGGGGCGCATGGGCCGGTCGATAAGCCGGGACACGAGAATTTCCTTGTCCTTGGGCCGGCCTTCGCGTTTAATAAAACCGCCGGGGATCTTCCCCGCGGCGTAGTATTTTTCGTTGTAGTCAACCGTTAGGGGCACATAGTCCAACCCCTCAACGGACTCGCTTGAAGAACAGACGGTCGCAATAACCGCTGAACCCGCATATTGAGCGAAAACGGCGCCGTTGGCCTGTTTCGCGATCCTGCCGGTTTCCAGGATAAAATCCTTCCCGCCGATTTGTAATGTTACTCGTTGTATCATTACTTACGCAGCCCAAGATCCTTAATAAGGGAACGGTACCTTTCAAGATTAACGCGCTGGATGTACTTTAAAAGCCTCCGGCGCTTTCCGACCAGGATGAGCAAACCCCGTTGACCGGATTTGTCCTTTTTAAACTGCCGGCAATGCCCGGTAAGTTGATTGATCCGCCCGGTAAGCAGAGCAATCTGGACTTCCGTCGCCCCGGTATCCTTTTCCGATTTTCCAAACCTGGAAACAATGGATGCCGATTCTTCTTTGCTTAATGCCATATATATTTACACTCCTATAGGGAACCTGTTAAAAATACCGTCCTTTGGACAGATTCAAATTCAACGGACAACACGGAAAAATTCAAAAAATCCTCCGGTTCCGGCGGATCCGCCGTTTTCCCCGGACCCCTTAAAACGGCCTCCCGTTTAAGGAAAAGCCCGCCGGAATCGATAAAAAATTCCACCGGAAACACGGCCTCTCCGGCCTGGAGCAAGCCGCCGTACCGGCCTGCGGGGGGCAGGATTCTTCCCCCCTTCCGAAGGTCCCAACAAAGGACGGCCCCTTCGCTGCCGGGGCAAAGGCCGGTTAAATCTACGCTATAGGGGCGGCCCAAAAGACCGGCGGCCCCGGCAATGTCCCCCGCCAGGATCGCCCGCCGGATCCGGCTTGAACTAATGGGGGCCCCGCCTTCCCGCAACTGGGGCGCCAGTTCGGTAACGGTTCCCCCCGCCGACATCATGTCCCGCAAAAGCCGGGCGCCGGTGTCCAAACGGTAGCCGCAGCGGAAATTAGCCCCCACCGCCAAGTATCCGACCGATCTTTTCCCCAATAGGGCGGCAAATTCCTTCCCCGATATTCTACTGAAATCCCCGGAAAAGTCAATGAGTACCGCGAAAGCCGCCCCCAACCCCTCCAAAGTCCTGAGTTTTTGGGGAAGACTGTAAATATCCCCGGAGAAATCGCCGGGACGGAGGATTCCCCGGGGATTCTGGCGAAAGGTAACCACCCCGCCCGTCCCTCCCTGCCTCTCGGCGTATGCGAGGATCTTCCCGATAAGTATTTGATGTCCCCGGTGTACGCCGTCAAAGACCCCCACGCTGAGGGACAAGGGCCCCCGCGGCCAGGCGGAACATTCATCCGCGGAACCGGAGGGGAAAGGATCGGAGGAAGGATTGATAAAGGATTCCCAGCTAATGACCCGCAAAGACATAACCGTAGGTCCATACTCCGCGGCCGGCCCGTTTTACCACGGCGGCGAACTGTTCCCCCGCGAAAACCGCCGCCGCGGCGGGCTCCGGTCCGCCGGGGGCCTTCTTCAGTTCCAGACCGGCCAGCAGGGGGCCCAGGGGCCGGCCCTGGCTTAAGGGGGCCAGCAGCGCCTCGCCGCTCTCAAAGCGGGGGATTCCCAGGGCTTCAAAAAAGGCCCGGTCGATAGGCCGCAGCGCCGCCGGGATCCGGGGATCCTCCGGGGGGAGGGCGTCTTCCACGGAAAAGCCCGCCACCGCGCCGCGCCGCAGTTCCCTTACATGGGCCCGGGAACCGCAGGCCAGGGCAATGTCCCGGGCCAGGGACCGGATATAGGCGCCGCCGGAACAGCGGACCAGGATTTCGGCCAGGGGCGGGGTCCATGCTGTCAGGCGAAGCTCGTAGATCGATACGGGGCGTTCCCGCATCACCGGGCTTTCCCCGGCCCGGACCCGCTCCGAAGCCCGCCGCCCCTCCAGGTGGATCGCCGAATAGGCCGGAGGAGCCTGGAGAATGTCCCCCCGGAATTTGGGAAGAGCTTCCTCCACCTGGTCGCGGGAGGGGACCGGGGCCCGGGCGACGATGCGGCCCTCCGGATCCAGGGTGTCGGTTTCTTCACCAAACAGGATCGTACCCCGATACGCCTTGCCGCAGTGGGATACCCAGGGGCTTAAACGCAGAGCCTTTCCGGCCAGGACGACGAGCAGGCCGGAGGCAAATTTATCCAGGGTGCCGGTATGTCCCAATTTTCCCGTGGCGAGCGCCTTTTTTACCGGCCCCAGCGCTTGAAAAGAGGTTTGGCCGGGACTTTTATCCAGGAGCAAATAACCTGAAGGGCCTTTAGGGCTGTCCGGCATCATTGTCCCCGGTTAATTCTTCGAGTTTTTTTACAATATCAAACCCTTCCCGAATGCCGGAGTCCGGGTGGAAACGGAGGCGGGGGATCTTGCGAATTTGCATAAAGGAGGCAAGTTCAGCCTGGATAAAACCGGCGGCGTTTTGCAGCCCCGCCACGGCCCTGCCAAGGCTTTCGTGTTCCCGAATGTTGGAAATATAAACATCCGCAAAGGATAGATCCCGGGAAACCTGCACCCTGGTAACGGAAAGAAAAGGATGGACCCGGGGATCTTTTATTCTGCCTTCCAGGATTAGGGCGCCGATTTTCCCCTGTATCAGACGCCCTACCCGTTCAATTCTGTATACTCCCATCTTGCACCGGGCCGGCCCCGTTCCTAGAGTTTCCTCGCCACTTCCACGACTTCCAGGATTTCGAGCTGATCTCCCACCTTGATATCGTTGTAGTCTTCGATTCCGATGCCGCATTCATAACCGGCGGCCACTTCGCGGGCATCATCTTTGAAACGTTTCAGGCTGCTTATCTTGCCTCGATGAATCACCGTATCTTCCCGGATGATGTTCACCAGACCCGACCGCTTGACCGTACCGGTAAGGACGTAACAACCCGCGATGGTTCCCACCCGGGGCACGTTAAAGGTATTCCGCACCTCCACGGTGGCGATCACGTCTTCACGGGTGTCGGGCTTGAGCATCCCCTCCATGGCCTGCTGGATCTCTTCCACCGCCTTGTAGATCACGTTGTAGCGGCGGACATCAACCTTTTCCTGATCCGCCAGGGCCTTGGCCTTGGGGACCGGCCGGACGTTGAATCCTATGATGATGGCGTTGCTGGCAACCGCCAGGTCCACATCGCCCTCGTTGATGGCGCCGGGCAGGGCCTGGATGACATGGAGCCGGACCTCCGCCGTGGAAAGTTTCTCCAGGCTGGAACGGAGGGCCTCGGCGGAACCCTGGACATCGGCCTTGATGATAACCTTAAGTTCCTGAATGGCCCCGTCGTTGATGGTCTCCCGCAAATTATCCAAGGTAATTTTTCGGACATTCTTCGCGTCCTCAAAACGCTTAAGCTCCTGCCTTTTGCTGGAAAAACCGCGGGCGATTTTTTCATCCTCCACCACCTGGAGGGGGTCTCCGGCATTGGGGATCCCCTCAAAGCCCAGGACCTCTACCGGCATGGAGGGGGTGGCCTTCTCCAGCTTTTCCCCCCTGTCGTTGAACAGGGCCCGCACCTTGCCGGGCCAGATTCCGGCCACAAAGGAATCCCCCACGGAGAGGGTTCCCTTTTCCACCAGCACCGTGGCCACAATGCCCCTGCCGTGATCGATGCGGGATTCCAGAACCTTCCCTTCCGCGGCGCGGCTGTAATTGGCCTTAAGATCCAAAATCTCCGATTGAAGCAGGATGGAATCGATAAGTTTATCAATGCCCTTCTTTTGCAGGGCGGAGAGTTCCACAAACATGGTCTGCCCGCCCCAGTCTTCCGGCATGAGTCCCAGCTCCGACAACTGGCTTTTAACCCGGTCCGGGTTCGCCTCGGGCTTGTCGATCTTGTTCACCGCCACGATGATGGGTACATTCGCTTCCTTGGCGTGGTTAATGGCCTCCACCGTTTGGGGCATGACCCCGTCGTCGGCGGCCACCACCAGGACGACAATGTCCGTCACCTGGGCGCCCCGGGCCCGCATACGGGTAAAGGCTTCGTGGCCGGGGGTGTCCAGAAAGGTGATGCCCCCGTCGCCGGCGGAAACCGTATAGGCCCCGATATGCTGGGTAATCCCCCCGAACTCCCCGGATACCACGTCGGTACTGCGGATAGCGTCCAGGAGCTTGGTCTTGCCGTGATCCACATGGCCCATCACCGTAACTACCGGGGGCCGGTTCTGGAGTTCGGCCCCTTCGTCGGAGACCGTCTCGATCTGGGTCTCGTCGTAGAGGCTGATGATCTTCACATCGGCGCCGTATTCCCCCGCCAGTATGGTGGCGGTATCCGCGTCGATCTGCTGGTTAATGGTCACCATCATTCCCATAGTCATGAGCTTTTGGATCAGATCCGAGGCCTTAAGGTTCATCTTGCGGGCCAGCTCCGAGACCGATACCACTTCCATGATTTCCACGGATTTGGGCACCGGATTGGCGATATGGGTAATCTTTTTCTTGGTCTGGAGGAGTTTTTCCTCCATTTCCTGTTCTTTTTCTTTCCGGTTGTAGACCGGCTTCTTCGCCCGAAAGGTCCGTTTGACCGCGGTCTTGCCTTCCGGCGTCGAACCGGAAGCGGGGGCGCCCGGTCTGCCGGGACCGCCGGGACGGGGGCCGAAACCGGGCCGGTTAAGGCCGCCGGGCCGTCCGCCCGTTCCCTGGCCGCCGGGGCCGAAACGGCCGGGGCCGCCGGGACGGGGGCCCGATCCAAAAGGAGGCCGGCCCTGCGAACCGGGATGGGGCCCTACCGGACGGCCGCCCACCCTGCCGGCCGCCCCTGGGGGCCGGTTGGAGAAGGGGGGCTGGTTGTTGTCGCGGCCTGCCGGCCTGCCCACCGGCTTGCCGCCCACCCTGCCGGCGGCCCCCGCGGGCCGCGGGGTTATGACAAAGGTCCCTTCGTTCCGCTCCCGGGCCGGCCGGGGTTCCTCCAGATTCCGGGGGGGGGCGGCTTTAACGGGAACATCGGCTTTGGCGGCGGGATTCATCTGGGCGGCAGCGGGATGCCCGGAACCCGATTCCGCTCCGGGGGGCGGCATGGGGGCGGCCGAAATAGGCTTCCGGTCTTCCCCTTTGGCTTCCGCCGGGAGCGGCGCGGGACGAGTGGCGACTACCACCTTTGGCTGAGGTTTTTTACCGGCAATAGGGCCCTGAACAGGTTTTTTCTTTACCACAATAACCTTTCGCGGAGGCGCTTCTCCCGAAGAAACCCTGTGTTCAGTCGCCCGGGGACCGTTCCTGGCATCCCCCTCGCTTTGGGTGCGTTTAATAAGTTCCGCTTTCAGTTTTTGTGTGTTCCCTGTTTCCTCAGCCATAATCCACCTTTCAATAATAGTTCCCCCACAGCCCCGCCTTTGGCAAGGGCCGCGTCAATCTACTCTTCTTCATCTTCTTCGTATTCAAAACTCAAACCAATACCACAGTTGGGGCAGACAGTCATATCCACCGTAATTTTGGCGCCGCACTCGGGACATTCGTACTCCTCGATTTCCTCTTCCCCTTCTTCGGCCTCAGCTTCTCCCGGTTCCACATTCTCCAGTTCCTCTTCTTCTTCCTCGATGATCTCCACATTTTCTTCGATGATTTTGCGGAGGGCTTCGAATTTTTCCGGGCCTATCTCGTTGAATTCCCCAAGCTGCGCCGGGTCAAGGGCAAGGAAATCCTCGATGAATTCCACGTTGCCCGCCTTAAGGGCCGCCACCACATCCGCGTCCACTCCGGGCAGCTCGGAGATCCGGGAGAATTCCTCGCCATACTCCTCCGATTCGCCGAAGAGTTCGAACACCGCCTTCCGGGATTCGGCGGCAATGTCCATCTCCGCGAACTGGGCGTCGGTCTTCACGTCGATGTTCCAGTCCACCAGGCGGTTGGCAAGCTGGACATTAAGCCCCTGTTTGCCGATGGCCAGGGAAAGCTGGGAATCGTTGACCACCGCCAGGGCCTGATGCTTCCCCTCGTCCATGATGATCACATCCCGAACCTCCGCGGGGGACAGGGCGTTCTTGATAAAACGCCGGGGGTCCGGATCGTATTTTAGAATATCGATCTTCTCCCCCTCCAGTTCCCGGATAACCGCCTGTATCCGCACCCCCTTGAGCCCTACGCAGGCCCCTACGGGATCCACATCCTCCCGGTTTGAATAGACCGCAAGTTTGGTCCGGTAACCCGGTTTCCTGACGATCTTATGAATTTCCACGGTCTTGTCATAGACTTCCGGCACCTCAAGTTCGAATATGGCCCGCACAAAATCCGTATGGGTCCGGGAAAGGATCACCTGAAAACCGGAGGCCGTCCTTTTGACCTCGGTGATCAGGGCCTTGATGCGGTCGTTGACGCGGTAGGTTTCCCGGGGAGACTGAAATCCCGCGGGAAGTATCCCCTCGATCTTGCCAAGGTCCACATAGATGGTGCCGTTCCGTTCCCGCTGGTAGTAGCCGATGATGATGTCCCCCACCTTCTCCCGGAATTCGGAATAGAGCGTATCCTTTTGTATCTCCCGAATCGATTGATGGGCGGTTTGTTTGGCGCTCTGCACCGCCCCCCGGTCGAAGTCCTTGGGGTCAACCTCGATAAGAATCTCGTCTCCCACCTCCGCGTCGGGGTTCAGCTTCCGGGCGTCCTCGATGTCAATCTCCGAGACCGGATCATACACCCCGTCCACAATCTGTTTTTGGGCGTAGATCGACACTTCCCGGTTATCGTCGCTAAAGCGGACTATGGCGTTGTCGGCGTTGCCGAAACGACGTTTATAAGCGGCTACAAGGGTATTCTCTATGGTTTTGAGGATAAGTTCCTCTGATATTCCCCGATCCTGGCTGATCTGACGAATCGCGTCGGACATATCAGTTGCCACGCTGGTACCTCCCAATAATAAAAAAAGGGCTGTTTGAAACGCCCTTTTTCTATTGGAATCTCAATTGTCAAAATGAGTTTATTGATTCTAAAAAATCTTGTCAAGTGTTGTAAGGTATCCCGGCAATTCTCCGTCTTGCGGATTCAGTGCAACGAGTCCTTTTTGGGCGCATCCCCGGCCCTGCGGGCCGGGGACCGGGCTATCCGCTCCAATTCCCCGCCCCCGGCGGGGGCGGGGAATTCCGCTTCTATCCCTTGCGCGGGCGAAAAACGGCTTCCCTGCCGTTTTTCGCCTTTCGGAGTTGCCGCGCTTCACGCAGCAACTCCAAGATTGGATACAGCAAAACCAAAAGACGCGGCCTCTGTCCGCCCCCTGCCGGGGATCCCTTCCCCGCGGCAGGGGCGAAGGGTGGGGGAGGGGAGGGCGGGCCGCCGGCAGGGATGCCGGCTGTTCTATCCCCCTGTTTTTGCGGAGCAAAAACTACCGGTTACGGGCGGCATGGACGCATTGGGGGGAGAGCCGCAAGCCGCGCCGGCAGGGAGGCCGGCCCGCGCCTTCCTCCGCGCAAGGGATAGGAGGGGTGCGGAGCAGACCCGGCGCGGAGCGGCGGGGCCGGAGGCGAAGCCGGAGCCCCGGATAGCCCGGTTTTTTGCGTCAGCAAAAAATGCGCCCAAGGGAACATCGATACGCACCGTTGGCTGAACGGGAGGACCCCGATCCGGGTTTAGTCCAGCCGGGCCTTGGCGATGATTCCGTAGGGCAGGGAGACCTGTCCGCCCTCCCGCGCGAGGACTATGCCGGTTTCGTCGGAGGAAACCAGGATGCCGGAAAACCAGTCCGCCGTATCGGTGCGGTAGCAGCGGACCTGGCGGCCGGCGTAATGGCGGAACTCGCCGCCGTCTTTGATAAGCCGATCGATGCCGGGGCTGGAGACTTCGACGTAGAGGTCGCTGCCGGGGAAGGCGAGTTCCAGACGGGGGAGGGCGGCCCGGTGGAAGGCGGAGCAATCGCCGAGGCTCACATCCCCGCCGTTGTACACCACGGCGCGAATCTGGACCGAGCCTTTGCGGCGGGATACGGTCAGCTCCACCAGGGAAAGATTGAGGCCCCGGGCGATGGGCTCCAGGGCTTCGGCGACGTTGTCGGGCCGAGGGGGGGTGTAACGCACTAGCAGCCTCCTGGACGAACCAGGCGTCCGGTACCCGCTTTTCCGCAGAGGACGCCGTTTTTCATGATAAAATTTCCCCGCACCAGGGCGGCCAGCGGGGCCCCCAGGGTTTCGAAGCCCTCGTAGGGGGAGGTTCCGTGTTTCGAGTGGAGCGCGGCGTTTCTGATGACCCCCGCCCTGTTCATGTCCACAATGGTAATATCCGCGTCGGTGTTGAGGGCGAAGCTCCCCTTTTGGGGGTATATTCCCCAAACCCGGGCCGGGGCCAGGGAAGCAAGCCGGGCGTAATCGTTTAGGCTGAGGAGGCCCCGGTTCACCGCCGTAAGCATGAGGACCGCGGAGGTTTCCACCCCTATGACGCCGGGGACGGCTTCCCAAAGGGGCCGGTCCTTTTCCTCCGCCGTATGGGGGGCGTGGTCGCTGGCGATCATGTCAATGGTCCCGTCGGCGATGCCCGCCCAGAGGGCCTCCCGGTCTTCGGCGCTTCGGACAGGAGGGTTGACCTTGATCCGGGTTCCCAGCCGCGGATAGCTGGATTCGTCGAGGAACAGGTACTGGGGGCAGGTCTCCGCGCTGACCGGCAGGCCCCGGCGCTTGGCGTCCCGGATAAGGGCCAGGCTCCGTTTCGCGCTGACGTGGCAGATATGAACCTTCGCCCCGGTATATTCGGCAAAGCGGAGGGTCCGGGCCACGGCTTCGGCCTCCGAAATATCGGGCCGGGCATGGGACAGCGCGGCGGGATCGGCGGCGGAGTCCCGGCAGCGGCGGGTAAAAAGCTCGTTAAGCTCGCTGTCCTCCGCGTGAAAGGCGGTTCTCCTCCCCCGGCTTTGCTTTAGCCCCTCATAGAGGGCCCCCGCGCCGGGGGCGGGGATATTCCCCACCGAGGCGCCCAGGAAGACCTTGAAACCCAGGGCCCCCTCCCGGATAAGATCCTCCCTCTCCCCCCCGTTGTCCCCGGTCAGGAGGGCGAAAAGCCCGAAATCCGTATAGGACTTTTCCTCGGCGATTCGGCGCTTTTCCCGAAAGTCCTGAATCCCCGCGGTGGGGGGCAGGGTATTGGGCATGTCCGCCGCCAGGGTGATCCCCCCATAGGCCGCCGCCGCGGAACCGGTGGCGAAATCCTCTTTGTAGGTCAGGCCCGGGTCCCGGAAATGAACATGGGCGTCGATTAGTCCGGGGAGAATAAAGCTGCCGGCGGCATCGTAGACCTCCTCCCCCCTGGACGCGTCGATGCTGCCGGCGACGGCGGCTATCTTTCCGTCCCTGATCCCCAGGTCTGCCGCCGTATCGCTCCCGGCGCCCCCCAGCGGATCCACCAGGGTCCCCCCCTTAAGAATAAGATCGTACTTCACGGCCCGTATCCTGCCTCCAAAGCCAGGGTAGCCGGGGCTGTCCCCGGCGGTTCTCAGTGTAGAAAACGCCGAACATCGAGTCTCTGTTGGGCGCATCCCCGGCCCTGCGGGCCGGGGACCGGGCTATCCGCTCCAATTCCCCGCCCCCGCCGGGGGCGGGGAATTCCGCTTCTATCCCTTGCGCGGGCGAAAAACGGCCTCCCTGCCGTTTTTCGCCTGGGGTTTTTGCTTTGCAAAAACCCCAGGGAACGGAACCCGCCGGCCTCCCTGCCGGCAGGGCTTTCGCCCCTTCTCTCCGGACTTGGGGGGCCTTCGTCTAGTGTACTATAACCGGAAAGGGGCCTACAAAAAACCGGGGATCCCCCCGGCCGGGGCCGCCCTTCCCCGGTCTACCCTTTATACCCGCTCTTTTGTTAAATTTTTCTAAATTATAGAGATCAAAAAGGGATCGAAGGCCGCTCTACAAACTCTACAAATCAAAAAGGCTGGGCCACTCTCCCTGCTTTTGCGGCGGGGGATCTTCCTGCCAGACAGACCGGGAGGAAATCTTTTTCGCCGGTCCGGTAAAACCGCCGGATCCGCTGACGGCGGCGCCCGTAAAGTCCAGGTTTTTCCCCTCCAGAAGCCTCTGCCATTCCTGGACCAGGCGCAGGGATTCCAGGGGGGTGGTGTTGTCGAGATCCAGGGCGGTAATCTCCTGGACAAGACGGAGCAGCGCCGGATCAACGGCGGGGGCCGGCGGGGCCGAAGGAACTGGAGCCTTGGGCAGATTCCCGTCTCGAAGCTCCCGGTCCCGGAGTTGGGCCATGATGATCTCCGCCCGGCATAGCACCGGTTCCGCAAGCCCCGCCAAACGGGCCACATGGAGGCCGTAGGACTCCACGGAGGGGCCTTCCTTGATGCGGCGGAGAAACAGGATTTCCCCATCCCGGTTTACGACCTCCATGGAACGGTTGGCCAGATGGGGATGGGTGATAAGGGACAGTTCATGGTAGTGGGTGGCGAAAAGGGTACGGCATTTGACCCGATCCAGAAGGTCCTCGCAGACCGCCCTTGCTATGGCAAGCCCGTCCTTCGTGCCGGTGCCCCGGCCCACCTCATCCATAATCACCAGGCTCCTCTCCGTGGCGGTGTTGAGGATGTAGGCGGTCTCGTTCATCTCCGACAGGAAGGTAGATTCCCCCCGGGCCAGGTTGTCCGAGGCCCCCACCCGGCAGTAGATCCGGTCGGCGATCCCCACCAGGGCTTCCCGGGCGGGAACAAAACTGCCCATCTGGGTCATCAGAACGATAAGGGCCGCCATCCGCAGATAGGTGGATTTTCCCGCCATGTTGGGGCCGGTGATCAGAACAAAAAAGAAATCCCCCCCCTCCAGCAGTACGTCGTTGGGAATAAACTCTCCCTGGGGCAAGTGGGCTTCCACCACCGGATGGCGGCCCTCCAGCACCTTAAGGACCACCCTGTCCTCTATCTGGGGCCGCACCCAGCGGCGAACCGTGGCGGCCCGGGCCAGGGACTGGGCGGCGTCCATCTCCGCCAGCAGCGCCGCGGCGGCGGAAAGCTCATCCAGGCAAGCCTTGGCCTCCTCCCGCAGTTTAAGGAAAAGGGTCCGCTCGACTTCGACAATCCGGTCCTGGGCGCCGTTTATTTCCGACTCCAGGGCGGACAAGCGGTTGGTGGTGAACCGTTCCCCCCCGGCGACTCCCTGGCGGCGAATGAAGTAGGAGGGGACTCGGTTTAAGTGGAAGTTGGAGACCTCCATGTAATAGCCGATGATCCGGTTGTAGCGGATCTTGAGTCCCGGTATATGGGTTTTCTGCCGTTCCTCCTCCAGGTACTCCTCTAAAAGCTGCCGGCCGTTGTCGCGGAGCTGTCTTAGTTCGTCCAATTCGCTGTTATAACCGCCGCGGATGAGGTTCCCCTCGGTAAGGAGCGTTGAGGGCTCCTCCGCCAGGGCCCGGGCCAGGTGATCCCGCAGACTTAGGAGCCGGGCAAAGGAGGAAGCCCCCTTGCGGGAATCGAAGCTCCGAATCAGGGGGTTTTCAAAGGAAAGGGAAAGATTCTGAATCCCCGAAAGAATCTGATCCAGGGAATCCAGGGCGGTTTTCACCGCCAGCATATCCTTGCCGTGGGCCAATTCCATGGCAACCCGGCCGGTAAGCCGCTCCAGATCCGGGGTTTTGCCGAAAAGATCCCGCAGAATTCCCAGGGTCCCCTGATCCCGGTAAAGGGTTTCCACTATATCGAGCCGGGCTTTGATGGCCGCCATATCGCGCAGGGGATGAAGGATCCGCCATTTCAAGAGCCGCCGCCCCATGGCGGTTCGGGTTTCGTCCATCACTTCCAGGAGAGTGTAATGGGAATCCCCTTCCCGCAGGTTCCTGGCCAGTTCCAGATTCCGCTGGGTTGACTCGTCGATGCCGGTGTATTCGTTGTCCTGGTACACCACGATACCGCGGACATGGGGAATCATCGATTTAGCGGTGCCGTCCAGATAGTCCAACAGGGCCCCCGCGGCAAGAATCTCCGGGCTGGCGTCGTTAAGGCCGAAGGACCGCAGGTTGGGAACGTTAAACTGCCGGCAAAGCCGTTCCCGGCCCCGTTCCTGATCAAAAAGCCAGTCCGCCCAGCGGTTCACCACCAGGTCGGGCCGTTCCAACACGGTCTGGGCCAGGCCTCCTCCCCCTTCCAAAAGGGATTCCTGGATGACAAGCTCCCGAATTTGGAGGCCCTCAAATTCCTGGCGCAGCCTTCCGGTATTTCCCTGGGGGAAAGAGGTGGCCCGAAAATCGCCGGAGGAAATATCAATGCAGGCAAGACTCAGGATCCCCTGGCGGAGGGCCAGAGCGGCCAGGTAATTGGCGCTCCCCTTGTCCAGATAGTCCTCGTCCAGGGCCGTGCCGGGGGTGATCACCTCCACGACCTTGCGCTCCAAGAGACCCTTTCCCGGTTCGGAAATCTGTTCGCAAACCGCCACCTTCTTCCCCAGCTTCAGGAGTCTGGCGATATAGGTTCGGGAGGCGTGATAGGGGATTCCGCACATGGGAATCCCGTTCCGGCTGGTCAGGGTAAGGTTAAGCAGCGCGGAGATTTCCAGGGCGTCCTCCGAGAACATCTCATAGAAATCACCAAGACGAAAAAACAGCACTTCCCCAGGGTGATCCCGCCTAATCCGCCGGTATTGGGTATACATTGGAGTAGAAGAAGCGCTTTGACTCGTAGGGGCCCTCCTTGTCAGGCCCCTCTCCTTTAGCGGCCTGCCTTCGCAACTAAATTTTGTATTAGTTTATCGGTAATATCAACAGTTGGACTATACCATAAGATGCCTGAATTTTCTTTCAGATTGAGTACCGTACTGTAGCCCTCGCTTTCCGCGATAAAACGGACCTCGTCGTAGACCTGCTCCAGAAAAGAATTCGACTGGGAAAGCCGCTGCTTCCGTTCCTCAAGCTCCCTGGTCCTTACCTGGTAGTAGTCCCGCAAGGCCTCGGAACGGCGGTAAATCAAATCTTCCAGCCGCTGGACCTCATCCTCGTTGCCCTGAATCTCCGCATTTACCTTTCGGGCCTGGAGATCCTGAATATCCTTGGTCCTCCGGTCCAGTTCCCGCTGAACCTGAAGGCTGGACTCTTCCCATTCCCGGACGGCCCGGGAGTCCCGAAAGAAGGCCATGTAAACCCGGGACAGATCCACCACCGCAAAACGGGTAAGCTGCTGGGCCCCAAGGGAGATCCCCAGCGAAAGCAATAGAAGAATAAGGACCGTCTTTTTCATACAGTTATCCTTGGAAAATGAAATTTGTCTAAAAACCGCCTTAATAACTGAGGGCAAAGGAGAGAACCCAATCCAGACCGCCTCCGGGGCCGTTCTTTCCGATGGAACCAGGTTCCCATTGTACATTTCCGTCCACCGTCCTGAAACGTTTGGCAAAGCTGAACCGGAGGGGGAACTGGGGAATGGTAAAACGGAGGCCCCCTCCCATACTGTAACGCATAATGTTGGGATCGAAATTGGCGAAAAAGTCCTGGGGGCTGGGGCTGACTCCCGCCGCGTCAAAGAAGAAATCCCAGGCTAGAACCCCCGGCACCAGGGGGATCCGCAATTCCGCCCAGTTTTCCCAAAGGGCCAAGCCCTTGACCCGGTAATCGGAGTTCCAGCCCCGGCCTACAAACATGCCGTCCACCGCCAGCTTGTTCGCGTTTTCGATGATCGCCCCGTCCTGGCCCGGCTGTCTCAAGATGAAGGAAAGACCCGTATGGATCCCGGCGATAAGTCTGAAGCTCCAGCGTTCTCCCACGGGAATGTTGAGGAGGGTATGAAAATACTCGGCCTTGGTATCGCTGCGGATATACTTCTCCCGTTCCATGGGCAGAATCCCGAACAGGCCGAAACGCTGGCTGCCGAAATAGCCCGAGGAAGGATCGTAGTAAATATCCCGTTGATCCAGGGCCACCGAAAGCCATGCTGAATTGGCGGGGGTCGGACGGTTGTTATCCCGGCGGATGGTATAATCCAGGGGGCGGTAGAGATTCGCGTCGTAGTTATTCATAATGATTCCCGCCCGGGCGCCCACCCCAGTGGAGAGATTTCCCAGGGGAGTACCCCAGCGGTATCCCGTGGAAACCCCCAGGGAAAAATACCATTGATCGTAACGCATGAGAAATTCCCGTGGATAGGAAGAAGACTTTTCGAATTCCTCATAGGAATCAAACCCGTCGGGATACGCATAGGTCTCGTCCCCGTAAAAGAAGGGGGGGGTGTTGTCCATGGGGGTAAGCCGCTGGGTGTGGGACATGGACAGGTCGAAACCCATGGACAGGGGAAGGCCGAAAATGTAACGGTGGCTGTAATTGAAGGACAGGCTTTGGGTATCCGGGGAGACGTTCATATCCGCCCCCAGGCTGTTTCCCGTGCCCCGGAAATTACGGTCGTTAAGGCGCAGCATCCCCGATATGGGAAACTGCCCGGGATCGGCGGTGCCGGAGAAGGTAAGACCGAACTGGACATCGGTGGTGGGCTGTTCCTCGACCCGGAACACGAGGTCCATCAAACTTTCCGCGCTCCCCGGCTCGGTTTCCGGTATGATCGCCGAAAAGAACTGCAAATTGTAAAGGTTTCTGAGGCCGTCGGCGACCTTGGTCTTGGAAAACACATCCCCCGGTTCCAGGGGAATCTCCCGCAGCACCACTTCTTTCCTTGTTTTATCGATCCCCTCGACCCGGATGCTTTCGATATGGGCCCGGCTCCTTTCGATAATATCGATCTTGTAATAAACGATTTTTTTTTGCTGATCCCGTTCCTCTTCCCGGTTGATGGTGTTGAAGATATAGCCGCTTTCGAAATAGAGATCCGCGACCCGTTGCAGATCCGACTCCACCCTGCTGGCCCGTACATCCTCCCCCTCCCGGGAATACACCTGCTTTTGAAGCTGCTCGTCGGAAAAAATATGGTTCCCCGAAAAACTGACGCCCCCAAAGGTGTAGCGATCCCCCTCATAAATATCGAAGGTAAGGATCATGCTGGTCCCCTTGTCGCCCACCACCTCGGTCCTGATCACGTCCCGGACCTCCGCGTCAATGAAACCCCGATCCCGGTAATACTGGGCAATGGCCTGGCGGTCCGCAATCAGCTTGGCCTCCTGAAAAGCCCCGTCGTTGACCAGGCTTTTGGCCTTAAGGGAGAGCTGGCCCCGGAGGGTCCTCTCGGAGAACACGTTGTTCCCCTCGAAGCGGAATTCCTGGATGTAGTTTTGGACCCCCTCGTTGATGAAAAAGACGACAGCCGCTTCCCCCGAATCGTTGACCTGAACATCTGAACGGACTGAAACCCGGGTATACCCTTTTTCCAGGTACTTGTTGATCACCGCCTGCTCTTCATCGCCCACCCGGCGTTTTTCCGCCCGATCCCCCGGTTTAAGGGTTACCGCGTCAAGGAGTTCCGTTTGGCGGACATGGCTGTTCCCAACAAAGCTGATCCGGGAGATAACCGGCTGTTCGGTGACGGTAAAACGGAGGATAACCCCTGAACGGGCCGAATCCACGGGAATCGTATCGGGGGAAAGCAATTCAAAAAATCCTGTGGCGTAAAGCCGCATTTGCAGTTCTTCCACCAGTTCGTAACTGTATTCCTGACCAAGGTAGCCCCCCAGAATCCCTTCCAGATCCTGGGGGCTGGCGTGCCGGAGGCCGGAAAAGGCGATATCCCTAAGGGGTTTACCCAGATACCATTCTTCCCCTTCCTGGGCGGAACAGGGGCGTACATATAACAAAGCGGAACAGGCTAAAGCCAGGGCAAAACCCACAAAACAACGGCGCATCTATTCTCCTACCAGCGGTTCTTCAAACTTGTATGTTTTAGCTTGCCTACAGTCTATAGGCGCATCAAAACGAAAAATCCCACGAAATAGTGAAAGAACAATCATCCAAATACCAGTTCTCCGGGTGGGTGGGGACCAAATTCCAGCGGATATTCCCCAAGGGGCTCCGCAGTTCGATCCCAAAATCAGGCTCGAATGTGTAGCCCCCAAAGGTTTTTTTATTTTCGTCATAACGAAGAGACAGCATTGCCTGGGCAAACATCTCCGACCCGATATACTTACCTATAAAAACAGAGGTATTATCGAAATAGTTACCAACCCAGCCAATCCTGTCAACCGGCTGTTCTTGGATCCCGATAAAACTGAAGGCGGCCCTTTGAATGAACTGGGTACGGACGCTGAACATATCCAAGTGCAGAAGATCCCGAAGGACCCCCTGCGCCCGGCGCATAACCTGGGATTGGGCCAGGAGGTCGGCGGAAGATGAGAGGAAGGGGTTGGAGACGCTTCCGTCCTCCCGGGCGACGCCGACAAGGCTCTGCCCCAAAAGGGAAAAAATTTCTATTTGGGAAAGGGCCGGGCTGGATTCGAAACGGGGGGTCATGGATTGCAGGGGCGCGTTATCCACCACCATGGAAATGGTGACGGGCCCGCTGCTGGCCCGGTCCCGAACCTCCGCCCTGACGGTGATCAGGGGATCGAAGCGGTCCTGGTTTTCCCGGAAAGTCAGGGTGCCGTTGCGGATGTAGAAACTCCGTTCAAAATAAAATATCTCCCCGCTCCGCAGTTTTACATCCCCGGTAAAGGCATAGCTCCGGTCCAGGGAGTTGACGTAGATATTGGCCTTGGCCCCCAGGTCCGCATAGGCCTGGAGTACGGGAAACTCGCGGGTAGGCCAGAGGAACTGCACCTTTCTGCCCGCGGTAATCGAAATGTTGGCAATGACGGGGACGGCGAACTCTTCCCAGTGGTTCCCCTCCTGGGAAACGGCAATTTCCGCGGCGTTCAGGCTGATTTCCGTCTCCTGGGCGATAAGGTCCCCCGAAACGTTGAGGACCAGGTCCGTCATGGCGAGATTCAAGGTCCCCGACACGGTCCCCTGGGCCAGAATACCGCCCAGGTCAAACCTGAAGGGCAGGGGCCGGTCTTTCCCCGCAGTAATATCCAGGGAGAAAGAAACGGGTATCCATTTTTCCATCCAAAAATTGCCGCTGACCACCCCGAGCCCCCTGCCGCAGGAAGCAATCGTATCGGCGAAGCGGATCTCGCTGCCGTCAAATACCAGAGTCATCCCGTCGCTGGGGATAATGTCGGCCTCCAGGAATCGGGGAACCCGCATCCGCAGGTCCTGGCCCTGGAACCTGCCGTAGAATTCCGGATTTTCCAGGGAACCCCGGATATGCAGGTCCCCCACGGCATAACCGGAGGTAATATCGAATTCTTCCCTGGAGGGGGCGAACTGCCACAGTGCGGGGATGTTCACCGCGATCCGCTGCCCCCGGATATCAATTTCTTCAAGACCCAGAGTCCCCGCGAAGGTCCCCCGCAGAGGGAAGGGATCCGTAAAGGCGGCAATGAAAGCGCCGTCCTGCCTGACGTTGAAGAAGATCATGTCATCCGGCCCGCCGGAAAAAACAATTCCCTCTCCCTGGCGGGAAAAGATAAACTCGAAGGGATCCTCCTTGATCCGTCCGTCGAGGGTAATACCGCTCAAGGCAATGACGCCCTGTAGATTTTCCAGGGCGGCGCCGTAATCAAGCCAGGAATCCATAGGAGCGAACCGCGAATTTACGGAAAAATTCAGGGCCAATTCCCTGCCTGAGAGGGAGCCCTGAATGCGGCCGTTCCCCTCCATCCGGGATTCGTCCATGTTCATATAAAGCCGGGGGACCAGCGCCTCCATTCCCCCTACGGAAAGCCGCAGATCCTCGACATGAAATCCCCTGTCGTCAATGAAAGCCTCGCCGCCGGCGCTGATCTGCCGGCCGTTGCCGCCTACGCCGAGGGAACTGATGCTCAGGGCGGCATTGAAATTTTTATGGGATTCCCAGGCAAGATCGAGGACCCCGTCAACCTGGACATTCGGAAATTTCCGGAAAAAACGGGTCAGCCGCATGCCGGCGCCGGAGACTCGCAGCTTGAGGCGGGGAGATTCAATGCCCCCCTCCTGATTTTCGACTTTGGGGGCTGACGAATCGAAGGAAAAGGGATTTGGCAGGGTGGAAGACCAGCTCGGCAAGGCCAGATTATCCAGAAAAGGCAGGCCCCAGGGGTTCCCCGTCTTTCCGCTTTGATTCTCCCCCCCCTTCGCCGGCACCCAGACAAGGTCCACCGCGTAATTTTCTCCGCGGTCCTCCCCAAAAATCGAGAGGTTCCCCTGGTATCCTCCCTCCCCGGCGGGAGAAAATGTCCCGCCCCCCCGAAGGGCCCCCAAAGAATCCTCAAAGTAAATATCCCGCACAAGAATCCGGCTTTGATCGGCCCTGCCGGAAACTTGCAGGATGCCTGCGTGATCCGGGCTGGAACCGGCGAAGCCCGCCAGTTCGAGGCTGGTAAGCTCCACAAACCAGGATCTGGAAGACATATAGCCCACGGATACGTCAAAGTCCAGGTTGGCGATTTCCTCCCCCACGGCAAGGGGAATATGCCCCCCCCGAATATGGCCGGAATAGCCCTGCCCCTCCGAAGATATGACGGCGTCAATCCCGTAGGACCCCCAAAAGTTTAAGGAACGGCGATTCCGCAGGGTCCCTTCCAGGAAATAGTTAAGGTCCCGGTAGCCGGCGTTGAGGGAAAAGGAGATGTTTTCTCTGTCCGAATAATCCGACTGTCCCGTAATCCGGATGCTCCCCCCCTCCCAGAGAATCTGCCCCCCGTCCACGGTAAAATGCCTGCCCGTACCGGAGAAGGAAAACAGGGCGATCAGATTCTGGTATCCCGAATAGGAAAGTACCAGCCGGGGAGCGTTGTAGAGAATCTGGCTGAAATCGGTGCTGATGAATACTTCCGTGGTTATCTGGGTATTTTGAAGCAAATTCTCCCCAAACCGGGAAATTGCCGGGGGGAGCTGGCCGGGCAATGTAAAATTCTCCACCAGGGGCTGGGCGATTTTCGCGAAATCCCCAACGGAAAAAGAATCCAGGGTGAATCTGGTTTCCAGATACCGGGGCGCGTAGTCAAAGGTCCCGTCAACCCGGATAGAGGCCGACCCTGAAGAAGATCGACCGGCCGCGAGGACGGCGCCGGGTCCGGGGGATTCCTTCGGGGCCTTAAGGGGCCGCAGCGCGCCGATGGAAAAACTCAGCCCCCCGGCCTCCCGGTGGATGTCCATTTCCAGGGCGGTAAATTCCACCCCCCCCACAAGGGCGCTCTCCCCGGAGATGGTCGTGTCCCTCCCCCGGCTCCTGACCGTCAGGAGGGTGTCAATGCCCCCCCGTCCGGTGAGCGTAAGGTTTCGGACCCAGATAATCCCGTTGGGATTAAAGGCGTCAATATCCACCCAGCCCTGGAAACCCAGGGATCCGCCGGCCCCAATCCCCCGGGCCCCCCTGGCCAGGGCCAGTTCCAGCCGCTCAACATCGACCCGATGCCGATCCCCTTCCAGCTTGATCCTGAACCCCGAATGGGCCAGGGGCAGACTTGGCGGGACAAGCCCGGAAAGATCCGCACTGTACTTGAGCCCCCCCCAGGGGGAATAGGAAAGATCCGCCTCCCCGGTGGCCTGGAGGGTCAAAAGCCCGTTGTAATGCTTCCAGGGACCCTGAAATTTTACGTTATCCCCGGGGCTGTAATTCCGGCAGTCCAGCCGGGCGGCGATCTCTCCCGTGTCAAGTCCGTAGTCCAGGGCGATGCTAAGCGGCGCCCCCCGCCTTCCGGCCCCCAGAACTTCGTTGTTCAGGCTGAGAACCCGGTCCTTAAGCTCCAGGTTTATCCCCAGGCCGGTTATACGAAAACGCTCCTCCTCGACAAAGGGAAGGGACAGGAAGGCGTTCCCCTGGCCGAGGCTGGTTTCGTAGGACAGGCGGAAACGGCCCGCGGTGGAGATTTTTGGGGACCCCAGGCCGGGGGAATCTCCAAAGAAGGGCGCCAGGGCCGGAATTTCCGCGACTCCGCCGAGGGCGGAGAGATCGCCGAGGGCGGAAAGATCTCCCAAGCGGAGTTCCGCGCCCCAGGCCCCCTGCGCGTCGATCCGTCCGTCGCGAAGTTCCGCGTCCATGTCCACACCGGAAAGGACCCCCAGGTCCTCCATGCGGAATGTCCCGTTCCGGACGCGGAAACTGAAAAAACCCGGCAGGATTCCCCCCTCGTCCGGGGAGGCCGCCTTTTTTAAGCGGGCGAAAATATCCGGCAGGTCCTGATCCACCCGGAGATCGATATACAGTTCCGGCCGGTCTATCCGCAGCCCCCGGATTCCCCCGCCCTTGTTCCGCAGCAGATCCCACAGGGACCAGGAAACCCGGAAACGGGATACGGAAAGCAGGGGCGTCGGCCCCTTCCCCAGAACCTTGAGGGAGTGGATGTCAACGCCCCCCAGGAAAGAGGGGCCCAGGGATTCGTACTCAATCCGGCGGCCGATAAGCTCCTCCCCCCGGCTGAGAAGCTCGTCCCGGAGAAGTTCCATCCGGTCCCTCAGGGCCAGGGAAATGGGGCGGATAAGGAGGAAAGCCAGAATCAGAAGGACGGCGAAGGCAAGGAACCCAAGGAACCGGAATGTTCCCATCGGAGGATGGAAACTCCTCTTGCGGGATCCCGCCGCAGTTTCCCACTGCTTCCGGAGTTTGAGTGCGGTACCCCTCGATACCCTGTCTTCCCACGCGATTCTTTCAGACGCCACCGATCACTTTCCTTATATTATCGTAACACAGAATCGCCCCGCAAGTATCGCGGATGCGTAAGATAACGTTAAAAATACCAACAATTCTCAATATAAAGGTCCAAATAGAGGTCCAATCGAAGTCCGCATATCGAATGGATATGCGCTGCGCTCCGGTCGAAAGTCCGGGGGAGATCCGCGTTTTCGCAAGGCCCGTTCACTCTAACCAACCGGGTGAATGCAGCGGTTCGCCGTTTGCCCCCGGCCTGCCTCAGCCCGGGGATGCCGTCCCCTCCATCACCGGATAAGCGAAAGAATAGGGAATAAGAATGTTAACCACTAAGGCGCCAACTGCGGCTCGCCAGGAACACGAAGGAATGAATATGCGCCTCCAATTCCTGGTCTTCGTGCGCCTTCCTCGCCTTCGTGGTAAATTTCTTCCGTCCACATATTTGATTTTTTAGGCCAAGCAGCCTGCCGCAGCCCAAAAGGGCAGGGCACAGGGAAGGGGCGAGCGTGCCGGCAGGGATGCCGGTTGTTTCCAATCCCTGGGTTTTTGCGGGGCAAAAACCCCAAGCTCCAACGCGGCATGGATGCCGCGTTGGAGCCGCGCAAGGGATAGAAGCGGAATTCCCCGACCCCGGAGGGGGCGGGGAATTGGAGCGGATAGCCCGGTTTTTGGCGCGGAGCGCCAAAAATGCGCCCTGCATACAGGCAATACTCAGCGTTTGCCGGCTGGGCGTTGTGAGGTGGACAAGTCCACTATCCCCGGCCCCTGGTCCCGGTTAAAATAGGCCATGGGCATCCTGAAAAATTTCGCGGTCCTGGAGGGCCCGGACGGGAGCGGCACCAGCACCCAGATAGAACTGCTGAAACGGCGTTTCGCGGGGGGGGCCGGAGCGGCGGAGGCGGGGGGCCTCTCCGTCCTGCCGGTTCTCCATGCCACCGCCGAACCTACGGGGGGGGAACTGGGGCGGCTTATTCGCCGGGCTCTCCGGGGGGAGCTTGCGCTGCGGCCGGAGACCCTGGCCCGGCTTTTCGCCGCGGACCGGGGGGAGCACCTTTACGGCGAGGGGGGGGTGGCGGAACGGGCGGGCCGGGGGGAACTGGTGATCTGCGACCGCTATGTCCCCTCCTCCCTGGTGTACCAGGGTCTTGAGTGCGGGGAAGAGCTTCCCCGGATCCTCAACGATCCCTTCCCCGCCCCCCAGCTTATCGTTTTTTTCGACCTGGACCCCCGGATCGCCGCGGAGCGTATCAGGGGCCGGGGGGAACGGGAAATTTACGAATACCTTGAATTCCAAATCAAGGTCCGGGACCGCTACCGGTCCCTGCTCCCGGTCTTCCGGGCCCAGGGTTCCGCCGTGGTCCGGCTGGACGCATCCGGGACGCCGGAGGAGGTGGCCGGGGGGCTCTGGGCCGCCCTAAAAACCCTGCCGGCCCTGGGAGGATAGGAGGCCGCCGCTCCCGTCAGCCCCTTTGCGCGGATTTTACCGCGTCGAGGTATTCCATCACTTTAAGGGCCGCCGCGGCGGAGGACCGGGGCTGCAAGGCGGGATTCCGGACGCAGTTTACCGCGTCGGCGATCATGTTGGAAAAGTACCCGGTCCTGCCCTTGAAGCGATCCCGCGCCGGAATCAGGGACTGGAATCCTTCGGCGTAGGGGCAGTCCCCGCTTTCCCAGACTTCATACACCCCGTTGCCGATCCGCAGTCGTCCGGCCTCGCAGGAAAATTCAATCTCAAAAACCAGATGGTCCCGCCGGGCCCCCAGTTCAATCAGACAGGGGAGGGGCTTCCCCCTGCCGGGCCGGTCCCCCCGGACCCCGCCCCTGTCGGGAATCAGGGTCCCCGCAAGGTAGGCGGTCCCCGCCCCCGTCTTAAGAGAGCCGCCCCAGACCCGTTCATGCCGCAGAGTCGCGCCGCTGAGGAACATGAGGGCGTCCGCCAGGTGGGTGCCGTCATGCCACAACACGTCGATAAGCCGCCGCCCCCTGCCCATATAGAGAACGCCCCGGACCGAAAGGGGGGCCCCAAGCCGGCCGCTTTCCAGCAGTTCCTTCGCCCGTATATAGTCCGTCGAATAGCGCCGCTCGTGATTGACAAGGATTTTCATTGAACCATGCCCGACGGAACCCCTCCCCGAAGCCCTCCGCCCGGTCAGAGAGGCGATGCTCCGGGCGGCGGCCAGGGTATGCGCCAGGGGCTTTTCGCACACCGCCACCGGAACCCCCGCGGCCTGGGCCAGGGAACAGTAGCGTCCGTGGCTGTCGGGATGGGTGGCCACAATGAAAATTTCGGGCCGGTGTTCCCGCAGCATCTCCGCGGCCCCGGCGTAGACCGGCACATGCCAGCGTTCGGCAAAGAGGCGCCGCCGCTCCTCGTCGGTATCGCAGCCGGCGACGAGGACGCAGTTCCTATCGGCGGCCGCCGCCCCCGCGTGGGTGCAGGGTTTTTCCCGGCGGCCGTCCCCTTCCAGCAGGCTGGCGATACGGCCAAGGCCGACAATAGCGACAGGTATCTTCCTCATGGGTCCCTCCGCGCGCAAAGGATGCCAATCCCCGGCAGGCGATTCCTGGTTGAAGAAACCCCGCAGCCGCCGGTATCCAGATGGCCCTGGGACTTGTCCAGGCCGGTTATCGTAATATCGCCGCCCGCGGTGAATTTTCCCAGCGGCTTCCTGTTGCCTCGTATGTTGATAGCAGCGTCCATACCTTCCATTCTCGTACCTTGCTTGCACTAAATCACCGGATAAGCGAAAGAACCGGGGACAGGAATGTTAACCACAAAGGCGCACCAAGGCGCCAACTGCGGCTCGCCAGGAACACGAAGGAATGAAAAGGCGCCTTCAATCCCCGGTCTTCGTGCGCCTTCCTCGCCTTAGTGGTAAATTTCTTCCGACTGCATATCCGGTCTTTTAGACTAAGCATCCTGCTGGTCTCTCCGTACACGTATTGTTGACCGTATGAGTAAATGGATTATCCACCTGTGCGGCAAGATCCTCTTATGATGTTAGGCATAGGCCCCTGGAATGAACAAGTCAATAGGTTCTATGAATTTCTCCTCCGCGCCAAGGCCGCCGCACCCCGGCAAG
>JAIRSD010000017.1 GCA_031255615.1 Treponema sp. | reverse complement strand
GCCGGGGATGCGCCCAACATTCACGCGATATGCGGAGTCTGCCGCGCTTGAGATTGCCGGCGGTCCAATTCGTCGCCTTGACAGGGAAAGCCAGTCATGCCAAGATCGGCCCGTGAAAATAGAGGAATTACGGGAAACCGCCGCCCTGGCCCACCTGAATCTCGACGAAGGGGAGCTTGCGAACGCTCTTTCCGCCTTTGAGGAGATGTTGGGCTACTTTGCCGTCATGCAGGCCGCGGATAGTGAAATCGCGGGCCCCTCGTCGGGGCTTTCCGCGGTTGCCCGGACCGTATCTTCCGAATCCTTTCGGGGGGACGGCGGGGAATCCTCCGCCTCCGGGTTCCCGGGGGAGGAAGGCCGGGCGGACCGCATCGAAGGGATGCTGAACAGCGCCGGTGAGCGGGACGGCCGTTTCGTGGTGGTGCCCAACGTTCTGTAAATTTGTCCGGGTTTCTGGTCCGGGGCGGCGCGCCGCTCCTTGACGCGGGGCCCGTAGACTCGACAGGCCGCCGGTATCCGGGCGCGATTGCGGCGGCGGATTGCAAGGGGTTGTTTGGGACTGGGGTTCCGAACGGCTTTCCTGTTTAACGCCCGATTGTGATTGGATGCCGGACTGCCGTTCAAAGCGAGGAACCATGCCGTTGACACTGCCCCAGGATTATGGGCCCTATTTTGACCAGTGGGAAAAGAAGATAGGGGCCTTTATCGAATTTGATCCCCGGCGTTTCGCCCAGACCCTCCGCTCCGGGGGGGCGGCGAATCCGCCCCCGGCTGATCTTGCGGGCCTGCCCTTCGCGGTAAAGGACAACATCGCCGTCAAGGGTTTCTCCCTAAGCTGCGGTTCCAAACTGCTGGAGCACCTGGAGGCCCCCTATACCGCCACGGCGGTGGAAAAACTTCTTGCCGCCGGGGCTCTGCCGGTGGGAAAGACCAATCTGGACGAGTTCGGCATGGGCTCCTCCACCGACAATTCCGGCCTTAAGCGGACCAACAATCCCTGGGATCCGGAGCGGGTGCCCGGCGGTTCTTCCGGGGGTTCCGCGGCGGCGGTGGCCGCCGGGCTGGTCCCCTTCGCCCTGGGCTCCGATACGGGGGGCTCGGTGCGGCAGCCCGCAGCCTTCTGCGGGGTCCTGGGCCTTAAACCCAGCTACGGGGCGGTATCCCGCTTCGGCCTGGTGGCATACGCCTCCAGCCTGGAGGGGATAGGGGTCCTGGCGGATTCCGTGTCCCGCTGCCGGGATGTCTTTGCCCTTATCCGGGGGGCGGATCCCCTGGATCAGACCAGCCGGGACGCGCCGGCGGGGGCCCCGCCCCTGTCCAATCCCCCCAAGGCCCGGACCATTGGGGTCCTCTCCCCGGAGGCGGTGGCCCGGGCCGTGGCGGAGGCGGCGGGGGCAGGGGAGGGGGGCGCCCTGGAAGCGGCGGCCCAGGCGGCGGAACTGGAACCGGAGCTGCGCCGGGCCTTCGAGGCCGCCAAGGCGGGCTTCGCGGAACTGGGCTACCGGCTGAGGGAGATGGAACTCCCCAGCCTGAAATACGGGGTCCCCGCGTATTACACCATCGCCACGGCGGAGGCCAGCGCCAACCTGGCCCGCTTCGACGGCGTCCGCTACGGGGTCCGGCCCGAATGGGCGGAGAACCCCGACGACCTTATCGACAAGGCCCGGGAAGCGGGCTTCGGGCCGGAGGTAAAGCTGCGGATCCTCCTGGGCACCTTTGTCCTCCGATCGGGTTTTCAGGACCGGTACTACCTGCGGGCCCAGCGGATCAGGGCGGCGATTCGGCGGGACTTTGAGGCCCTGCTGGGGGACGGTGAATACCGGGACGGCATAGCCCCCCCCTGCGACGCGATCCTCCTGCCCGTGTTCCCCACCCGAGCCTTTGGCCGGGGCGCGGCTTCGCTCAGCCCCTTTGCCCAAAAGGCGGCGGATCTTTACACCTGCTGCGCCAACCTGGCGGGGCTCCCCGCCCTTTCCTTCCCTGTCGGCGTGGAGGGGGGGCTTCCCGTGGGAGTCCAGCTTATGGGCCGGGCCTTCGCTGAGGGGACCCTTTTGGACATCGTCGAAGACTGGGAGCGGAAGCATCCCGTCCCCCATCCGGCGGGGTACCGTTCTTTTTGGAGTTAAGCATGTACCAGTCATTCATCGGCCTGGAAGTTCACATCCACCTGTTGACCAGGACCAAGGTCTTCTGCGGCTGCCGTTCCGCCTTTGGGGACGAGCCCAACACCAACGTGTGCCCCGTCTGCATGGGCTATCCGGGGGTCCTTCCCAGTCTGAATATCGAAGCCATGCGGATGGGCTGCACCGTGGCCCGGGCCCTGAACTGCGGAATCCCGGAAAAAACCTGGTTCGAACGGAAGCAGTACTTCTACCCCGACATGCCCAAAAACTACCAGATCTCCCAATTCGCCTCCCCCCTGGGGCAGGAGGGCTATGTGGATCTGGAGGGAAAAGCCGGGGACCGGGAGATCGCCAGGCGGGTGCGGATCAAGGAATGCCACCTGGAAGAAGACGCGGGCAAGATGATCCACACCGGTACCGTGTCTCTTTTGGACTACAACCGGGCCGGGGTTTCCCTGCTGGAAATTGTTACCGAACCGGATATGGAAACCGGGGAGGAGGCGGAACTCTTTATCCAGCAGCTCCGCCGCACGGTCCGCTACCTGGGAGTCTGCGACGGCAACATGGAGGAGGGAAGCCTGCGGGCGGACGCCAACGTGTCCATCAACCTTCCGGGCCGGGGACTGGGGAAGAAGGTGGAGATCAAGAACCTCAACTCCTCCCGCTTTGTGCGGCTGGCCCTGAACTACGAGATAGGCCGCCAGGGGGAGCTCCTGGACGCGGGGAAGACCGTGGTCCAGGAAACCCGGCTGTGGAACGAGAACCGGGACCAGACCGAACCGATGCGGCAGAAGGAGAACGCCCAGGACTACCGCTATTTTCCCGAGCCGGATCTGCCGGTCTTCCGGCCCGAGGGAGAATTCCTCGCCGCCGTGGAGCGATCCCTGGTGGAACTCCCCCTGCCCCGGGCCCGGCGTCTGGAGCGGGACTTCGGCCTTTCCCGGGAGCAGGCGGAGCAGGTCTGCGACGAAAAGGAGGGGGCCGATTACTTTGAGGCGGCCCTGGACCTGGCGGTAAAACGGGGCCTGGACCCGAAAAAGGCGGCGGGAAAGATTGCCCACTGGCTTTTGCAGGACATCAAACACATCCTTAACCGGCGGGGCCTTTCCCTGGCCGGCATCGGCGGGTTAAATTTCGCCCCCCCCCGGCTTGCCTCCCTGGCGGCCCTGGAGGATTCGGGCCTTATTTCGGTAAAAATCGCCAAGCGGACCCTGGAGGCCGCCCTTGCCGAGGACCGGGACCCGGAAGCCTTGGTCCGGGAGCGGGGCTGGGAGATTCTCGCGGACCCCGGGAAGATAGCGGAGGCGGTGCAGGCGGTGCAGGCGGCGGAAGGCAAGGCCCTGGCGGAAGCCCGGGAAGCGGCGGCTGAGGGCAACGGGAAGCGGCGGGGAATCCTGGCGGCCTTCCTGGTGGGGAAGGTGCTGGAAAAAACCGGCGGCCGGGCGGATCCCAAAATCGCCGGCGCCCAGATCGCCGTCCTCATCGACTCGCGGTAAAACCCTCCCCGGCGATCTTTTCAGGAGGATCGCCGCTTCACCCGGTAATATTCAAATTAAAAGACTCCGCGTATCGAGTCCCTTTAGGGCGCATCCCCGCCTGCGGCGGGGACCGGGCTATCCGGGGCTCCGCTATCGCTCCGGCCCCGGCGCAAAGCGCCGGGTCTGCTTCGCACCCCTCCTATCCCTTGCGCGGGTGAGCGCCCCCGGTTTTCATCTTTTTAAAAACGCCGCGCGGAGCGCGGTGTTTTTAAAAAGGCTGTCCACCCTGCGCTGAACCAAAAAATATTATTTGACAAGCCCGAATCTCCATACTACGATGTATGAAAACGAATGAAAAAAACGTGCGATATTTTCATGTTTTTTCTTCTGTTTTTCATCATCTTTTCATACGGAGGGGGAATACTTATGAAGGTTGGCATCCAGTTGTATTCGGTGAGGAATCACATGGAGAAGGATCCCATCGGGACTATCCGGCATGTGGCGGAGGCGGGATACCGTTACATCGAAGTGGCAAACCACCAGGCCGACAAGGATCACGGGGTAGGGTTCGGCGCCCCCGCGAAGGAGATCAAGAAGGTCCTGGAGGCCACGGGGGCGCGGATTGTCAGCGCCCACATCTTCCCCCTTAACCGGGAGGTCCTTAAACCGGTGCTGGAATATTTTTCCGAACTGGGGGCCGCGTACCTGGTCGCCCCCATGGACTTTTTCGCGGACAAGGCGGAAGTGCTCGCGAAGTGCGAGGTCTACAACGAGATGGCCGGATTATGCGCGGAATCCGGCATAAAGTTCCTCTACCACAATCATTTCCAGGAGTTCCGGACTCTCGACGGCGAAACAATTTTTGATCTCATCATGGAGCATACCGATCCCGCCCTGGTGGGGGCGGAACTGGACACCTACTGGGCCGTCAGGGGGGGGCAGGATCCGATTGCCCTGCTCAACAAGTATGGGGAGCGGATGCGGCTTATCCATCAAAAGGACTTCCCCGCCGCCGAAAAAGACCGGCTTAACCTTATCGACGCGGTTGAGAAGGGCGGTATCACGGTGGACATGGATTACTTTGTCGGCGTTGTGTCCCCCGCAACCTTTACCGAGATCGGCACCGGGATTCTGCCCATCCAGGAAATTATCGACGCGGGGAACCGGGCCTGCAAAACGGATTACATCATACTGGAGCAGGATTTCAGCCGGTACGACGAATACGAAAGCATCCGCATCAGCATGGAAAGTTTTAAGAAATTTGCCGGCATTGAATGGTAGGGCTCTTTTCTTCGTTTTTTGAGCGGGTGTTGTTCAGAAACTGAAGTTTCTGAACAACTCTATGTTTTGTTTTTATGCGGGGCTTTTTTTGAGTTTCGCGGCGGAGCGCGAAACTCCGCACCGCGGGCGGACTCTTTCGGTTTTGGCGCGGAGCGCCAAAACCCGGAAGGGGCCAATCCGCCGGGCGG
>JAIRSD010000153.1 GCA_031255615.1 Treponema sp. | reverse complement strand
AGAAAACCGCATACCAGGATCATGAGGCAGGAGTAGATAGTAAAATGTTTTCCGATGTACCGGAAGCAGACAATCGCCGGAACGGCGTTCAGGGTGAAGTTGATCAGACTGAAGGGCAGACGGATGTTTCCGTAACGGAGCGCGATTTCCTGGATAAGCAGGGTAAGCCCGGTAAAACCGCCGGGGATAAGGCCGCCGGCGTGGACAAAGGTATTGATGTTAAAAGCCATGAGCAGGGCCCCGATAAGGACGAAGCTGATACGCTTAACCGTGAAAAGGACGGAAGAATCTTTCGACACCGGCTTACCCTCTTGGGCCCCGAACTAGGGCGGCGCGTTTCACTTCCCTTTCAGGCATGCCCGTAGCCTTCATTCCCATTACCCTTAGGCTTTCAAGGCCCCTACCAGACTGAGAAGCTCCTCCGACTTGAGGAGCAGGTTCTTAAGATCCTCGTCCACCTGGCTGACCAGCGTGTTGTTTTCCCCGGCGATACCGCTTACATCCGTCACCAGGCTGGCAATCTCCTTGCTGGAACTGGACTGTTGTTCCACCGCCGCGGCGATGGTCTGGATCTTGACCGTTACATCCTTGACGATGGTCCGGGCTTCACTGAGGGAAACGGCGGCCTTTTCCGAAAGCTCCGTCACCTGGGAGATGGAAGCCACCGCCCCGTCCATGCCGGAGATATTCATCTTGGTAAGGTTCTGCATAGCGATGATGGAATTCTCCACTTCCTGGGCGGCGGAGCGGGTTTTTTCCGCCAGCTTGCGTACCTCCCCGGCGACTACCGCGAAGCCCCTGCCCGCCTCTCCCGCGTGGGCAGCCTCGATGGATGCGTTCATGGCGAGAAGGTTGATCTGGTCGGCAATGTCGGCGATTACGTTCATAATGTTACCGATTTTGCCGGACTGAGCGCCAAGCTGGTTGACGTTTTCCGTAAGGTTCCCCGTTAAGGCGTGCAGTTCGCCCATGGCGCGGCCGGATTCAGCGGCCATAGAAACCCCCGCCTCAACCTTGGCGTTGGATTCCTGAGCCTGCCTTGCCGCCTCTTCCGCGTCGGCAGTTATACCAAGCACCCCGGAACTAAGCTGTTCCATGGAAACAAGAATATCCCCAAGCCGCCGGGTCTGGAGTTCCCCGCCGAACTTGACCCCGTCGGCGCTGCGGGAAATATTGCTTGTCGAATTTTCCACCTCGTGGGCCGCCTTTTCCACCTGGGCGGCGATTTCAAGAATCTTTACAGTAACCCTGCGGGCTTCCTCCGCCTGGGCCTGGGCCAGTTTTTCTTTCTCCTCAATATCAGTAAAGCTGTTCTTCAGACTCCGGGCCATTTTGAGGAAGGATCTTTCAAGCACCGCAATCTCGTCCTTCCCCTTTATGTCGAATTCCAGGCTAAGATCCCCCGATGCAAGCTGTTCCGCCGCCCTTACGGTTTCCCCCAGGGGTTTGGTGATGGATCTGAGGCAGAAGATCACCAGGGGAACCAGGATAAAGAGGAGAGGCACCCCGATAATCCCGATAATGGCGGTCATGCGTTTCCGCAGTTCCCGGAATTCACGCCCGGCGATTTCCGCCTTGGCCTTTTCAACGTTGTCAATGTAGATCCCCGTGGAGATCCAAATATCCGTACCGGGGATGTACTCCACGTAGGCCAGTTTGGGAGCCTGTTCCATTGAAGGAGGCTTGGGGAAAACGAATTCCACAAAACCGCCCCCATTCCGGGCATTGGCGTAGAGATCCCGCACGTAGTAGACCCCGTTCGCGTCCATGGTGTTCCCCAGATCTTCACCTTCCCGCTGGGGCAGGGTGGGATGCATGAAGATATGGGTGTCGATATAGGTGAAGTAATACCCCGACTGATCATCCTCGAAACGGTAATCCTGGATGTAAGTTTTGATGATATCGTGCTGTTCCCGTTTGTCGCGTATCCCTTCCAGGGCCTTGCCCAGGGCAACCGCCATGCTCTGGGTGCCCAGCTTGAGTTTTTGCCGCTGACCTTCGATCATTTCCCGCTCCGCGTTGGCTATTCCGGATAGGATCGATTCTCTGGCGTTAAAGAACAGGGTGCCAATCAAGACCGCAATAAACAAGAACAGAATGACGATAAGACCCACGATCCTGCCGCCAATGGAGATATTCCGAAGCACCTTACTTCTCCTTAAATTTTACATCCAAAAGTTTCCCCAATTTTTTAATGATAGTTTAAAAGGGCCTCTTGTCAACCGGGGGAGGCTTTCCGCAAAACGCCGCCCTTTAGACTTAAACCCAGGGCCCCCTTGCATAGGGCTTCCGCCGGGCCGCTCAGTTCCACCGCATGGCCGGTTCGGAGGTAATACAGCCAGACCCGGCAGGGTTTTTCCCGCAGATCCCGGGCCGCCCGGTAATAAAACGCCATTTGAGGGAGATGTTCCGGAGGATTCTCCGCCACATCGGTTTTAAAGTCCACCACCCAGACCTGATCTTCCCGGTCAAAAAGCAGATCAACGGTCCCGTTGATATATATGCCGGTGCTTCCGGGGTTTTGTTCCGCCTCCCCGGGGGGGTAAAAGCTGCGGAAAGGGTATTCGCTCCGGCGGAAGGGGGATTCGGAGGCGGCCTTTCCCAGGGGGGATCGGAGGAAACGTTCCGCCAGCCCCTTTCCCGCCGAAAGGAGAGCCTCCCCTTCCCCGGGGCTCAGGAGTCCGGCAAGGCGGGGGGGGATGGCCGGTTCCGCGCCCTTGAGCAGGGCTTCCACGGAAAGATGGGCCAGGGTTCCGAATTCGGCGGGGCCGAACACCTCTCTCCCGGCCGCCGATCCGGGGGCAGCGAAACGGGCCAGGATCCGATCCACCGGGGCAAAGATATCCTCCCCCCCCTCCCCGTCAAAGACCGGTTTATCGAAGGCCGGTTTGTCAAATGACGATCCGTCAAATGACGATTTGTCAAATAACGATTTGTCAAATAACGATTTGTCAAATAGCGATCCGTCAAAGCCCTCTCCCTCTCCCGGCAAAGCCGCGTGAAAGGAACTGGGGCTCAGGTGATCCTTCGCCGGTGTCGGCAGGGGGATTTTTTCCGCTCCCTGGTAGTAGGGCGCGGCAGCGGCGAGGAAACGGGAGAGGCCCCGCCGGTTGTTGGGGTAGATCCCCCGGTCTTCCCGGCGCCGGATATCCTCCCTGGTGTAGCGGGGGATGGGTTCCAGGGTAAGGAAGGGAGGCCGGGAGGCGCCGGACCAGCGGTCCGCCAGGGCGGGGAGGAGGAGGCCGAAGAGGGTTCCGTCGTCCAGGGAAGCATCCCCCGGAAGCCGCTGTACGCCCGCTTTCTGGTCTTTTTTCTCCCGGGCCTCCCGTTTCTCCTGGACCAGCCGGGCCAGGCAGGCCGCCATATCCCCACCGTCCTCGTCTCCCATGCCCAGTGAATAGGCCCCGGTGATGATGAGCCGGTCTTCCGCCCTGGTCATGGCCACATAGAGGAGCCGCCTGAGTTCCGCGGCGGCCTTCCGCTTTTCCTCAAGCCGATCCTTTTCGTAGAAGAAATTCCGCCCCAGATCGTTCATCCGGGAACATTCCGGCGGCAGGGGGGGGTTGAAGGAGAGCCCCCCGTCCCCGGAGGCGTAGATTTCCTCGTCGTTGGCCGTATTCCGGGCCCGATTCCCGCATCCCACGATAAACACCACCGGGAATTCCAGCCCCTTGCTCTTATGGATGGTGAGGAGCCGCACCGCCCCCGCCCGCTCCAGGGGTATCTCCGCGTCCTGGAGCTGCTCCTCGTTCTCCCGCAGGGCCATGAGCCGGTCGGTGAAGGCGGCAAGGCTCAGGTTTTCCCCGTCAGCCTTTACCGCCTGGTGGTAGAGGTAATCAAAGAGTTCCCGGCAGGTTCCGGTCTGGAGGTTCCACTCGGTCTCGTAGCGGTAACCCTCCCGGTACCAGAGCTCGCTTACCAGTTCGCCGATGGACAGGGCCGCCGCCTTTTCCCGGGTCCGCCGGTAGAGATCCCGGCCCTGTTCGTAGGCCCGGCGATCCTGTTCGTCCTGAAGAGACGGCGTATCGGAAAAGGGAAGGGGCGTACCCCCCGCCTCTTTCAGGTCCTTGAATTCGGCGAGGCAGATTGCCAGTCCCGCCAGGGAAAGCCCCGCGAAGGGGGATCGCAGGCATACCGCGTAGGCTTCCGTGTCCAGGGGGTAGCTTACCAGCCTGAGCAGGGCGGCCAGATCGTTCACCGGGCCGTCGGCGAAAAAACCGCTCAGTCCTTCTCCCGCGTAGGGGATCCCCAGGAGCCTGAGGTGCTTTTCAAAAAACCGCTGGAGGGCGCGGGTGCGGAACAGGATGGCCATATCTTCGGGCCGGTACCTCGGGTTCCCGTCCCCGCCGGTTTCCCCCAGAAGATCCCGAATCTTCTCCGCCGCGAACACCGCCTCGTTTTCGCCGTCCTCGAAGG
>JAIRSD010000265.1 GCA_031255615.1 Treponema sp. | reverse complement strand
TCCCGGCGGTAGAAGGGTTCAAAAAGGTGGGCCAGGGCTTCTTCCTCGATATGGGCTTTCGGGTTGAATATGTTGAGGCGTATGTTTCCCGGCGCGGCCTGGTTCGGCGCGGTCCAGAGTTGGAGGGATTCCCCGCCGGGGCTGTTTTGCAGGGCGTTGGCCAGTACATTGGAAAGGGCCTGCCCCAGCAGCTTGCGATCCGCCCGGACCGGCGTTTTTCCCGTCCGGTTCAGAATCCGCTGCCCCCGCTGTTCAGCGATGGGTCCGTATTCGTCAATCAGGGCGGCCAGCAGTTCCGCAAGGTCGAGGGTCTCAAAAAACGGCTCCCGCCGGCCCTTCGCAAGGTTGACGATTTCCAGTATTTCCGACACCAGCCGGTTCTGGGCCTTCAGCATCCGCAGACATTCCCGCAGGTACTTCCGGTGATCCCGGTACTCCCCGATATTCGCCAGCATCCCCTCCACCAGGGCGCCGGCGGCGGCGATGGGGGTTTTAAGCTCGTGGGAGGCGGCGGAAAAAAACGCCCGCTGGTTGTCCTCCATGGCCCGCTCCCGCTCGACTTCCTGTTCCAATTCGGCGATGGTCCGCTTGAGGGCGCCGTACATCGTGTAAATATCCTGGGCAAGCTGTCCAATTTCGTCATTCCGGGGGGAGGGGGCGGGGATGTCCTCCAGGGCGGACATCCGTTTCGTATCCGAGGCCAGGCGCATGATGGGCCGGGTCAGTGTCCGGGCAAAGAACGCCGCCCCCAGGATGCACAGGGCAAGCATGACGGCCAGGGCCAAAAGGCTTCTTTTAATAAGGGGCCGGAAAATTCTTGAGGCCAGGATCGAATCGGCGGTCACCCGCAGCATATCGCCCCGCCGGTCCATCCTGAATCGCATCTGAAAGCCCCGCCGGGGGGCGCCGGGATTCCGGGCATCCGGCGGAAAAGGAAGGGAAGAGGGCGGCGGAAAGGTTGAATACAAGACGTTGCCCCCCTCGTCTTCGATGATAAAAGAAAAACTCTGATTTTTTTCGTGAAAATCCTGGGCGATGGCGGCGATTTCCTCGGGGGTTTTCCCTTCGATGAGTCCCAAAATCGGCTGAAACGCCCAGGAAAGCTGTTCGCTTTGATCCCGCCGGTAAAAAGACAGGAACTGCCCCGCGAAAAAAACCGCGGCCACCGCGATCATCAAAAAGACAAAGAGCAGCGTATAGGAAAAAACCTTGATAAAAATGCCCCGTTTTTTCGAAGGGTTTTTTTTCACCGGCTCTCCCCCTCCCTTTCCGGCGGCCCCTCCAGCAGATAACCCACCCCCCGGACCGTCCTGATAATATTCACCGGCAGCTTCCCCCGAAGATTTTTAATGTGGGTATGCAGCGTCCCTTCGTTCCCGTAGTAATCGTAGCCCCAAATATTTGTCAGAATTTTGTCGTGGGAAATCACGGCATGTTCATTCCGCGCCAGCAGCAGGAGAATCTCAAATTCCCGGAGGGTAAGGGGCAGTTCCTGTTCCCCCCAGCAGGCCTTGTACAAAGCGGGATACAGGACCAGCCGGCCAATCCGCAGCTCGTTCCGCAAAGCCCCGGCGCGGCGCAGCAGGGCCTCCACCCGCTTGAGGAGGACCAGCATGGAAAAGGGCTTGGTGATATAATCGTCCGCCAGATTGTCAAAGGCGTTCACCTCGTGAACATCCCCGGACAGGGCGGTCATCATCAGCACCGGCGCATCGGTCAGCTTCCGCAGCTCCCTGAGCAGCTCCTGACCGTCCATACCCGGCAGCATAATATCCAATATGATAAGCCGGTACTGGTCCTCGTGGATCCTTTCATGGGCCCTGTTTCCGTCGGCGCATAATTCGACCAGGTATCCCGCATCCCGCAGAAAAGCCCTCACCGCCTTCCCGATATGTTCATCGTCTTCCACCACGAGAATTTTGACGCCCATTCCGCGCCTCCCCGATCAGGATACCACGGCAATCTGTAGTTTTGCTGAAGCCATAACGATTCTGTATTGGGCGCATTTTTTTGCTCCGCAAAAAAACCGGGCTATCCGGGGCTCCGGCTTCGCCTCCGGCCCCGCCTGCGGCGTGGCTGCTCCGCACCCCTCCTATCCCTTGCGCGGCTCAAAAACGGCATCCATGCCGTTTTTGAGCCTGGGGTTTTGCTCCGCAAAACCCCAGGGAATAGAAACAGCCGGCATCCTGCCGGCCCGCCGGGGGAAAGGGGGAGTTTCGCTCCGCGAAACTCCGTAAACCAAAAGGCGCAGCCTTTTGGTTCAGACTGCCCCCGGCGGCTCCTCCTCCCCAAAGACCTCCGCGGTAAAGGTAAAAAGCCGGGCCCCGGGGGATTCGTAGGAACGGGGGGGAAGCCCCGCCTTTACGCAGATGTAGTCCAGGTATTCATCTAGATTCCAGCCCTGCTCCACCGGCACCTGGGGGAGCAGCACCCCGGTCCGGCCCCGGCAGCTCAGGTAGAGGCCGTGGACCCCCACCCGCACCGACCGGGGATCGGCGCAGGGTTCCATAGGGGAAAGGACGGAGATCTCGATGGAACAGCGGGGAAATTCCGCCGCCGAAAGGGGCGGGAACCGGGGGTCCCCAAAGGCGGCTTCCTGGGCCATGGCCCGGACGGTAGCCTCCAGGGGCCGGGCCGCCGTCATACTGCCGATGCAGCCCCGGAGCTTCCTTCCCCCCGGGCCGTCAATATGCAGGGTCACAAAGGCGCCGCAGAGTGCGTCCAGGACAGATTCCCCGGAGCCGCCCCGCTCCGCCGCTTCCCGCGGGTACGCGGCCCGGCGGCCTTCCAGCCTGGCGGCGATGCTCTCCCGGGCATCGGCCAGGAGGACGCGCCTTTCTTCCGGGGCTATGACAAATTCCATGGGGCCAGTATAAGCCCCGCCGGAAAAAACGCAAAGCCCGGCGGGAAGGCCAAACCGAAAACGGGGCCGCCTGCGGTTCTGCAACCGGCCCGCTACATACTGTCCCGTTCAATGATCGAATGTTGAATATAGGTAATCCGCCCCATTTTAAGCCGCCCCGATACCAGGGCGTCCAACATGAAAAGCGCTTCCGCCCCCATTTCCTCAAAGGATTGGTGCACCGTGGTAAGACGGGGCCGGCAAATTTCGGAGATTTCGTTGTTGTCAAAACCGGTTACCGCCATGTCCACGGGTACGGCGATGCCCAGGGTTTGCAGTTCGGCAACGCAGCCGCAGGCGATATAATCGGAGACGCAGAGAACCGCGTCGGGGGGGTCCTTCATTTTGGCAATCCGCCGTCCCGCCTCCGCGCCCCCTTCGGGGGTGTAGTCTGTGTACATGAGCATCTCCGGGCGAAAGGGTATGCCCGCTTCTTCCAGGGCCGCGCGAAAGCCCGCCTCCCGGCGGGCGCAGAATCGGTACTGCTGTTCGTTGGCGCCGTAGCGGTTGGACACAAAGAGGAAACGCCTGCGCCCCCCGCGGATCAGGCGTTCCGTTAATTCTTTCATGGCCCTCGCATCGTCGCTCATAACCGCCAGGAGGGGATCCGTGTCAATGTATTCGCCGATTTGCACCAGGGGATACTGCTGAAATTCGTTCCACAGGACGCTGTCGCCGCACATATTATTCAGAAAGACGATTCCGTAGAGCGTCTCCCGGGGGATGGTCTTAAGCAGCCGGAGGGCATGGTGGTAGCTGTCCGCGTCCTGTCTGGTAAGGGAAATGGCAAGGACGGGGGCGGGATCTATGGTTTCCGCCATGTTGGTGATCCCCGCAACCACATCTTCGATAAGATGGGGCACCGAGCTTATCAGGAGGAGGATGGGGGGGCTGTTTTTATTTTCCCGGACCGCGGGCTGGTATCCAATTTCCTTCATCACCTCAAGAATACGGATGCGTTTCTGATCGGAAACCATCCTGCTGTTATTGATTACCCGGGACACCGTGGCGATGGAGACGCCGGCCCGCTGCGCTACCTCAACTATGGTGACTACCCGCATACTCCAAACACTCCCGGCGCCGCTTAATCATCATGCTCAATTATCATGCCTAAGCATCTTGCTCAATCATCAATGGTCGCTTCCTGCCCGCTGCCGGTTTCCACCCCGGTGCGGCGGGGCCTGGGCCGTTCGCAGGCGGTGGTCATGCGGTAAACCTGGTTGGTCTTTGCGCTTTCCAGCATACCGTGGATAATTTCCATGGCGTGGAGACCCATGTCAAAATGGGCCCGGGGCCGCCGCTTGTTCCGCAAGGCGTAGGCCATGTCGGCGATGGCGAGGCCCCGGCTGTTATCGCAGTAGCCGTGGAGCAGGGGCAGCGGAACGATGTCCGGCACCGGCCGGTACCCCTCGCCGTTGTTAAGGCCGATATTTTTTTCTTCATCGGCGACCGCGCCGGAACGGTGCAGGGTCAGGGGCCCGCTGAACCAGTTCGGATGGAACAGCGTCAGAGACGCTTCGGTTCCCTGTACGCTGAAGCAGTCGTATACCGACGCGTCGGAGCTGATAAGGAACGTGCCGTGCACCCCGTTCGCGAATTCCATCGAACCGGCGAGGGTGGTCGGCGTATCCACATGAAAGGGCTCCCGGTATTTCGGGTGGCTGGGGTTCAGGAAGAACCGGTCGGGATCGATATTGCCCCCAAAGCCGCTCACCCGCGTTACCGAACCGAAAAGGTTGATCATGTTGTGCAGATAGTAGCCCCCAAGATCGAAGGGCAGCCCGCCGCCCGGATGAAGGGGGAAGAAGAAATGGTTCGGGTCGAGATCGAATGTATCGCTTGCCGGCTGATAGCTGCAACTGACGACCGCGTTTAGGCCGATTGGCTTGCCGATAAAACCGTCGTCGATATATTTACGGGCCGACTGCCAGCCGCCGCCCAGGAAGGTATCCGGCGCCGCGCCGTAAAGGAGGCCCCGCCGATTCGCCAGTTCCGCCAATTCCCGGGCCTCCGCAAAGTTGACCGCCATCATCTTTTCGACGCAGCAGTGTTTCCCCGCCTCAAGTATCTGCCTGCTCACCGCGTAATGGGCCTGGGGGAACGTCAGGTTCATCACCATCTCAATTTCCGGGTCCCCTAGGATTTCCTCGTTGGTCATCTTTTTTATGCCGAATTCCGCCGCCCGCCGGGCGGCCCGTTCTTCAATAAGGTCGGAACAGCCGGCCAGATCGATGATCCGGAATTTATTTTTAAGGTTAGTCATATAGATATGGCTAATCGTTCCGCAGCCGATGACGGCTGTCTTTACAGGTTTTTTCTGACTCATACGACTCCTCCAGGCGGCATATTGGACTTGTCCAATAACCCGACCGGTTATTAAACAGTCTCTGCGAAAAACGCGGATTTCCCGGGGGAACCCGCGTTTTCTTCGTTTTCAAACGGCCGCTGCCGGCTCTCACGCCCCATGTTACGCTTTTTTGAGCTTTCGTTCAAAGTAGCTTTGGGTCATTACATCCAGCAGCACGGCGATCAGGATAAGGCTGCCCTTGGCAATGAGCTGCCAGTTCGAGTCCACCCGGGAGAGGTTAAGGGCGTTATTGATCACCCCGACGATGAGGCAGCCGAATACGGTGCCCATTACCTTGCCCTTGCCGCCGTTAAGGGGGGTGCCGCCGATGACGACCGCGGCGATGGCGTCCATCTCCATGCCCTGCCCCGCGGCGGGCTGGGCAGAGGCGGCCCGGCCGGTCATGATGAGGGCCGCAATGGTGGTGCACAACCCCATAAGGACGTAGATAGCGACGGTAACAAGATCGGTATTGATTCCCGATATGCGGGCGGCCGTCCGGTTTCCCCCGGTGGCTATGGCGTAGCGGCCAAAGGCGGTGCGGTTCAGGATCACATAAATAATTACCGTCGCCCCTATCACAATGTATACCGGGATGGGAATGGGACCCAGGTAGCCCTGCCCCAGAGTCTTAAAGGCCTGGGGCAGGCCGGTAACCGGGGAGGTATTGCTGATAAGGTAGCAGATTCCCCGGAAAATCTGCCCCGTGGCCAGGGTAACAATAAAGAGCGGCAGCTTGAAGCGGATGCCGATGATCCCGTTAAGAAACCCGCACAGGGCCCCCGCCCCCAGGCCCGCCAGGATGACCAGGGGGAAGGGGGCCGAGGTTTTGGACAAAAGGCCCATGATAACCCCCAGCATGCCCAGCATGTAGCCGACCGAAAGATCGAGGTTCCCCGACGCGATGACGCAGGTAAAACCCACGCCGATTATGGTACTGGTGCAGATCTGGCGGATCACATTTCTGATATTTATCGGATTAAGAAAACTGGGCGATGAAAACGCGCAGCCGATACAAAGCACCAAAAGTATGATCAGGGCCTTGTTGTTCAGCAAGAGATCCAGCAAGAAAGAACGGGCCCCTGCCATGCCTTTATTTGTCTCATCCACGGTTACTTCTCCTTAATTTCACGCGCCGAACAGACGCCGGGCCAGTTCTTCCTGGGTTGCCGAGCCCCGCTGGAATTCACCCGCGAGAACGCCGTCCCGGATTACGATAATCCGGTCGCTCATGGCCAGTATTTCCGGCATTTCGGAAGAAATCAGGATGACCGCCAGACCCTGCCGCGCAAGCCGGCTTATCAGGCGGTGAATTTCGCTTTTCGATCCTACGTCAATGCCCCTGGTCGGTTCGTCAAGGATAAGCACCCTGGGATTGGTCAACAGCCATTTCGCCACGATTGCCTTCTGCTGATTCCCCCCGGAAAGGGAGGCGATCACCTGCTTCAATGACGCCGCCTTGACGGCAAGCTGATCCGCCTTCTCCTTGGCATCCCGGCTTTCTTTTTTCGCCAGAATAAAACCCAGGGCGTTGCAATAAGCCCTGAAGGAGGCCAGGGAAATATTTTGCCGCACCGACAGGATGGGAATAATGCCGGATCGCCGGTCTTCCGTTACCATGCCCAGCCCAAGTTTAATGGCGTCCCTGGGGGAACGGATCCGCGCCTTTTTCCCCTCGATAAATATTTCCCCCGAATCCAGGGGATCGATGCCGAAAATACTCCGCATAATCTCGGTGCGCCCCGCCCCCACCAGGCCGCAGAACCCGAGAATTTCCCCCCGCCGCACAGAAAAACTAATGTCCCGAAAAGTCTTGCCGGAACAAAGGGATGTTACTTCCAGCGCCGTATCCTGAATCTCCGCCTTTTCCTTGTGGAACATCTCCGTGACGGTCCGCCCGGCGATTCGGGTGATAAGTTCATCCATGGGCAGCTCCGATACGGGGCAGCGGGAAATGAAACGGCCGTCCCGCAGCACCGTTACGGTGTTGCATATTTCGTAAATTTCCTCCAGCTTGTGGGAAATAAAAACAACCGCCGTTCCCCTGCCGGAAAGCTCCCGGATTATCCGGTACAAAAAACGGATTTCCTTATCCGAAAGGGAACTGGTCGGTTCATCCATGATAATAAGCCGCGGATCGTAGGAAACCGCCCGGGCCAGTTCCACAAGCTGCATATTCGCCAGGCTGAGGCTTTGGACCAGCGCACGGGGGGATATGTCGATTCCCAGCCGATCCAGCAGTTCCGCCGCCGCCCGCCGCCGGGACGCGACGCTGAGGAGGCCGTACCGGGAAAAACGCTTCTCCCGGCCTATCCAGATATTTTCCGCCGTGTCCATGGAAGGAATCAGATTAATCTCCTGGTGAATCATGGAAATGCCGGAGGCGAGAGCCTCGTGGGGATTCTTGAATTCAACCCTTTTCCCCATGAACACAATTTCTCCCCCGTCGGGAGGAAAAATACCCAGAAGAATATTCATTAACGTCGATTTTCCGGCCCCGTTCTCCCCGATAAGGGCGTGTATTTCCCCCCGGCGCAGCTTCAATTCCCCGCCGTCCAGGGCGCGGACGCCGGGGAAGATCTTTACTATCCCCCGCATCTCAAGTAGATAATCCTGTTCCCCCGGCGCCATATCGTTCTCCCCCGGTATAAAAATTACCGATCCGCTTTAAAAACCGCCAATCCCCAACTACCGATCCATCGACAGAATCTGCTCGATATTGTCCTTGGTCATCAGGGCGGATATGGTTTGACCGGGATCGATGGTCTGGCCGGCGAGTTTTTCTCCCCGCATGATCCGCTCCGCGTAATCAATGGTGAACCTCGCCTCCGCTTTCTTGGAGGTAAACACGGTGGCGCTCATAACCCCTTCCCGCAGGCTTCTTTGGGCGTTGGGGGATCCGTCGATTCCCACCACGATGCAGTCGTCCAGGGTTTTTTTCGCCGCCTGCAGCACGTTAGCCGCGGCGATAGCCATTTCATCAGACATGGCGACAATGCAGTTCATTTCCGGAAAAGCCTGGAGCCAGTCTTCCACCGCGGCCATGGTTTCCGTCGCCGACCAGTTGCAGACCTTCTCCGTGAGAATTTCCACCCGGTCCGGGTACGCCTTCAAAAGAGTTTCCTTCCAGCCGGTATACCGGTCGATGGTTCCCGACACCCCCTGCACGCCCCACACATAGCCGACCTTCAGTTTCTTCCCCGGATTGGCCTCAAGCCAGTCAATGCAATACTGGGCCTGGAGAGCGCAGAGATTGTACTGGGACTGGAGCACCTTTAAAGTATGCGGATAGTTGGTCCCAAAAGCCGAATCGATAGTAGGAATTCCCGCCTCCTCGCAGGCTTCAAAAGCGGGAACCGCCCCGTCGGAATCGACCGCCCGGATAATGATAATCGCCGGTTTTAACTGGATAAGGGACTCCACATCGGAAATCTGCTTGTCCACCTTGCCTTCCGCGTTGGTCATCACCACCCGGTAACCCCTGGCTTCGGCCTCGGATTCGAAATAGCCGAACCACTCAGTCTGGTACTCGTCCAGCGCGTTAATCGACAGAGCCACCGTCTTCGACGCCTGCCCCGCCCGGGAATCCGTCCTGCCCCCGCAGGGCGCGGAAACCGCCGCCGCCGTCAACAAAACAGAAAACATGACGACAATTTTTCGCACATTCATAAGATCCTCCAAAAAATAATATCTTCACCGGCCCCGAACCAAAAGTTTTGGAACCGGCGGCCCCCAGGTTAGAAACGCCGCGTATCGAGTTTCTTTTGGGCGCATTTTTTTGCTCCGCAAAAAAACCGGGCTATCCGCTCCAACAAAAACCCTGCGGGTTTTTGTTCCGCTCCTATCCCTTGCGCGGGGGGAAATACCCCCCCCCGGGGGGTTTGGCCGGCCCGGTGTTTGCGCGCACCGCCCAAAACAAAAAATTCCGGCCCCCGGGGGGGGGTTTGC
>JAIRSD010000244.1 GCA_031255615.1 Treponema sp. | reverse complement strand
TTTCGGGTAGGCTAATTCCTTATCCTGTAAGGATTTGCGGCCAAGAAGACTTGAACTTCCATGCCTCTCGGCACCAGCACCTCAAGCTGGCGTGTCTACCAGTTCCACCATGGCCGCTTGAAAACCGCATTAATCATACCCGGTTTCGCCGGACCATGTCAAGCCGGGCCGCCGCATTTTTCAGCAGTCCCGCCCTTAGCCCCGATCCGTCTCCCATCGGAGATCTATCGGCCCGGACGCTTCGGCATGAATGCCCGAGCGTTCCCCACCCGCAGCCCGCTCTAAAACGGTGGGGAACAGCGAAGGCGAAGGCCGCGCCGGCAGGGAGGCCGGCTGCCGCCGTCCCTTCCCATGCGTTTGATACAAAGCACAAAAAATCGGGTGGGAGGCTGTCCATTATTTGAGCAGCCGTCCTCCCACACCACCGTGCGTACCGTTCGGTACACGGCGGTTCAATGAGTTGCGTGCGGCATCGAACGCCGTTGGGCTCCGGCCCGCAATTCTTCATACCGCTTGATCAGATGTCGTCCAGACCTCCCCAGGCAAGGGCCGGTAACTTTCATCCCGTCTAACCGCCGCATTTACAACACCGGGCTCAGGCGGCATTGGACTTCGCTTTGTGCGGCAAGCTCGTCCGCCCGGTACTGCCTTATATGCGGTTTCTGTTCGTCGGTCAGGGATTTTGCCTCCAGCTTCCTTCAGATTCCGCCTCACGGTGGACGCCATTGCTCTTGGCTCATGCTTCCTGCTAGCGAGCGCATAGCGGACTTTCACCGCCTGGTACCTTGCTTACCCTAAATCACCGGATAAGCGAAAAAACCGGGAATAAGAATGTTAACCACGAAGGCGCACAAAGGCGAACTGCGGCTCACCGGGAACACGAAGGAACGAAAAAGCATCTTCAATCTCCGGTCTTCGTGCACCTTCCTCGCCTTCGCGGATTTTCAGCCGCGCAAAGGATAGGAGGGCTGCAGAGCAGCCGCGCCGGAGGCGGGGCCGGAACGCGGCGGAGCCCGTGGCAGCCTGCGGCTGCCGTAACAGTCTGCGGCTGCCGCAAGATCCCGCGGCCTCCCCGACAGCCCGGTTTTTGCGGCGGGCCGCAAAAATGCGCCCCCCTTTCACTCGGCGCGCGGCGTTTTCTTAAAAGAGAATCGCCGCGTATTTTTAACCCTTCGGCCGGTTCTTGCCGCGCCCTTTACCACACATGGTACACATCATGGACCTGTTCCCCCGCCAGCGCCCGGCGTTCCCGCTCCACATTCCAGCGGACGTGTTCTTTCAGTTCGGCGGCGGCGTCAAAAGAGAGGCCGAATACTTCCTTGATCTTATCCACATGGGTATGAACCGGGGTCCGCGGGCTTTCTCCCGGAGGAGGAAGAACCTTTGATTTTGTCCCCGGCACACAGGCGACGGTCCAACGGGCTATCTCCGCCCAGGAGGTAAAGGTCTCCCCCAGGCCGTTGAATATTTCCTCATTCAAATCGCTTTCCACCAGCTTCAGGTAGAGTTGGGCCAACTGGGCGGAGGAGATAAACTGGGTCCCGTCGTAATCGGAAAGAGTGAGGTCCTCACCCTTAAGCACGGCCCGGGCGATATCCCGGAAACGTTTATCCGACTGAGACGCTCCGCCCTCATAGGCCGGATTGGAGAAGGTGTAGCCCGGCCTGATGATATTCCGCCGGATCCCCACCTTTTCCCCCGGCTTCCCCTGGCCGCCGTAATTCTGCCGGTACCCCAGGAGGAACACCTCGCTGGCGGACTTTGTCGCGCCGTAGAGGTTGGCGGGGGTGCGCATGGACTTTTCGCTGGCCCCATCCTGGTTGGGCCCATAGACCGCGGTAGAACTGGTATAAATAAAATTCTTAAGCCCCGCTTCTTCCGCCCCTTCCAACAGGGACACGGTGACTCGGGTGTCGTGATCCAGCATATCCAGGGGGGTATTCCCCCAGCCCAGCGCAATGTGAATAACCGCGTCGCAGTCCTTAAGGGCCCGCCGCATCACCCCCAGTTCCAGAATATTCCCCTTCACCAGGACCGTGTTCTTCTCTTCCCCAATCCCGGGGATCCGTTCAGGAGTTCTGGTGTACAACACCAGACTATGGCCCGCCTCCAGAAGGGCCTTCGTCACATACTGCCCAATATTTCCGGTTCCGCCAGTCATAAAGATCTTCATCGTCCGCTCCTTGCCGTAAAAATTAAAACCCAGATTCAAGGTTGTCGTTTCAAAAGCCTTTGTTCCCAGGCCGGCCGGCGGGAACCCCGGTTCGACGGAACGAAAATTTGCGAACCGCCCCGGCCTCTCTAAATTGCAAGCGATCCCGCCGCAGGCCGGCGGATCAACAGTCATCAGCTCAGCAGAAATCCGCTGTCTCCCCAAGATACCGGCCATTGATCCCGCCTGTCAAGCGACCAGCCGTTCCCGGTTTAGAAAGGGCTGCATATCGCGAGTATACCGGGCGCATTTTTTGCGGCTCCGCCGCAAAAAACCGGGCTATCCGCTCTAACAAAAACCCTGCGGGTTTTTGTTCCGCTTCTATCCCTTGCGCGGGCGCGAAAGCCGCGCCGAGCGGCGCGGCTTTCGCCTTCTGAAAATCCGCATCCCCGCGGATTTTCAGCCTGCGGGTTTTTACGCTCCGCGCCAAAACTCATGGAATAGAACGAAAACAGCCGGCCTCCCTGCCGGCACGATTCTCGCCTTCGCTGTTCCCCGTCGTTTTCGCGGACTGCGGGCGGGCATGGGTCCGCCCCTTTGTACAGTATACAACCATACAAACAACCCCCTGCCTTCCAGCACAACCGCGGAGCGGCTGACGCGCCGCCGTACATTCGGTTTCCAAAGGGCGGCGCCCGCAAACGCCGCCCGCCGCGCCGGAAAAGCTAAAATCTCCAGTTCTCCTTCCTTTCCGCCGATATAGAGAATATGAAGTGTATATACCCCGTCCAAATTGCCATGTGCATCCTTTGCGGCGCCCTTTCCCTGGGTCTTCTGTCCTGTGCGAACAGCGCCCCTCCCTTGGAGGAGACTGTCTGGACCGCCCTGGAAAGCGGCGACAGTGAAAAGGCCCGCTCCTTTTTTCTGGGGGAGGTGGATGTCCATGCCGTCGATTCACGGGGGAGAACCCCCCTGCACATCGCCGCTGAAAAAAGGGACTCCCAACTGGGGGCCTTCTTTATTTCTATGGGGGCCGATGTCAACGCGCTGGACAACGAAGGCAGACGCCCGCTGGATATCAGCGCCGGGCTGGGGGACGCATCTCTGGCGGCCCACTTGGTAAAAGCCGGGGCGGATATACACTATCCGGCGCAGGGGGCTGATCCGGCTGCCCGGGACAGCCCCGCCTTAAGCGGTATTTCCAGGAAAGGAGATCTCCTTAACGCCCTGCTGACCGCGGACTCCCTCAGATCCCTGGATTCGGAGGGGCGGACAATCCTCCATCTGGCGGCCATGAAGGGGGATCCGGAGGCGGTACAACAGATACTCACGGCCCCGGCCTTCTCCGCTGCGGAACTCCTGGAGGCCCGCGACAAGATGGGCAGGACCGCCCTGGATCTGGTCTTATCCCGTCTTGATTCACGGGACCACGCGGCGGCGGCGGAGACACTCATCCTCGCGGGATCCCAGTCCCTGGATCCTGTTTACTCCTATTTCGCCCCCGCCGTCCGTTCGTCAAATTTCAACATACGACTCTACGACGGAAGAACCCCCCTGCATTTCGCCGCCCGGGAAGGACATTTAGGGCTCTTGAGTTTTTTTATCGAACGAAACGCACAGATCAACATTAAAGACGCTTCCGGATCCACGGCCCTCCACGAAGCCGCACGGGTAGGAAATATCAAGGCCATGGAATTGCTCCTTTCCCAGGGGGCGGATCCCAACGCCCAGGACGCCAAGGGAAATTCGGCCCTTCATCTTGGCATCCCCCCGGAAAGCCACCGGGAGGCTATCGGCCTGCTTTTGAATTACCGGGTAAATTCCAATCTGCGGGACGAGCATGGAGATTCCCCGCTGCACATTGTAGTTACCCTGAATCGCAAAAGCAATATTGTACAGGCCCTCCTTTCCGGCGGCACCGATGTCTCCATCCGCAATATTGACGGTAAAACCGCCCTTTACCTGGCGGTAGAGGAAGGCCGGATGGAGCTTATTCCCCCCCTCCTTTCCTACCAGTCCGATGTTTTTGCCGCGGACAATGGAGGGATTACCCCCTTTGAGAGGGCCCTGGAAATTGGCAACCCGGTGCTTTCGGCGTTGATAACAACGGAAACGGTTTTTCAAACCGACAGTGCGGGGAATACCATACTCCATAAAGCCATTGAAAATTACGCGGATATAAAAACCGTCAGTTTTATTCTGGAACAGCAGGCCATGATCAATGCCCGCAACAGGGAGGGGAATACGAGCCTCCATTTGGCGGCCAGCCTTAACGAAGCGGAAACCGGCGAACTCCTCATCTCCCGGGGGGCGGATATTTTCGCCCCCAACGCCCGGGGGGAAACTCCCCTATACATGGCCTTCCTTTCCCCCGGCGGCGTCCGCCGCTGGATGATCAACTCTCACACGGTTTTGACCAAGGACGGGCTTGGAAACGGGATCCTCCATTATGCGGCCCAATGGAAAATTGACGCCCAGATCCCCTACATTGTCCAGCAGGGGGCCGACCTGGAGGCGAAGAACGCCACCGGGGAGACGCCCCTTTTCGTGGCGGCCAAATCCACCGGCGAGCGGGGCTCGCCGCAAGACGCTACCATTAAAACCTTGATCAGCGCCGGCGCTTCCCTGACCAGCCGGGACAACTTGGGAAATTCCATCCTCCACGCGGCGGTACGCTGGAACAACAGGGAATCGGCCCAGACCCTTATCAACCTGGGGATCGACATTAACGCCCGGGCTTTGAACGGAAAGACCCCCCTGCATGACGCGGTGCGGCTGGGAATCTCCGATATCGAAACCCTGCTGATAAACCAGGGGGCGGACATTGAAATTCGTGACACCGGAGGAAACACCCCCTTCATGGAGGCGGTAGGCGCCGGAAACGTCAACTCCGCGGAACGGCTGGTAAATTTTGGGGCGGATTCCAATACCAGGAACAATCTGGGGGACACTCCCCTTCATCTCGCGGTATCCTCCGGGCAGAACAATATGGTAAACCTTCTTCTCCTCTGGGGAGCTCCCATACATGCCCGAAATTCCCAGGGCCGCAGCCCCTATGAAACCGCCCTGTTTGTTTCTCCCGGCATGGTTTCCACCTTGTTGACCAAGGACCGAATTCAGATGGCCGATGATAACGGCGCCTCTCCCCTGCACATAGCTATCCGCGAAGGGGCGCCCCTCTCCCTCATTAGGGTCATCATTGATCAGGGCGCCCGTCTGTCGCCGGTGGATTCCGGGGGGCGCTCCCCCCTCCGGCTCGCGGTAGATCAGGAATATTGGGAGTTGGCAAAAATTCTCGCCGACGCGGGGGCGGATCCTTTTACCATAGCCGGGGACGGAAAGACTCCCGGCGAGCTGGTCATTATGAAAGGTCCGGGGCCGATACGGGCGGTATTTTCCGGCAAAGCCATTGGGGCCCGTGATTCATCGGGGAATACAATCCTCCATTACGCCGCCCGTATCGGCAACGCGGAAACCATATCCATGCTTCTCCAGCTTGGAGCAAACAAATCAATTAGGAACGTATCTTCGGAAAGCCCCGCGGATATAGCGAGACGCTGGGCGCGGATGGATACTCTATCAATGTTGAATTAAGTTCCCGGCGCGGGGTTCTTTCTTTACCGAGGGATCCCGCTGAAGGTCCCTGCTGAGTTTTAATTCCCAGGTATCCAGTTTCCGGCTTACCGTCCATGCTTCTTCCCTATCCTGAAAAATTTCGAGGATCCAGTGAAGGGCATGGAGGAAACGGATGCCCATTTCAAAATCATTTACCCTGTTGGTGGAAAGCTCATAACGATCCCGATACCGGTCGGCCGCCTGCATGAGTAATTTTTTTACAAGCCGTAAATGGTAGACCGTGGGGGCATAATTGGGGGAACGGGGATCCGTGTTCGATATCACGGTCTTTAAATCGATCAAATTTTTTGCCGCCGCCGCATAGCGGCCTTCAAGATCCACAAAGGCCCATTTCCATTTGCTGTTTTCACCAAAGGCATTTTCCAGAAGATGAATAGTCAGTCCCATTTTCCGCACCAGATAATACCGATCCCCCGGACTTAACGGAGCAAGACGCTCAAGTTCCTTTTCATATTCAGAAAATGGAGCGTCTACCATGCTCGTAACAATTTGCTCAAGGTAGATAACGCTTTTATAAATTGACTTGCGGCATTCGTTCAAAGCGTCTTCATTCTTGACCTTTAGAACTGATTGGGATATCCCGTTTTGGGCAAGGTAATAGGAACAAAGGTTAAGCATCACCTCCACCAGAGACAACCGTTTTAAGGCCGAATCTTCGGTATCTTGTTTGATGGCGGCGAGAATTTCCTTTTCTTTATCCAGATACATCTCTATGGAGTCATGATATTTTTTAATTTTTTCTAAATACAACGCCCGATCCTGGCTGGAAATTTTTGACATATCCTATACTTTCTATGCCTTTCGCCCGTATTTTTCCAGCAAATCGTCCGCATGGGCGAGGGCGGCGTTTCCCGCGTCCCCCGCCAACATCCGCGCGATTTCCTGACGTTTTTCATGCTTCCCCAGGACCTTAACACTGGTCACCGTCCGTTCCCCCCCCCTTGAAGGGATGATCCTTTTTTCGACTTTATAGTGGTTATCGGCCCGCACAGCGATGCTGGCCAGATGGGTCACGCAGAAAATCTGTTTCCGCCCGCCGGTTTTCACCAGGTATTCTCCCACCGACAAGGCAACTTCGCCGCCGATACCCGTGTCAATTTCATCGAAAACAAGGGTTTCCGGCGAAACATCATGGCCCTTGGCATCGGCGGAGGCAAAGGCCGTTTTAATTGCCAACATTACACGGGAAAGTTCCCCTCCGGAGGCAATACGGGACAGATCCTTTAAAGGCTCTCCGGTATTGGCGGAAATAAGAAATTCCACATCCTCCGCCCCCCAGGGACCAAGGACGAGGCCGCCCTTCCCTTTGGGGCTGACAGCGGGAGAAAACCTGGCGTTCGGCATCCCCAACCGGGAGAGGATTCCCGTGATTCCTTCCCCCAAAACCTTGGCCGCATCTTTTCGTCCGGCCCCCAATGAAAGGGATCGGGCGGCGATATTTTTTTCCAGGCCCCCAATCTCCTCCTTAAGTTTTTCCCGGTTCTCTTCAATACCCGATAACTCCGTTATTTCCGCCTCCGCCCTCTCTTTATAGGCTAAGATTCCTTCCTCAGAATCCTGACCCGGATGGGCGATGATGTCGCCGGCATACTTTTTCTTTAACCGGTAAAGCAGATTAAGCCGTTCCTCTATCTCCTGCAGCCTGGCGGGATCGTAACTCAGGGTCTCCCGGTAGGAACGGAATTCCTCCGCCAAATCCTCCGCCTCAAAATACAAATCGTTCAAACGTTCCCGCAGGGATTCAAGGGATCCGTCAATCGAGCAGGCGGCGTCCAGGGAACTCCGGCCCCGCCGGCCCAGGCTTAGAAGCGAAACCTCGTCATCGTAAAGGGCGGCGGCCGCGGCGTTCACATGGGCCGCCAGTTTCTCAAAGTCCCCAAGTTTCTGAGCTTCACCCTCAAGCTCCTGACTTTCCCCCTTTCGGGGATCGGCGGCGGCAATTTCTTCCACCGCGTAATGCAGCAGTTCAAGACGGGCCTCCCGGTCCCGCTGGGAATTCAGGGAGGCTTCCAGCGCCTTCTTTTTTTCAGAAAGCGCCAGGAACACCCGGTTAAATTCGGCGGCCTCATTCTCAAGACCGGCAAAGCGATCCAGGCAACGCCGGTGGTTCTCCTTACGCAGCAGGGACTCGTGATTATGCTGGCCGTGGAGATCGAAAAGCAGGGCCATGAATTCCGTCAGATCAGCCCGGGTTACCGGTGCATTTTGAATAAAGATCGATCCCCTGCCGGTATTCTTGATACTCCGGCGGACGATAATCCTGCCTTCTTCAATCTGAATATCCCGGCTGTCAAGCCATTCCCGGGCATCATGATTTTGAGGATGAACCGATATGACCGCCGATACCGCCGCTTCCTCGGTGCCGGTGCGAATCACATCGACCTCCGCCTTTCCGCCCATCAGAAAACTTAAGGAACCGACGATTATTGATTTCCCCGCCCCGGTCTCGCCGGTGAACACATTAAAACCGGCGCCAAAGGAAAGGGAAATATTTTCGATAAGGGCATAGTTCCTGATGGATAGTTCTTCAAGCATTCCGGCCCGCCATCCCATTCGGTAAAGGTTCTTTTCGATCCCCCCGCTCCCCCGTATCGGGGATCGACCAGGCAAGTTTAGTCCGCAGGGCATTATAAAAGGCCCGGCGGCCGGAAGCCACCAGCATAGCGCGGAAGGGGGCCTGCTTGATAAAGATCCGGTCCCCCGGCTCCAACGGCTCGGTCACCTGCCCGTCAATGGTCAGCAGTACCCCGCTCCGCTGTTCTTCCTCTACCGTCACAATCACCGTTTCCCGGGGAGAAAGCACAATAGGACGGTTGGAGAGGGTAAAGGGGCAGATAGGGTTAATAATAATTGCCTCCATCTCCGGTTCCAGAATAGGGCCCCCGGACGCAACTGAATAACCGGTGGACCCGGTGGGGGTGGCCACGATAAGACCGTCGGAGCGGTATTCTCCCAGCCTGATAAAATCGCCCTCTTCTCCCCCGGCAGGGGGGATAGAGGATTCCAGTCTAAGGCGGATGATCTTCGCAATCCCCATGGCCGAAATAACCGCATCGTTAAGACAGGGTCCCAGATTGATCCGGCTTCCCCGCCGTTCCACGGCGACTTCTATCATAAAGCGTTCCGAAACAGAGACGGCCCCCGCCTCCCACCGGTCTAGGATCGTCTTCCAGTCGCCGGGCTGAACCGCCGCGATAAAACCAAGGGTCCCCAGGTTTACCGGAATGATCGGCGTCCCCCCGGGCGCCACGGCACGGGCCGTATAGAGGACCGTACCGTCCCCCCCCAGACTAAAGGCCAGATCATAGGGTTCTTTCGGGGCAGTCCTGCCTCTTTCAAAAGTAAAAAGGCCCGCTTCAAAACCCCGGCTTTCCAATTCCGTGCGGATCTCGGATGCCAGGACATGGGCGTTGTTTTTATGCAGATTAATAAACAACAATGCCCGTTTCAATATGGCCACGCCCCTTTTACGGCAAGGTGATGATGAGCTTTGAAATCTTTTCTACTTCTCCGGAACTAAGCCGGGGATATAGGGGGAATACTATGGTCCTTAAGCTAAGAGAATAGGCTTCCGGACAATTTTCCCGGTCAAGACCTTCCTCCCGCCCCGCCTCCGAATTCCCCGGACCGCTTTCAACAAGCGTCCCCATCAAGGTACGGGCGAAGGCGCCTTCCACCAGGATATCCTTCTTCCGGGCATAGACTTTTACGTCCTTTAGCCCGGTTTCCAGAATTAAGGGAAAGGCGTAATTATTGTAGGACAAATTTTCGCCCATAACAAAACGCCTGTGCCGGGTCCGCAGGGCGGACTGATTGTAGATATCGGCAATCTCCCGGCGTTTTTCCAGATTCCGGGCGGATTCCCTAAGCTGGATCACCGCCATCGCCGCATTCATATCCGGCAGGCCGTATTCCGGGGGGAGGCCGGCAAAATTCCGCAGCACCGATCCATCCCGGCGGTTTCCCGCGTAAAGCAGAGCGCCCCCGCCTCCGGTAAGCATGTCGCGCTCCTCCAGGCCTAGGATGGTGTAAACGGAAAAACCGTATCTCCCTTCCCCAACGTCGGCAGGAAGGCCCGGACCGGAAGAATCCCCTTCGACGGAAACCGGGTTGACAGTCGAACCAAAACTATGGGAACGATCTTCGATAACCGGGAGCCCCAGCTCGGCAATTTCGTGAAAATCGGGCAGGAAACCAAGGCTGTGGCAGAGGAGGACGCAGCGGACTTCCACATTTTTTCTCCGGGCCGCGGCCTCCTCAATACCGGCCCTGCCGATAAGGGGGCTGCCCTTTTCCACATCGCTGTAAACCGGAACAAGCCGCAATTCCTTAAGGACCTCCCGATAATAGCGGGGGGAAAGGGCCGAAAGAACCACCCCCTGCCCATCCCGCAGATCCAAGGCTTTAAGGGCGATATATAAAGCCATGGCGGGACTTCGGAGGGCAAGACAATAATCGAACTTCAAAAACTCTTTAGCGTTTTGAACCAGAAACTGGGCCCGTTCGCCGGGCCCTATTTTGTCTTCTACCAGGGCGGTAAGAACCGCATCCATTTCTTTCCGTCTGATAGTGGGAGAAAAAACGTCGATTTTCATGGGATCACCACACTACCTGTGTAGTTCGGCGATCTTCTGTAGTTCCTTGGGATTAAAGAGGTCCCGAATATCCAGAATGATGAGGTACCCATGCTCCTGGCGTACTACCCCCTGAATATATTCCGCCCCGATCCCGCTAAGCATCTGGGGTGGAGGCTGAATCTCCTCTCTTTCAATGGTAACCACCCGAGAAACCCGGTCAATAATGACCCCCAACTTCATCCCGTCAATATCCAGAATAATAAAACCGGATAAGAGTTCATCCTCATCGGAATCCAACACTTTTTTAAGATGAAAACGTTTATGCAGGTTAATTATGGGGATGATTTCACTCCGAAGATTAAAGATACCTTCCACATAGACCGGGGCATTTGGAATAGCCCTGATACCCTGAACGCGGACTATCTCCTTCACATCCATGATATTTATACCATACAATTCTTCACCAAGCTGAAAAGTGACCAGCTGATTCTGTTCCGCCATTACAAACCCCTTCCTTCACCCCATGGCGGGTAATTAACCGAAAAGACCCTTTAGAAATTATACTATCGAAAAAGAGATTCTTGCAAGACCTTACCGCGGAACCGTTATTTTAGATATGGCAAACCGTCCTGGGGGAATAAAAAAAAGCCTGGCGGCTTCCTACTTTCCCGCCCCTCCGGGGGGCAGTATCATCGGCGTTAGAAGGCTTAACTTCCGAGTTCGGAATGGGATCGGGTGTGGCACTTCC